>JBGAIY010000120.1:11770-18310 GCA_044225205.1 Myxococcaceae bacterium | reverse complement strand
AGCTCAAGCTGTTTCGCGCTGCGACCGCGCTGACGTGGAAAGTCAGCCCCGACGTCTCGGCTCGGGTGTTCGGCACGACCTCGTTGCTGGTCTTGGCTCAGCCCGAGAAGCGCCAGTGACCAACGCTGTACTCCGAACCCAGTTCGCAAGGCTGCGCACGCTCATCAAGAGCGACGCCATGGTCTACCTGCTCGGCTCGGTCGTCGGCAAAGCAGGCTCGATCATACTGATACCGCTGTACACCAGACGGCTGAGCGAGGCCGAATACGGCGCGTATGCCTTGGTGAGCAGCCTGCTGGTCATTCTGCCGATTCTGATGTCGTGGGGCCTGTCGGCGGCCATTACCCGCGCCTACTTCAATGCCCCGACGCAGGCCGAAGGGCGTGAGCGAATGGGCAGCGTGGGCAAGGGCATGAGCGCGCTGGTCGCGGTCATGTCGATGCTGTTCTTGAGCATCGCGATGTTCGTGCCCTCGCAATGGTCTTCGCTCACGAACTACCAACTGTCGCTGGTCGTCGCGGTCGCCGGCTTCGCCTGCGTCGGCACCATTGCCGACAGTGCCCTGCGCATCGAGCAGCGCCCCAAAGCGGTCGTCGCGCTCAATTTGGCCCAATTCGTCGTCACGACCTCGCTCGGGTTGACGTTGGTGTCTGCTTTGGGGCGAGGCCTGAACGGAATTCTCGAGGCAGCGCTGGCGGCAGCGATGGTGAGCGCCTCGATCAGCATGTTCATCGTGTTTCGGCGGTTCGGTGGCACCGACGTGTACCGAACAACCCGCAGCGCCATGGGGTTCGCACTCCCGTTCATTCCTCATGCGATTGCGAACTGGGCGGGAGAAACCGGCGACCGGTGGATCTTGCGCGAGCACGGCACCGACCTCGCGCGCTACTACCTGGCGATTCAGCTGTTCCTACCGGTGGTGATGACGACAGCTGCATGGGCGTACAGCGAGAGCCCGCGCATGGGCGAAACCTACCGGTCGTCGGGTGTGTTGGGGTTGGCGGCGACACTCCCGGGCCATTACCGGCGGTTCGCGATGGTGGCGGTCGGAGCGATTGGGCTCTACGCGTTGGGCAGCCCCGTTTTGCTGCTGGTTGTCGGCGAACGCTATGCGCCAGCCCTGTGGCTCATACCCTGGTTGGCGCTCTCGCATTTTTTCGACGCGCTCTACGCACCGCCGGCGAACCTCATCTTTCACGCGGGGTATTCACGGGTGAACGCGCTCTCGACCATCGTCTCGGCGGGCGCGGGTTTGGTGCTGTGCTGGTTCTTGCTTGGCCGCTTTGGGCTCCCGGGCCTCTTGGCGGCACGCATCGTCTCGAGCGTGCTGCGAGCGGGTTTGCTCGCCGCCATCGTGATCTTCATTGTGCGGGCGACGCGGCAGCGCGCTACGGCGCCGAAAACCGATGTTTGAGCTGCAAGAATTTGAGTTCGACGAACCGGTACACCACAATGCTGACTCCGACCGAGACCAGACACTCGACGAAGCCGACGGCGAGGGCGCGCACCGTCGTGTCGTCGGCGAACACCCGCTTTGAAACGGCGGTGCCGACGAGCAGCACCACTGAATGCACCAAATACAACGAGTAGGTGTACTTGCCGAGCCAGACCAGGGTGCGACTGTGCGCCAACGGCAACGCCGACTTCGGTGCGTAGAGCTGGTCGACGATGGTCAGTGCCGTGAGCAGTGACGTGGCGGCGACACAAGCGAACGCCGCCCAACCGACTTGTGGCTGAGCGAAGGCCCAGCAGGCCACCGCCGCGAGTGCGAGCAGCGCCACCGAAATGCCAGTGCGATTTAGCCGCCCGAGCACGCGTACGAGTTGGTCGTTGAACGAAAAGGCGACCCACGCGGCCAACGCCCCTGCGGCGAGCGGCAGCACGTTGGGGAGTGTCTCGAAGTAGGTTCGGGTCTCGCTGTCGCGAAAGAGCACGAAACCGAACCCCGAGGCCACGGCGACCCCCGCCAACACCACCCCGAGGAACCGTGGGCGCACCCACGCCAGCAGCAGCGGCCAGACGATGTAGAACTGTTCTTCAATCGCGATCGACCAGGTCGGGCCGAGCACCAACGAGGTGCCACCGAACGCCTTCACCCGCACGATGTCGAAGTTGCCCAAGAACAGCGCGAACGGCACGAACGCTTCATTGGGCGTCATGCTGCCAGTCTTCATGAAGCGGCCGGCGAGCGGCACCAAGACGAAGCCAAAAAACAGCGTCAAGAAGTAGAGCGGCCAAATTCGCAACACCCGCCGCATGTAGAAGCGGCCCAACGACACGGTGCCCGACCGGGCCTTCTCGTGCAGCACCAACGAGGTGATGAGAAAGCCGCTGAGCACGAAGAAGATGCGAACGCCGGCGGCCCCGTTCACGAACGCGAATTGAAAGAGTGCACGAACGCCGAACCAGTCGGCGGGGAGGGCGTTGAAGGCACGCTCGCCGACCAGGTGACTGACCAACACCAACAAGCACGCCACCGAACGCATGGCGTCGAGCTGCGGGTAGTGGCCAAAGGGCTTCGGCGGAGAGCTGGTGTTCGATTCAGAGGTCATGGTGGTCGGTGCGGGGTGGGCACGCTATGTCAGGTGTCTGCGCAACGACCATCGGAATTGAGCCGAACTCCGTCATAACCCGGCGAAAACCAAAATATTTTCGCCGGTGAATGCGGCCAGGTTTTCAAGGTACTCACCGTAGACGGAGAGCGGCACGACGCGTATGAGGGCGCCCAGCCGCTCGGCTCACCAACAAAGGAAGCGTTCGTGGCCTCAGAGAGAGAAGACTGCATCCGTCGACTGCGTTCGATACCCGCCAGAAACGAGTCGAGGGTATTCGCCATTGACGCAGCGAGCGGCCAAAAATGGTCGTTCGGGGCCTGGCACCAAGAGGCCGTGTTGTTCGGGGCGCGACTGCGCCGGTTGGGTCTGCGGCGTGGAGATCGCCTCTCGGTGATTGCCGACAATTCACCAACGGTCGCACTCACCTACTTTGGCGCGCTCTACGCGGGCGTGACGGTCGTGCCGCTGCACCCGACGTCGTCGGTCGACGAGGTGACCTTCGCCACCAAACAGGCGCGAGTCAAATGCGTGTTGTTCGGGGCCGAGAGCGCTTCGCTCGTTCGTGAAGCCGTCACCGGGCCGGGCGTCGCTCCGCTTTCGCTCGACGCATTCGCCGCGACGTCGCCGGCCGAAGGTTTCACGCCCCTTGACGGCGCGACTGCCGACGACGAATTGCTGATTGTGTTCACGTCGGGCACGACGTCTCGCCCCAAGGGTGTCGTTCACCGCGTTCGTGATTTGGTCGATAACGCACGACTGTTCGGCGAATTGGTCGGGTTGGGCCCTGAAAACCGGCTGATCAACCTCCTCGCCATGACGTACCTCGGTGGGTACTACAACCTCCTGTTGCTGCCGTACGCGAACGAGTGCAGCACGGTGTTGGGGCCGGTGTTCTCAGCGAACGGCATCGCCGGGTTCTGGCAAAACGTGACCACCCACCAGGTCAATACGCTGTGGTTGGTGCCGAGCATCATGTCGATGCTCCTCAAGCTCGACCGCGGTACGACCGGCGAAGAATACACGAAGAAGCACGTTCGCTTTGCGCTCTGCGGCACAGCGCCCCTGCCGGTTGACCTGCGGGAGCGTTTCGAAAAGCGCTACGGCGTCGGTGTCTACGAGAACTACGGCCTTTCGGAAACGCTCTTCTTGTCGGTGAATTCGCCCAAAGAAGGGCGTGCGCCCAATGACACCGGCCGGGTCGTGCCGGGGGTTGACTTGCGCGTCGTCGACCGGCAGGGGCAAGTCGTCGGTTCGGGCATCGAAGGTGAAGTTCAGGTCAAAACGCCCTCGCTCATGGCTGGCTACTTGGCCGACGACGGGGGCACGCAGTTGCCGCTCGAGGCTGGCTACTTTCCCACGGGTGACTTGGGCCAAATCAGCGACGGGCGACTGGCGATTACGGGCCGCAAGAAAGACCTCATCATTCGCGGTGGCGTGAACATCAGCCCTGCGTCGATCGAGGCGGTGATCGCGCCGGTGCCGGGCGTGCAAGAAGTGGCGGTGATTGGCGTACCGCACCCCGTCATGGGTGAAGAAATCATCGCGGTCATTCAGCGGGCGGCGACCGAGACCTTCGAGTCAGTGCGTCTGCGAGTGGCGGAGGCGTGCTCGAAGATGCTCGCTCGCCTCAAGCAGCCTTCGACCATCGTTGAATTGGCCGAGTTTCCGAAAACGACGAATGGCAAGGTACAAAAGGCGAAAATTCGGGCCTGGCTGACGCACGGGTCGACCGCGAGCGAGCCGAGCGACCCCATGGGTTCGGCCCTGCACCCTCCGGCGCCGGCTCCGAGCCCAACAACCACCGAGAAGGCCCCGGTCGTTTCGAGCGTCGTGAGCGACGTTCTCGAGGCCATGTCGATCAAGTACAACAACATGGTTTACGAGCTGAAGGAGAAAGGCGTCGACGTCACCGTTCTTTCGCTCGGCGAAGCGTTTTTCGACATACCGCTCTTTCGCTTCGACGACCTGCCTTTTCCTGCGCTGTACCACTACTCGCATTCGCGAGGCACCCCCGGCCTGCGCAAGCGCCTCGCCGAGTATTTCTCATCGGAGTACGGCGTCGAATTCGACCCCGCGAAAGAGATCATCATCACGGCGGGCTCAAAAATCGCCATTTACATGGCACTGCTCGCCACGGTGGAGCCCGGCGACGAAGTGCTCATTCATGAGCCGGCCTGGGTGAGCTACTTCGAGCAAGTGAAGCTGTGCCATGCGAAGCCGGTCGGCATACCGTACGATCAAGAGTTGTATGACTTTGAAAAGTTCATCACGCCGCGAACCAAAGTCATTGTCATCAACAACCCGAACAACCCACGCGGCCGCGTCTACAGCCTCGCTGAACTGACCCACCTCCACCAGCTGGCGGTGAAGCACAACGTCTTCATCTTGGCTGACGAGGCGTACAGCGACTTCTTGCTCGAGGCCGAGCGCTTCGTGTCGATGGCCAATCTTGACCGCGACAAGAAGCACACCATCGTCGTCAACTCGATTTCGAAGAACTTCGGCATCTCGGGGTGGCGGCTCGGGTACCTCATTTCGAACCCAGCGTTCGTGCAGCAGGTGCTGAAAGTGAACCAGCACCTGGTGACGTGCCCCGCGACGGTGCTCGAATTCTACATCGAGAAGCACTTCAGCGAGATCATTGCCACGACGACGCCCCAAATGCGCAAGGTGGTCGAACTGCGTGGGCGGGTCGCGGCCGAAATGAAGCGCTTGGGGCTCACCGCGCTCGACGGTGATTCGACCTTCTATTTCTTCGTCAACCTCGGCAAGACGAAGCTCTCGTCAGAACAGTTCTGTGACCGCCTGCTCTCCGAGGCCAAGGTCTGTTGTGTGCCAGGCATTGGCTACGGTGAAAGCTGCGACCGGTTCATTCGCGTGTCGGTGGGTTCCGAACCCGAAGAACGCATCTACCAGGGCCTGGCGAAGATCAAGCGCCTCATCGACGAGACCAGCGTATGAACGTCATCACGGAACAAACCCGCGCAGGCGCCAAGTCGGTCGTCGTGCAATTGGGTTCACTGAAGGCCGGCGAAAGGGTCTGCATTGTGTCTGACGCGGCCACCCAGGCGCTCGGTGAGTTGATGGCGCAATTGGCCAAAGAGCACGGGGCCACCCCAGAACACTTGGTCGCGCCGGAGGTCGCCATTCACGGCGTCGAGCCCCCCGACGACGTCGCCGCGGCGATGCGCAACTCGCAGTTGGTCATCGGCATTCGTACCAAGTCGATGGCCCACACCAAGGCCCGCCAGGCCGCTTGCCAGGCGGGGGCGAGGTACCTGAGCCTGCCCGAATATTCGGTCGAAATGCTTTCCCACCCGGCGTTGCGAATCGACTACCCGGCCGCCGCGGCCCGAGCCCGGCGCACCGCCGACGCGCTCATCGGCGCCAAACGCGTGCGCGTGGTTTCGGCCGGTGGCACCGACGTGTCACTGAACGTCGAGGGCCGCACGCCCAACTTCTGCCCAGGCTATGTCAACGCGACCAACAACCTCGGGTCGCCCCCCGACATCGAGACCAACGTCTCTCCCGTCGAAGAAGCGTCGGAGGGCATCGTCGTCGTCGACGGGTCGATCGCCGCTCCCGGGTTTGGCCGGGTGCCGTCGCCGCTGACGCTCAAGCTGACCGGGGGGCGCATTCGGAGCATCGAAGGCCCGCGAGACTGGGTCGACAAGCTCGAACACCTCTTTTCGCAGTACCCAGAAAACGCCAAGGTGCTCGCGGAGTTCGGTATTGGGTTCAACCCTGAAGCAAAATTGTGTGGCAACATGCTGCTCGACGAGGGCTGTTACGGCGCGTTTCACTTTGGCTTCGGCTCGAATTCAACGGTGGGCGGCAAGAACGTCGTCGGCTTTCACCTCGACTTCATGTTCTTCGCAAACCGCTTCTTCATCGACGGGAAGGAGTTCACCGTCTGAAGCCCGTTTCTTTCGGCGTTGATGAAATCGTTCGCCTTGCCGGTGTGCCGGTGGTGGTCAAGGGCAAC
>JBGAIY010000120.1:0-11729 GCA_044225205.1 Myxococcaceae bacterium | reverse complement strand
CCGCCAAGCCACTCGACTCGGCCGACGCCGAAAGCGTGGTGTGGGTCAACCCGCGAAAGCCGCAGGTGCTCGCGCTGTTGGCGTCATCGCCTGCGCCCGTGGTGATTTGCAGCGAAGACGTGGAGGTGCCCCCGCACGTACTGGCCACCAAAGCGTTTGTGCTGTGCGAAAACCCCAAGCTCGTCTTTGCGCGCGTCGTTCGAGCGCACTTCGCGTCGCCCGACCCGGCTTCGGGCATCTCACCGCAGGCGGTGGTGTCGACCGGCGCTCGCATTCACCGCACGGCGTCGATCGGGCCGTTCACCGTCGTGCAGCAGGCCGAAATCGGAGCGAACGCCCACATCGACGCCCACTGCCAGCTGTACGACGGCGTCGTCGTTGGAGATCGCGTGCGCATTCGCGCTCATGCCGTGCTTGGTGTCGAGGGGTTCGGCTACACCCAAACACCAGCAGGGTCGTGGGAGCAGATGCCCCACATTGGCCGAGTGGTTCTTGAAGAAGACGTCACCCTCGGCTCACACACCTGTGTGGTGCGGGGCACGCTGGGCGACACCGTCGTGGGTCGAGGCACCAAAATCGACAACTATGTCACGGTGGGCCACAACGTTCGCGTCGGCCAAAATGTGTTGATCGGGTCTCATGCCGTGTTGTGCGGGAGTGTCGTCATCGAAGACGGTGCGTGGGTGTCACCGCAGGCGAGCATTCTCAACGGCGTGAGAATTGGCGCGAGGGCGACCATTGGCATTGGGGCGCTGGTCGTGGCCGACGTTCCTCCAGGCGCCAAGGTTGTCGCAAAACCTTCTCGAGTGCTCACCGGTGCGCTGGCGCGCATGCGTGGGCCGCTGGCGTAGGCGCATGGGTCTGCCCAAAGTCTATTTGGTGTTTCCACCGAGCATCGGGGCCGTCGGAGGCGCCGAAAAGCGCTACGCGGGGTTTTGGTACAAGACCGCCGAAGCGGGTAAGCCAGACATCACCCTGGTGGGGTACCGGGCCCTGCTCGACCGCCTCCGCAAGGTCGACGAATTTCCTCGGTTTGGTGAATTTGAGCATCGCACGCTGGCCCTCGACTCCACGTCGAGGTCGTCATTTGCGCTGACCCTGGCGAGGCTGCGCCTGCGGCACCCCGAGGCCATTTTTCACTTCATCAACGAACCGCCCCTGCCGTTTGCGCCGGCGCTGGCTGCGTCGCACACGGTTTTCTCGCTGACCGAGGCCGACGTCTCGAACTACTCGAAGCGCGGCCTGGCGATGACACTGCTCGGTTGCATGAACTCGGCCGCGATCGACGTGCTCGACGAAGGGGCGGCGAGTCGCTTTCGGCGCTATTTGCCCTGGCGCGCGCGCGACATCACCGTGACGCCCAACAGCTTTGTCGACCTCGACTTCTTCACCGCGCCACCGGCCGCTCAGAAGCGAAACGCTTTCGTTTTCTTGGGCACGTTTCTCGAGCGCAAGCAGGTCTTTCGACTCCTCGAGGCACTCCCGCCGTTGCAGGAGGCTCTCACGGCGCGCGGTCACCGCGATTTGACCTTTTACTTTCTCGGCCGAGACACAGAGTCACCGACGCTCGAAGAGCGCGCCAAACCGTTTCGTGACCGCGTCGACATTCGTATTTTTTTCGCTGACCGGCCGAGCGAAGTACTGCGGGCAGCCAAGGTCTTCTTTTCGGTACAACGACTCGAAAACTACCCTTCGAAAGCGCTGCTCGAAGCCATGGCTTGCGGCTGTTTGCCGGTCGTCACCGATGTGGGCAAAAGTCGTCGCATTGCGACCGATGCGTTCGCGCGGTTCGTGTCTCAAGATTTCACCAGCGACGAACTCGTTGTGGCGTGCGACGCGATTTTGAAACTGCCCGACGCTGACTTCGACGCGAAGGTCGCCACGGCACGGGCTTTCATGCACCAATCGTTCAGCTTCGAAGCGATGTCTTCATACACGCAGGCATTGTATGAGCGGGTAGCGACTGCGGCGAGGGCCCGATGACTGAGACGCAACAATGGCTTACGAAGTGGTTCGAGCGCCGAGGCCAAAAGCTTCAGTGGGAGCACGCGGCCGCGCTCGACGTTGTCAAAGACGGGTTGCTCGATTCTTTCGCCTTGGTTGAACTCATCGACGACATTGAATCGCAGCTCAACCTTCGGTTCACCGAAGCCGACTTGAGCGACGGTCGCATGGCCACACTCGGTGGGTTGGCTGAACTCGTTCAAACCAAACGAGCGTGAGGGCTCACGCAACGAATCGCAACACCTCGAAGGCCTCGGCATAGCGAACGCCAATCGTGGCTCCGCGCATTCGTGCAATCGCTCGCACCACTTCTTCGGTCGCGTATGGGCGGTGGGCCTGCGACCGATAACATTCGAGCGCTTTGACCTTCTGACTCATGTGCTCGTCACTCACCCCGATGACCGCGGTGGGGCTGAAGGACAGGTTGTTCCACGGGAGTTCATAGCCGAGCAGGGTCGTGCCCTTGAACGCGCGAATGGCCTCTTGGGTGACCGTTTGGTGGTCTTGGTGGAGGTCGGTGCTCGCGGGAACAAGAACCACCGATGGCGAGAGCCGCTTGCGCAAGACGATGAGTTCTTCGAGCAGTTCTTGGCGATGCGCGGGGAAGTGACGAACCGCGAAGTCTCGCGTCGACACATTCTCGGGAGCGAGGCCCAACATGGCGGCGGCATGACGCACTTCATGCTCAAGCACATCACCCGGGAAGCCGGGGGGCACCGATTCGCGCGCGATCGAGAACGCGACTTCATGCACCGTCACACCCGCGGCAATGGCTCGCTGAATGAGGCCGCCCGCCCCGAGATCGATGTCATCGGTATGCGGCGCCAAGGCCAACAAAACGTCACCACGCTCGAAGAAGCGAACCATGGGCAGCGACATATCACGCGCCGTCACGCCTTCGCAGGCGCGTGAAGCGCGGCCGTTTCACCCGCGCTCAAATACGAAATCAGCACCGCACGGTGGGGGCCGTACACGACGAAACGCGCGCCGACGGCGACCCCAGACGCGCCCATTTCGAAAGCCGCCCTCATCTGGCTGACCTCGTTCGCCCCCCCGGCGACGACCACCGGCACGGGCAACCCCACGAAGTCTGAAAAAAGCCCCAAATCGAGACCCTCGAGCGTGCCGTCACGATCGATGTGCTGAATCAACAACTCGCCGGCGCCCGCTTCAATGAGACGGCGCGCCCAGGTCGTCGGGTTGCGCTCGGCGACCGGTCTCCCGGCGTGACTTGCCACCACCGGAGGCCGCGGCCACGTTTTCGACACGTCGATGGAGGCAACGACACATTGAGCGCCAAATGCACGACTCAACTCGGTCACCAGTCGCAAGTTCTCGAGCGACGCCGAGTTCAAGACGATTTTCTCAACCCCCGCCGCCAGCAACCGGCCCGCCTCTTCAACACTCGTAACCCCACCCCCGTAACCGATGGGCATGAAGGCTTCGGAAACGATCTCTTGAATGACATCAATGTTGGGCGCGCGGCGAGCTTTCGACGCGTCAATGTCGAACAAGAACAGCTCGTCGACTTCTTTCTCGTTGAAAATTTTCACCGCGTTGATGGGGTCGCCAATGTACTGCGGGGCGCGAAAGCGCACGGTCTTGACCAAACCGCCATCGCTCATCAGGAGCGTGGGTATGACGCGCTTACGCAACACGGCGCGCCTCAGTCGACCATTCGACGAAGTTCTTGAGCAAGCGCATGCCGAACGCGTGGCTCTTTTCAGGGTGAAATTGTGCGCCCCAAACGTTCCGGCGGCGCACCGCGGCCATCGACCAGGCGGCCACGTCGCTGACGTCAGAGCACTCCACGTGAAATGAATGAACGAAGTAGTAGCGACTGCGATTCGCTTCGTGCCCGGCGAACATGAGGGAGTCGACCGGTTCGACTTCGTTCCACCCCATGTGGGGCACGGGCAAATGGGCTGACGGTTCAAACGAGAACTTTTGGGCGTACCCGTCAACCCACCCCAAGCCAGGCTCGTTGCCCTCGGCGCTCCCTCGGCCGAGCAGCTGCATGCCCAAGCAAATGCCGAGCACCGGTACCTGCGCCTCTCGTACGCGTCGGTGAAGCGCACCAGTCAGCCCCCGTTGGCCGATCGACCGCATGCCATGGTCGAAATGCCCGACACCGGGCAAGATCAGGGCTTCAGACGTTTCGATTTCGTCGGCGCGGGCCGAAATGCGTGAACGCACGCCCAACCGCCGCAGCATGTTGGCCACCGAGCCGAGGTTGCCCAAGCCATAGTCAACGATGGTGATCATGCAATGCGCCGGTGAAACGCAAGCACCGCGTCAACCACTCGCGAGAGGTGGGCTTCGGGCAATTCGGGGTACACCGGCAGCGCGAGCGACTCCGCCGCAGCGGCCTCAGCCTCGGGAAAGTCACCGACGCGCCCACCCCACGCGCGAAAGCACGCTTGCAGGTGCATGGGCTGCGGGTAATACACTTCGGTACCAATGCCTCGCTCGAGCAGAAACGCTTTGAGTCGTTCCCGTTCGAGCGACCGAATCGAGAACTGGTTGTAGACGTGCCGGGTGTGGGGCAACTCTTGCGGCATGCACACCGGCTGAGCGCTCGAGGGGCGCACCACCGTGCCCGAAACCCCATGCGTTGCGAACAGCGCTCGGTATTTGGCTGCGTTGGCTTGGCGTGCGGCCGACCATGCGTCGAGGTGGCGCAACTTCGCGCGCAGCACCGCGGCTTGTAGGGCGTCGAGCCGAAAGTTGCCCCCGACAACGGTGCTGAAATATTTCGGGCTCTGGCCTTGAGCGCGCAGCAGCTTCATTGACGCCGCGAGCGCCGCATCATTGGTGACGACCGCACCCGCGTCACCGAAGGCCCCCAAGTTCTTCGACGGAAAAAACGACAAGCACCCCACCGTGCCGATCGAGCCGGCTCGACGACCCCGCCATTCAGCGCCGACCGATTGGGCGGCATCTTCAATGACCGGCAAGCCGTATCGCTGAGCGACCTCCATGATTTCGGTCATGTCGGCCATTTGGCCAAACAGGTGAACCGGCATGATGGCACGGGTCTTTTTCGTCACGGCTTTTTCGAGCAACCGAGCGTCGAGGTTGCAGGTCGCCGGGTCGATGTCGACAAAAACGGCTTTTGCACCGAGCCGGGCCACGCACATGGCAGTGGCAACGAACGTATTCGGCGAGGTGATGACCTCGTCTCCGCTCGTCACGCCCAGAGCCATGAGCGCCACCAAGATCGCGTCAGTGCCTGAGGTGAGGCCTACCGCGTGCGCGCACTGCGAATACTTCGCGATTTCTGCTTCGAACGCCTCGACCTCGGGGCCCAAAATAAAGTGCTGACTGTCGACGACGCGCGCGATGGCAGCGTCGATCTCCGGCTTGATGGTCGCGTACTGCGCCTTCAGATCAAGCAAAGGGATGTTCACGACGCATTCACCGTTGGCAGGGGCCGATCTTCGCTCCAGTCGAGACACCGCACCACCCCCTGCGTTTCAGCGTACCGCCACCCCGATTCGGGGCAACGCATGACGCCCTCTGCGTCTGGGGGCGGCAGGGTGTGCCCGTGACGACTCACCCACCCTTTGCGCATCGCCGGTACCCCGAGCATCAACGCATAGTCGGGTACGTCGCCACGCACGACCACGGCACCAGCACCGATGAGGGCATAGCGGCCCACGGTGGTACCACACACAATGGTCGCGTTCGCCCCGATCGTCGCACCTCGCTTCACGACGGTCGGCCGGTACTCGCTCTTTCTCACGATTTCAGAGCGCGGGTTGATGACGTTCGTAAACACGCACGACGGCCCGCAGAAGACGTCGTCTTCAAGTTCGACCCCATCGTACAGCGACACGTTGTTTTGAACTTTGACGTTCGCCCCGACGCGTACTTTCGAACCGACAAAAACGTTCTGGCCCAAACTGCACCGAGGCCCGATGACGGCATTGGGCATCACATGACAAAAATGCCAAACCTTGGTGCCCTCTCCAATGGCCACGGGAGAATCGACGCAAGCCGTCGGGTGTACGAAATACGGTAACGAGGTCATACCTTGGCGTGTTTTCGAACAAACGGGTGAGCCGACGCGTCAGCGGGCGTAAGTGGCGCAGTGCGAAGTCGGTGCACCAATTCGATGCTCGCACGCGCGTCGCCCAAGCCGAAGCCGCGACCCGCGAGCGTCTCTTCGTAGATTCGGGTGTGCAAGTCGCCAAACCCTTCAGAAAATTCAATTTCGACACCGTCGACCGTGATCGAACGGTAGGTCGTTTTTGGTGGTGCGCCCTCGGCCTTGGGCACGTCGGCGTTTTCAATCGACAGAAACCAGCGCACCCTGGCGCGCTGCAGCTCGATCGTACCTCCCCAGCGCCTGGCTTCAGCGAGCGACACAGTCGTCTTCTCGACTTGGCCGAACAGCCAAATCAGCAAATCGAAAAGGTGAATGCCGATGTTCGTGGGCACCCCACCCGACTTGCCAACATCGCCTTTCCAAGAGACGTCGTACCAAGGACCTCGCGACGTGATGTACGCGAGGTCAACTTCGTGCACCGCGCTGGGGTTTTGGAGCAGCCGTTCACGGAGGGCGACCAGCGCCGGGTGAACCCGGAGCTGCAGCACGGTGAACACGCGCCGGCCGGTCTCCTTCTCGAGCGACTCGAGGGCGTCGAGGTTCCACGGGTTGATGACCAGTGGCTTTTCGCAAATGACGTTCGCGTCGGTTCGCAGCGCCAACCGACAATGCGCGTCGTGCAGGTAGTTCGGAGAACACACACTGACCCAGTGAATGCGGTCTGATTCAGGGCCGCGACGAAGCTTTTCGATGTGGCGATCGAGTCGTTCGATTTCGGTGAAGAACCGAACGTCGAACCCGAACTGGTCGAGTACCCCGACTGAATCTTTCGGGTCACAGGCCGCCACGAGCCGGTTCTTCGAGTCTCGAATGGCCTTGAGGTGCCTCGGGGCGATGTACCCCCCCGCCCCAATGACTACGAAGTTCTTCGACATGTGCCTCTCGCTCTCCAAAGGACCATGTAGGCAATCGACCGAGGGCCTTCAAGGGCTCCGTGATCGCGTTCGTGCCCAAGGCCCGCTCGGCGATTCATGCTCACGTACCGAAACCCAGCCGAGACGAGGCGGCGCGAGCCAACGCCTTGGCGCGAATCAGCGTGTCGAGCACGGTTTGGTCGGTGGGGTACTCGTCGTGGGCGTGAGGCGGCTCGGCCATGAGCGCCTCGAACTGAGCCTCGGTGAGGCGAAACTTCTTGATCACGAACTCGCGGTCGAGCGCTTGCAGCTCGGGCGAATACGGCGGGGCGGCGAGCTCGGCCAGCGCCTCATCACGGGTGATTTGGCCCGAACAGACCAACCGAGACAGGTGAATGCGACGCTTATCGAAGCCAAATTTACGAGGCAAAATCGAGCCTTGGTAAAACCTGGTAATCACCGATTCGCCGTGTTTGCCGGGGTACGGCCGCCACCCCACCTCACGCTGCAGCAACGCGATGGCGTCTTTCTTCACGTAGGGAAAGTACGAGAGCAGCGGTACGAGTGAAATGCCGAGCACGCGCTGGTGAAACAACAGCCCCACCGTCGACAGCTGAGGAAACGAGGTCAGCGGCTCGGTGGTGAAGCGGTCGTGAATGGCGCGCAAGTTGACGAGGTCGGTCTTTCGGTGGTTCCACCCTTCGGGGAGCGTGACTTCGGTCGAGTGGTTGTCGCCCGAGAGCAGGTACTTCGCGCCGAACCGCCTAGCCGTGTGAAACATGCCGGCGATGATCGCGTGGTCGCTCGGCATTTCGAGGTCGACGACACCGGCCTTCAAGAACGCCAACTGCAACTCGCGAAACTCGTTCCACTTGATGACAATGGTGAACAGGTCGACGTCGAGCTTGCGCACGAGGTTTTCAATGTTCATCACGGCGAGTTCTGAATTCCACCCGTTGTCGACGTGCACGGCGAGGGGCCGCAAGCCCAAGTTCTTGGCCAAGTACAGGGCGTAGGAGCTGTCAGCACCGCCACTGAGCCCGATCAGGCAATCGTAGCGGAGCGTGCGACCCGCGTGCTTGATGCGCTCGACCAGTTCGGGCCCGCCGTCGAAACGGCCGGTCTTTTCGCGTGACGTGGCGTCGCGGTCGAATTCACGGCAGTAGCGGCACACACCCCGTTCGTCGAGGTCGAGCCGCGGAGCCGACTCGTCCATCACGCAGCGGCTGCAGACCCGCCCTGTTTGAACGACTCCTGTGTTGGCGTCTTCGCTCACGTACCTGGTCGCGTTTGGCGCCCTCGTACGGGGTTGTCAAGCCGTGGGCGACGGTCTCACCGTTCTCGCAGGCCGAAGAAGCTGCGAATTTGGGCAAACAGGTCACCCTCGGCCTTTTGTTGCCTGGCCCTGGCGGTCTCGGCGTCGAGGCCTTCTCGGGCGGCTTCGAGTTCGACCGACCGCTTCGTCAGGGCCGCGGCGAATTCTTTGGCCATGGCGGGCCGGCGCTCGAGCACCCGTTGAAACGCCGCTTTCTCGAGCCGAAAGCATTCGACGTCGGTTTCGGCGACGACGGTGGCGGCCCTGGGGCGACCGGTCAACAGCGACATTTCACCGAAAAAGCTCCACGCCCCCAGTTTGGCGACTTCGCGTTCGGTGACCCCGTCGCTCACCCTGACCGACGCGGTGCCGTCTTCAATCAAATACAGCCAGTGCGCCTCGGCGCCTTGGCGGGTCATGACCTCGCCGCGGGTGAACGGCGCGTACCGCAGCGTCGCCGCCAGCTCGTCACGTTCATTCGGCTCGAGCGTGGCGAACAGTTCGACCTGGCTCAACAGGTGCCGGCGCCGGTTCACCTGTTTCTCGGTCTTCACCGCCTCGCGGTGGTCGTTTTCTTCGGTGACGAACACGTGCTGGGCCGGCAATGAGAGCCGAATGTCGGCGCGTTGCAACGCAAAGAACACCCGGGTGCGCACTTCAGAATCAGTCGGGTCGTCGAGCGCCAAGTCTTTGAGCCAATAGCGCACCGCGTACTTGTTCGACGATTCGCCCAGCTCGACCAGAATCACGTTGGGGGCGGGCTCGTTCGCCATTTGTTCGATCTTCGCCCCCCGAATCGCCGACTGCACCACGTCGATGACGTCGCTCGGTTGGTGGTGCCAGTCGACGTTGAAATACACCCAGCGCCGCCACTGCACGGGTTTGCCGGTGCGACGGCCCAGCACCGTCACTTGGTTTCGCAGCAGCATGATGTTGGGTATCAGCACGGTTTCCCAGTTACGGGTTTCGACCGCGGTGTAGCGCCAGCGCACGTCGACGACCCGGCCGGTGACGTTGTCGACCTTGATCCAATCTCCGACGTCGATCGACGTGTCGACCTGCAAGGCGAGCCCACTCGCGACGTTGCCGATGACGTCTTGCAGCGAAAACCCCAACACCGCGGTGAAGACGGCGCTGGTGGCGATGAGGCCCGACAAATTCACCCCGGCTCGGCCGGCCACCGACACGGCGGTCACCACCGACAACACCGCGACGAGCACGTCTTGAACGATGCGCGGGGTGTTCACCCGAATGCGCGGCAACAGCGTGCCGAACAGCACAATGGCGCCGGCCGAAACGAACGTCACGGCGGCGAACACCCACGACGGTATTCGAAATTCGCTGGCGAGTGGGCTGCCGGCGGTGAGCAACCCGACGCCAATGAACAACGTCACCAGGTGCATCGACGTGAAGAACACGAGGCCCCGAAACCGGGCCTTCGCGTGCGACGCGCGCGACAACAGCGCGGCCAGCGCCACAAACGCCAGCAAATACGGGGTGTTCGCCGTCACCGCTTCTTGCCACAACGCCTCGAAGAAATTCACGAGGGGCAAGTTACCGAACTGTCACGAAGAGGTGGTCTTCGAATTGACGAGCACCCGCACGCTGGCACGCTCGCCCCGCTCGATGACGAACTCGGCACCGATTCGACTTGACCCCGCTGCGCTGCGCCGTACGGCCGAGCGGCAGCTCCGCCGAATCGAAACCGAGCTGCCCGACCAAAAGAGCTTGGCCGAGGTCGCCACGCTCACCTTCAACGCGGTGGTGCAGGCCGACGCGCTGACCCGTCAGCTGCGGCGCTGGTTCACCCTGCACCACCTGCCGAGCTTCTTTCTGGCGGTCGCGGTGGTGGGCGTGTCGGTCTGGGTCTGGCTGAGCTTCTTTCACACCTCGACGTTGACGTTGGCGCTCTCCGACCGCGACGCGCGGGCCCTGCGCGCGAAAATCGCCGACCACCCCCGCGTGCGAATCGACCCGGTGTTGGTGAATGGGTCTCGCGAAGCGCTCGAGCAACTGCGAGTGGGCGCGGTCGATCTGGGGTTCGTGCAGGGTGGCTTTGCGGTGCCGCCGCCGTTGCTGCGCCGCGAGGTGGGTGGGCGCGAAGTGGCGCTGCTGTTCGTGCGCAAGGGCGCCGCGTTTCCCCAAGGGGTGCGCACGGTGGTGACTTCGACTGAAGGCGAAGGCAGCCACACGGTGTTTCAACAGCTCGCGCCGCTCTGGCACCTCGAAGGGGCCGCGGTTCGCTTCACATTCGGGCAGCTGGCCGAGGGCCACGCCCCCGAGCCCGACGTCGACGCCGTGTTCGTGTCAAAAGACCCGTCTGACGACAAGACGCTCACCGCGGTGGCGACGCTCGACCGGGCGGGCTTCGAGCTGAGGCCGGTGACCCTGGGCGCGCGGTTGCCGCGGTACGACTTCGCCGAGCCCTTCGTGATGCCGGCCGCGTGGTTCGACGGGGTGCCGGCGACGCCGGTCGAGACCATTGCGGTGAAGACGTACCTCGTCGCGCGGGCGGGGCTCACGCCGCGATTGTTGGCCGAAGCGAGCACGTTGACCGAAGACGACAGCCACGCTTTCACGGCGGCGGCGGTGATGCCGTCGACCGAAGTCACGAGCGAGGCGCTGCAGGGCGTCGACGCGTTCGTGGGCATTTTGGTCAACATCGCCTTGGCGTTTTTGGGCTTGTTGGGTTTTCAGTCGTTTCGGTGGCGGCGGCCGTTTCACGAGCTCAACGCGCTGGTGAGCCGCCTCAGCCTGCTCCAGAGCCAAACCGACATGCTCGACATCGACGACGTGACGGTGCGGCGGCACAACCGGCTGGTGCTGGGGCTGGTGTCAGACCAGCTGGGGCTCATCAGTTCGCTGGCGAGCTTCTACACGCAAGAAAACGAGGCGTTGTTGTTCAACTCGCTCTCGGAGCTGGTGCACGAGCGTTGCAGCGCGCTGAAGTTGAACATTCAGCTCAAAATACTGCAGTCGAACGTGCGCGACTGACGCGGAGCGCGTCGCCTGTCAGCCCCGGGTGGCACATGGGGCAGATGAGAGAACCTGAAGGCCTGGAACGGGGCCGCGTGTTGCTGGCGATTGTTCGCGCGGGAACGAACATTCATGAGTTCTTGGAGCGAAGGCTGGCGCACCATGGGCTATCGCCCGGAGAGTTCGAGGTGCTGCGGGCGTTGGCGTTGCACGAGGGTTGCAGCATGGCCCAGCTTGCGCGGGTGGTGGGGCTGACGCGCCAGGGAGTGCGAACGCTTCTCGAGCAACTGGTACTGGCTGGGCTGGTCGAAGCCAAGCGGTCAGCGACCGACCGGCGTCGTTTCGACCTGACGTTGACGGCGCTGGGGCGTTTGGTGCTCGGCGGTGCGTTGACGCTGGTGGGCAACGCCGAGCGCCGTTTCTTGAGCGGCCTTGACGAATCGGTTCGGCTCGATGAGTGGCTTCGAAC
>JBGAIY010000706.1:0-2377 GCA_044225205.1 Myxococcaceae bacterium | reverse complement strand
TTTCAGCCCGAGACGGCGCGCGAGTTCACCTTCGACCAAGAAACCTGGTGGTGGGACGACAGCGCCCCCCAGCCGTCGAGCGGTTTCTTCGCCTCGGGTGACGGTTTGGTCGACGCGAAAGGCGCGTTGGCCGTGCGCGCGGGCTCGACCGAGGCCCCGGGCAACAAGCCCTGGGTCTACACGTTCGAAGCCGAAGTCACCGACGTCAACCGCCAAGCCGTCGCGGGCCGAACGGACGTCATTGTGCACCCGGCCGCCGCCTACATTGGGCTCAAGGCGAACACGACGTTCATGCAGGTGGGCACCGAGTACCCGCTCGACGTGCTCGTCGTCAGCCCCGAAGGCCAACGGCTCAAGGGTCGGCCGTTCAAGGTCACCTTCACGTCTCGGAGTTGGAAGTCGGTGAAGAAGAAAGACGCGACCGGCGGTTTTTCGACCGTGAGCGAACCGGTCGAGACCGAAGTGAGCAGCTGCGCGCAGTCGAGCGGCGACACCGCGGTGCAGTGCAAGTTCACTCCGAAGTCGGCGGGCTTCTTCATCGTTCGGGGCTCGGTCAAAGACGACGCGGGCCGCGAGCACGTGGCGACCATGGGCCTGTACGCCACGGGCAGCGACTGGGTGGCCTGGCAGCGCAACGACACCGACCGCGTCGAGCTCATCGCCGACAAGACGAAGTACAACGTGGGCGACGTCGCGAAGGTGTTGATCAAGTCGCCGTACCCCGAGGCGCGCGCGTTGTTGACCGTCGAGCGCGAAGGGGTTTCGGAGCGCCGGTTGATTTCGCTCAAGGGCAGCGTCGTCACCGTCGACGTGCCGGTGACCGAAGACATGGTGCCCAACATCTACGTCGGGGTGTTGATGATGCACCCGCGGGTGCCGTCGGGCGGCGTCGAGACGGGCGACGACCCCGGCCGGCCGAACGCGCGCATCGGGTTGGTGAAGCTGAGCGTCGAGAAAGCCGTGAAGCGGCTCGCGGTGAAGGTGACCACCGACAAGAAAGAATACGAACCGCGGCAAACCGCGAACCTCGAAGTGAGCGTGAAAGACGCCGCCGGCAAGCCCGTGTCGGGCGAGGTCACGTTGTACGTCGTCGACGAAGCGGTGTTGCGCCTCACCGCGTACGAAACGCCCGACCCCATTGATTCGATTTTTCGCGAACGGCCCTTGTCGACCCGGTTGGGCGAACCGTTGCTGCACTTGTTGCGGCAGCGCAGCTACGGCGAAAAGGGTGAATCGCAAGGTGGCGGCGGTGGCGGCAAAGAGGGCGCGGGCTTTCGTTCGAACTTCAAGACGACGGCGCTGTGGTTGCCGACGCTCGAAGTGAAAGACGGTGTCGCCAAGACGAGCGTGGTGCTGCCCGACAACCTCACGACGTTTCGGGTGATGGCCGTCGTGGTGACGCAAAGCGACCGTTTCGGTTCGGGTGAGGCGCCGCTCACGGTGAACAAGCCGGTCATGGCGCTGCCCGCCATGCCGCGCTTCGCCCGGGTGGGTGACCAGTTCGAGGCGGGCGTTGTCGTTCACAGCCGCGGCGCCGGGGCGGGTGAGGCCACGGTGAGCGCGAGCGTCGAGGGCGGGGCGCAGCTGGCCGGGCCCGCCGAGCAGAAAATCGTCGTGGCCGAAGGAGCGCCGAAAGAGGTGCGCTTCAAGTTCAAAGCGGTGAAGCCGGGCCTCACCGCGTTTCGTTTCAAGGTCACCAACGGCCCCAACAACGACGGCGTCGAAGAAAAATTGCCCATCGAATTGCCGGTCGAACTCGACGCGGTCGCGACGTACGGCGACACGACCGACTCGCGGGTCGAAGGCGTGGTGCCTCCGAAAGACGTGTACGAAGACCAGGGCGGGCTCACCGTGACGTTGGCCTCGACCTCAATGGGCAACTTCGGCCAGGGTTTTCAGCAGCTCATCGAGTACCCGTATGGGTGCCTCGAGCAACAGTCGTCGCGGTTGGTGCCGTTCATCGCCTTGCGCGAAATTGCTGGGCAATTCGGCGTGCCCTGGCCGTCGCGCAATGCGAAGAAGGCCGCCAGCGACGACGAATTCAACGCGCTGCTCAACACGTACCTGTTCAGTACGCTCGACAACTCGACCAAGAAAGACCCCGACGACGTCATCAACGCCACGGTGAAGTCGATTGCGTCGTTGCAAGACCAAGACGGCTCGTTTCGTTACTGGGCCGACTCGTCGTGCGCTTCGAGTTGGCAGAGCGCCTACGCGACGCTGGCCCTGGGCCGCGCCAAAGAGGTGGGCTTTTCGGTGCCGAATGACCGGCTCGTCAAAGCCGAAGAGTACTTGGCGAAAGTCGTGGGCGGCACCTGCCACCCCTGTGAAATGGCCTGCGACGACGAGACGCGGGTGTTCGCGTCGTACGTGCTCG
>JBGAIY010000119.1:0-18516 GCA_044225205.1 Myxococcaceae bacterium | reverse complement strand
TCCTCGGCCCAGCCGACCTCCCCGCCGAGTGAATGCCACGCCCGGCACCACCCACACGTCGACCGCTTCGGGCGGCACGAGCGGCCAACCAGGTGCCGGCTCGAGCAAGCGCAGCGGCCCCGTTTCGACCAGGGCCTGGCCTGACATTTGGCGGTGAAAGGTGAGCACCCGTTCGCCTTTGACGACGCGGGGGTAGGCGGTGGCGACGCCGCGGGCTTGGAGCGATTCGGCGAGGGGCGCCGTGGGCACCTCGAACGACTGGGCGGCGTAGAGGGCGACGGTGCGGGCCGGAGCCCAAAAAGCCAAGGCGGTGAGGTGTTTGAGCACCTCACCGCCCCAGTCACTGACCTGCTGAGACGAGAGCGACCGCCGCACGGCTTCGAAGGCCTTGCGCGCCGCTTGCTTCGTCTGAAAAACGTTCCCCGCCATTGAGCCGTGTGTTCAACAACCACTGAACCGTTCGGTTCAGGTGGGAGCCAATTTCGGCAGCTTCGGCTTCCTTCCCTTGCGGGAGGGCGTGCACCCGATGCCGTGAAGGGCCCCCGTTGATTTGTATCGGTTCGAATGTTTGCTGAAAATCACGCACCCCGCAGGGAACAGCCCGTTGAAATCTCCTTTGAAGCACGATCTTAAGGGGGAGATCTTCGATTTCAAGGTGCTATCGTCATTTTTGATGCGGTCGTGGCGAATGAAACTGCTCGTCTGGAGTGGGGTGTTGTGCGCGACGCATGCCGTCGCCGCGGGCCCTGGCCCACTGACGGGGCTGTACCGGGTGAGCGAACTCGGCACGGTTGACTTCGTGGTGCAAGACGGTCGTTCAATTGGCCGGTTCAAAGACGGCGGGGTCTGCGGGTTTGCCCCCGACACGCCCATTGTCACCGGCACGTTCGAGGGCACGGTCTTCGTCGGGTCGGCGGTCGTCTGCCAAGCGGGCCCGTCGTGCGAAAAGACCAAGACGGTGCCGTTTCTGGGCGTCTGGCACGACGAGGGGCTTGTGGGGTCGATCAAGCTCGACGCGAGCTGCTCGAGCCCGGCCCTCGAGAACCACCGCCTGGTGTTTTCTCTGGCGGGCGCGGCGCCCAAGGCGGCCAAGACGGTCGACACCAAAGACCTGTTCAACAACGCGTCGGCCAAATTGAACAGCGGTGACTTCGCCGGCGCGCGCGACCAGTTCGTGCGGGTGCTCGCCCAAGACGACCCCACGTTCGCCCTGGGAGCCCGGGTGGGCTTGGGCGTCGCCCAGGTGAACCTCAAAGAGTACGCCAGCGCGATGGACAACCTCGAAAAGGCGTCGATTCTGGCGCAGCGTCTGAAAGCCGACGAAGTGGCCGCCGAGGCCCTGTTCAACTTGGCGTGCGCTCAGGCCCAGTTGGGGCTCAAGCGCGACGCGATTGGCGCGGCTCGCAAAGCGGTGAGCTTGGGCAAGCCGGGTCAGTATGTCGACCAGCTCGAGCACGACAACGACTTGGCTTCACTGCGAGACGACCCCGAGTTTCGCAAACTCACGGCCGAGGCCAGGTTTCCTCCCAAACGGCGGCCGTCGAAGTGAGTTCGTCTGAGCGACTGGGCGGGTACGAGAGCGTTCGGTTGCTCGGCAAAGGCGGCATGGCCGCGGTGTACCGGGTTCGGGCGCTCGAAGGGCGTTACGCGGGCCGCGAGTTTGCGCTCAAGCGGCTGTTGCCCGCGCTCGAGAAAGACGAAGAAGCGGTTCGGCTGTTCGGCGCCGAAGCCGAGCTGTCGCGCCACTTGCACCACGCGCACATCGTCGAGGTCTACGACGTCGGCCACGACGGCGGGGCGCACTTCATGGTCATGGAGCTGATCGACGGGCGTGACGTGGGCCTGATCGTCAAGCGGTGCCGGCAGCGCAAGGTGCACTGGCCCGTCGACTTCGCGGTGTACCTGACGAAGACGTTGCTCGACGCGCTCGAATACGCGCACGGGGCGGTGGGGCCCGACGGGGCGCCGCTGGGCGTCATTCACTGCGACGTGTCGCCGTCGAATTTTTTCGTTTCGCGAACCGGCGACCTGAAGCTGGGTGACTTCGGCGTCGCGCGCTCGCTCATCGAAGGTGGCACCGAGCACGTCATGGGCAAGCCGTATTACCTCTCGCCCGAGGCCCTCGAAGGTCAGCTCACCCCGCAAGTCGACTTGTGGGCGGTCGCGGTGACGCTCTACGAGTTGCTGACGCTGCAGCGCCCGTTTCAAGGCAAGTCGCCCGACGAGGTGTTCGACGCCATTCGTCACTCGCGGTACGTGCCCATTCGCGACCTTCGCCCCGAAGTGCCGGCCGTCATTGAGGGGCTGTTGGCCCGAGCGTTCGACGCCGACCCCCAGCACCGCTACGCCACCGCCCACGCCTTCGGTGAGGCGCTCATGCCGTTGTACGACGAGCGCGTGGGCACGCCCTTGGCCATTTCTTCAATCGTTCGGGGGCTTTTCGGTACGTCTGACCAGTGACGGCCGGTTTGAACCTTTGACGGTCGGGCGTGTTGTGAGGGGCATGAACCGACTGCTGTGGGTGTCTTGGCTGATCTTCGTGGCTGGCTGTGAGGCCGCGTCGTCAGCGCCGAATGACGGCGGTTCGCCGCCTCCGGGCGACGGTGGCACCAGCGATGCCGGCGAAACGTTCGACGCCGGTGACGGCCATTTCGACGCTGGGGTCGACGCGGGCGGTTCAGCACTCGACTCGGGCAGCGACTTCGACGGCGGGGTCAGCGACGCAGGCTCGGTCGACGCCGGCGTGGTCGACGCGGGCCCGGTCGACGCCGGGGTGTGCGGCGACGGGGTCACCGCGGGCGCCGAAGGCTGTGCGACAGCGACACGGTCGACTGCACGTCGCTCGGAGCGAGCTATTCGGCCGGCCAAGCGACGTGCCGGTCGAACTGTTCAGGCTACGCGGTGAGCACCTGCACGCTCGACCCCTCGGTGAAGGCCGAGCTGGTGCGGCCGGCCGAGCGGGCCCCGCGTTGGGCCGACGCGCGGTGCAACGACGGCACGACGTTCGACTTCGTGGTGAGCCCCGCGCCGTCTCCGACGGGCGAATGGGTCATTTACTTGCAAGGCGGGGGGTTTTGCGACGGCACCTACGTGACGTGCAAACCAGGCACGAGCGGCAACCTGCGCGACCCGACGTACCTGTCGAGCTCGAGCGACCCGGCCGACCGGGCGGCTCTGGCCGCAGTCGGGGTGACTCCGGTGCTGCAACGCACGGCCGACAACCCGCGGTTTCGCAACGCGAACTTGGCGCTGGCCTATTACTGCTCGAGCGACCTCTATACGGGCACGTTGACCGAGCCGGTGATGCTCGAAGGGCTGTCTCGGCGGTTTACGGGGCGGCTCAACGCGAAGGCGATGCTCGACGTGTTGCGGCAGCGCTACGGCCTCGACGACTCGAACCCGGCCACGAAAATTCTGTACCAAGGCGGCTCCGCCGGCGGCAACGGCGTGCGCAACACCGTCGACCTGTTGGTGCATTCGATGCCGAACGCGGCGCAGGCGGGCCACGCGGCTCCCGAAGCGGGGTTCATGCCGCTCGGGTGGAGCGACCCGAACCACAGCATCGCCGGGTCGAGCAAAACCGACCGTGCGTTTTACCAGTACGTGGCGGGGGTGTGGCACTCGCAAACGAGCGCCGAATGCACGGCGATTGCGAAGGCGGCGGGAGAAGACGGCTCGGTGTGCGCGTCGGGGCTGTATGGCGACCTCACGGCGCTCAGCCCTGCCGAGGAGCGGCTGGGTTGCATTCCGGAATACAGAGCCGCCGCGACGCATTGTACGGCAAAGGGTTACGGCCTGTCGACCTGGCCGACTTCACCGTGGGACATCTGGTCGCCGACGACCTGAAGAAGGCGAACGTGCGCTGGCTCTTCGCCCCGACCCGATGCGGCAAATACTTGTTGCACGGCCTCGTCGACCCGAAGAAGCGCTACGACGTGTACCAGACGTCGTTTCCTCCCTACAGCGCGGCCAACAGCCCTTCGTGCGACTCGACGCCCTACACGACGCCTCGGTCGTACGCCGACATGTTGGTCGACTTCTTCGACGACCAGGCCACCGACACGTCGGCGCAGCGGGTGTGCTTCGACGGCGACTGGCCGTAGCGCGGGGTCAAGCGAACGTCTTGGCGTCGACGACGAATCGGTACCGCACGTCGCCTTTGATGACGCGCTCGTAGGCTTCGTTGATCTGCTTGGCGTCGATGCGCTCGATGTCGGAGACGATGTGGTGTTGGGCGCAAAAATCGAGCATCTCTTGGGTCTCGCGAATGCCGCCGATGCTCGAGCCGGCCAGCCGGCGATTCGCGTCGATGAGCGAGAACGCCGCGACCGGTGACGGCTTCGGGGGCACGCCCACGAGCGACATGACGCCGGAACGGCCGCAACAGCCTCAAGTACGAATTCGTAGTCGTGGGGCGCCGACACGGTGTCGATGATGAGGTCGAAACGCTTGGTGAGCGTCTTGAAGGTGGCCGCGTCGCTGGTGAGCGCGAAGTCGTCAGCGCCGAGGCGCTTGGCGTCGGCGCGCTTCGATTCTGACGTGCTGAGCAGGGTCACTTCGGCGCCCATGGCTTTGCCCAACTTGAGCGCCATGTGGCCCAAGCCGCCCAGCCCCACCACGGCGAGCCGGGTGCCCTTTTGGCAGTGCCATTCACGCAGCGGAGAATAGGTGGTGATGCCGGCGCAGAGCTGGCGGCGCGGCGGCGGCCGCTCGTTTAACGGGCTGCCTAACACGAAGCGCTCGGTCGTCACGATGTGGGTCGAATACCCACCGTGGGTGGGGGTGGTTCGGTCCATCTCCGTGCTGTTGTAGGTGAAGGCGGGGCCTTTCGAGCAGAACTGCTCGTGGTGGCTCTCGCACGATTCGCACGTTCGGCACGAGTCGACCATGCAGCCGACGCCGGCCAGGTCGCCGACTTTGAATTTCGTGACCTGGGCGCCGATTTTCGACACCCGGCCGATGATTTCGTGGCGGCACCATGGGGTACTTGGAGTTGCCCCATTCGCCCCGGGCTTGGTGAATGTCGGAATGGCAAATGCCCGAATACAAGATGTCGATTTGCACGTCGTGGGGGCCGACCTCGCGGCGTTCGATGCTCAGGGGGCCGATGGGCGCGTTCGCGGCGGTCGTGCCGTATGCAGAAATTCTCTATGCGGGCTTGTCTAACTCAGGGGCTTGGGGCTCGCATGGGTTCTTGTGGTGATGCGACTTGGTCTCGTGAGAAGTTCTGAGCCGTCATGACCCTGTTCGACCAATGGTTGGGCCGGTCTGTGCGGCTGTCGAAGCCGCATGAAAACAGGGCGCTGCCGTCGGCGCTGACGCGTGGTGGGCGCGCGGCTGCCACGACCGGGTCGGGCGGGTGCTCGAGCGGCGGGGCGACGACACGGCGCCGTTGCTCGCGCGGTTCGCCGCACTCGATTTCGAGCCTGCGCGCTCGCGCCGGTGGGCGCTCAAAGCCCTGCAGGCCCGGCCATGGTCGAGCGCGTTCGACACGGCCGCGTCGGTGGTGCCGCTCACCGACCCCGACGTCGAGCGAGCGCTGTACGAGGCGTGTCAGCGCCGCGAAGAGCGCCCCTCGCTCAGCCAGCTGCGCACCCCCGAGGCCTGGGGCGCCAACCCCCTCGGGCCCGAAGAAGAAAGTCGGAGCGAAGGGTTCGCGTCTGGCGTGCGGCGAGGCTCGAGCGGGCCGAGGGGCGAGGCGTTGCTCAGGCGCTTCTGGGCTGACCGCAGGTGCCCCGTGACATGCTCTTCGCGGTGACCGCGGCGATGAATGCCTGGCACACCGTGCCGACGGCGGCGCGGCCGTGGGTGGCCCAGACGCTCGCGCTGCGGGGCGACTTCGAACACGCGAATGCCTGGCTGGCCGAAGCCGAAGGGGGCGCCGAGCCGTACGTGCTTTTGCAGTGGGCGAAGGCCGGGGCGGTGGTGGGCGAGGCGTTGGCCTCAGCCTGTCGACCAGGCCCGCATCGTCGAGGCCGCGGCCGACCTCGAAGCCCAGTTCGAAGAAGGGCTCATTGACGCCGATGAATTGCTGAACGAACAGTGCGTGGTGGCCTGTGCAACCGAGGCGCTGGCCGCCTTCAGTGACGAGCGGCTTGCCGCTGGAGTCGAAGCCGCGCGCGCGTGGGTCGAAACCCTGTTCGCGGCCCAGTCGCAACCCGAGGTGGCAACGTCTGAACAGGTGCGGGCCCGGGTGCTGCGCCAAGTCGCCGAGGCGGGCGCCAAGGGCGACGTGGCCCGGGTCTGCCACCGGTTGGCGGGGTTGGGGCGGGCCGGGCACCGGGCGCTGGTTCGCGAAGCGGTCGCCGCGCTCGAGGGCTTGGTGGGCGACTTGTCGAAGCACGGTGGGCTCGCTCGCCGGGCGCTGACGTTCTGCCCAGGGCGTTCGGCCCTCTTGGCCCAAGACGACCATGACGACGCCAACGTCATCGCCGGTCTCTTTCGCGACGGCGAACGAGAACGGGCGAGGGCGCTGGCCGAAGGGCTGCTCGCTTTTGACGCGGCGGTGGTGTTCGGCGAAGACTTGCTGGCCTTGGCGCCGGTGGTGTTGCACGAAGAACGCGAGGGCGAGCAGCGTTTGAGAGAAGTGGCCGAGCAGCTCGTGGCCGACTTGCCGAGCTCGCTGGCCGAGGTCGACGCGCCGCCGGCGCGGGCCACGGTGATTCACGTTCGCGCGCCGACGCACGAAGCCAAGCTCGTCGAAGACCTCGAAGACGAGGCGTCGGCGCTGGTGTTCGCCGACCACTTGCAAGCGCTCGGAGACCCCCGCGGCGAGTTGGTGGTGCTGTTGCACCACCGTCGAGACTACGAGGCTCGCGAGCACCTGCGACGCCACTCCGAGTCGCTGTTGGGCCCACTGGCCGAGTACACGCGGCGGCTCGACGGGGTGAAAGGCGAGGCGTTCACTTGGCGGCGCGGGTTCATTGACGCCGCGGTGTTGGGCTATTCGGTGCACCACGCCATGGCCGAGACGGCCGCGCCGGTGTCGCTCGAGGGCGGCCTCGAAGCGTTGGCGACGCACCCCTCGGGGCAGGTGCTTTCGGCCTTGGTCATCGCCACGAATGAGCTCGACGACGGCATGCACTTTGGCCCGGCGACCGAGGTGCTGGGGCGTCACGACTGGCCCGCGCTGCGTCGGCTGCGGGTGGGGCGGGTGTTCAGCCCGCACGACCCCGACACGACCTCGGCCGACTTCGACTACCAGATTTCGTGGATGCAGCTGGCCGACCTGCGCACGTTGTGGGCGAGGGTGCCCCGGCTCGAGGCGCTGACGGTGCAAGGCGCGTTGTCGACCCCGGTCTTGGTCGACGTCTCGTTGCCGCGGTTGAAGTCGTTGCGGCTGCTCAGTGGCGGGCTCGCCGCCGAAAACACACGTGCGGTCGCCCAGGCCGACTGGCCGAGCCTCGAGTCGCTGGAGTTGTGGTTCGGCGATGCCCAATACGGCTTTTCAGGGGGCGTGCGCGACTTGTCGGGGTTGCTCGGCGGCGCGCGGGTGCCTCGGCTTCGTTCGCTGGGGCTCAAGAACGCGATGTTCGCCGATGAATTGATTGAGCCTTTGGCGCACTCGGCGCTGCTTGCTCGGCTCGAAGTCGTTTCGCTCGACCTGGGCATGCTCAGCCGCGACGGGGCCCAGGCCTTGGTTCGAAACTGGCCCAAGTTCGCGCATTTGCGCGAGCTTTCGTTGACCCTCAATTGCTTGACTGACGACGACGTCGACCAGCTGAGCGGCCTCGGTGACACGCTGGTGCTGGGAGACCAGAAAGACCCGCAGGCCGAGCGGTACGTGTCAGTGGGCGAGTGAGCGGCTTCGTCGCCGCATGAGGGCGACGAGCGCGAGCGCCAGCGCCAGGGCCAGGCCACTTTCACCGGTGCCGCTGCAGCCGCAGCGCCCTTGGCCTGGAGACAACCCACTGCCAGCGTCGGCCACGCCTGCGTCGTTGCCCGGAGTCACCCCGGCGTCGGTACCGGCGTCGGGCACATCAACCGGCCCGGCGTCATTCGGCACGCCAGCGTCGACACCTGGCGAGCCCGCGTCAGGAGGGCCGACGACGGTGCCCGCGTCGAACGGCTGACCGAGCGTCGCCGACAATTTGTAGACGAATACGTTTTCGTTGTTCGAGTTGGCGACGACGAAGAGGTTCTTTTGCGGCGAGTAGGCGAAGCGGCCGTAGGTGCCGGCGGCCGCCTTGCCCAGCGCTGTTGGGGTGACGGTGTTGGTGGCGGCGGCGACTCGCCGAGACCAGGCCCACGTGGTGGGGGTCGAGCGTGTAGACGTCGGTGCCCCCGGCCCAGCCCACGAAGACCTGGTCGACGCTGTCGTACACGAAGCCTGGCCCGTCGGCGTTGACGACGGTTTGGTCGCCGCTGGTCACCAACGGCTCACCCGAAAACTCACCGGGCTTCGACATGTCCCACTGGGCGGAGAACTTGCCTCCGACGGTGATGAACAGCCGGTGCACCGGGTCGATGGCGGCGGTCGTGTACGCGTAGGTAAACGTGTTCTCGGTGAACTGGCGGCCGTGCGGCACCCACTGGTCGGTGGTGGCGTCGTACTCGGCCGACGTCGAATACGTGCCGGTGCCATGAACCCAGACGTGGCCACTCGTCCCGTCGACCGCCGAAAACGCGGCGATGAGGCCTCCCACCACCGAAGGCATGTCGGCGCGGCGCACCCACTGCTTCGACGCGAAATAATAGCAGTCGGTGTTGTTGGTGCCCGTTTGCCCTGACAGGTAGAAGGCCGAACCGCCAAACGAACAGAAGGCGTCAATGGCCGGCACGTACTGTACGTAGTCGTAAGTGTGGCGAGACGTGGGCTGGCCGTCGCTCGAATAGGGTACGTCTTTGGCCGCGGGGCTGCTGGGGTTGGTCAGGCGCGACCAGGCCAGGGTGTTGAGGTCGAAGACATACAGCTCGTTGCCGCCGTAGTTGGTGTGGCCGCCGCCCCAGACGATGAGCCGGTCGCGAACGACGTCGTAGGCGCCTCCGCCCCACGAGCCCATGACACTGTTTTGCGCGGTCGAGCCGCTGTAGTCGCAGTCGTGCGTGGGGCACGGGTCGACGGTGTTCATTTTCGAGTCGGGTATCTCGTACCATTCGCCGGGTTTGAGGTCTTCGAGGGGCCCCGCGAGGGCCGTTGAGGCCAGCACCACCGTGAAGAGCATGACCCGCCAGGCGGTTTGCCGAAGCATCATGCGCCGGCACTCTAGCAGCTGTCGAAAGCCGGGCAGCGGGCGCTTCGGGGCGCTATACGAGCCGCCTCAATTTCATTTTTCGGGAGACTGTTTGCATGCGTACGTTCGTTTTGGTTGCGGCGGTGATGTCGTTGACGCTGGTGGGTTGCAAAGACCCTGCGAAAGACGCCGCCAAGGCGACGGTGACCGAGGTGGCCAAGGCGCCGGCGCCGAGCGAGGCCGCGGTCGCTCCCGCCGCGGGCGGTGAGAGCCTGGCGATCACGTCTGACAATTCGAAAATTGGCTTCGTCGGCTCGAAGGTGACCGGCAGCCACGAGGGTGGTTTCAGCAAGTTCACCGGTACGTTGCAGCTCAACCCGGCGAAGCTCGAAGCGAGCAGCCTTTCACTCGACATCGACATGAGCTCGGTGTTCACCGACAGCGAGAAGCTGACGGGGCACCTCAAGACAGGCGACTTCTTCTTGGTCGAGCAGTTTCCTTCAGCGAAGTTCGTGAGCAGCGAAGTGAAGGCGGGCGGTGAAGGCGGTGCCACGCACACCGTCACCGGCAATTTGACGCTGCGGGGGGTCACCAAGACCGTCACGTTTCCCGCGGTAATTGCGGTGACGGCGCAGGCGGTGACCGCCAAGGCCGAGTTCGCGTTGCCTCGCAAGCAGTTCGGCGTGGCCTACGACGGCAAGCAAGACGACCTCATTCGCGACAACGTCGTCATCAAGCTCGACGTGAACGCGCCTCGCAAAGCCGCGCCCGCGAACTGAGCGGAGAGCGGCAGCGCGAAGTCTTCGCTTCAAATCGTCAATGACCGCGCTTGCGAGTGGGCGATCGTGTAAGAGGGGTTGTTCGCCGACAACCCGACTCGTTCTCTTCGACTGGCGTACGCCGTGCTGCTGACACACTGCTGCTCGTCGAAGAGGGGTCATGACCACATTCGAATTGAGTGAACACCGAACGCCGATCGGTGACGCCGGGTTTGGGGGCTCTTCGAGGTTTCGGCGCATTCGTCGAGTGATGATCAGCGCCGCTGGTTCAGCTCGACTCCGTTGCCGTGTTTCGTTTTCGACTCCCGGGGGTGGGTCGAAGACGCCAACGTGGCCGCGGGCCAAATGCTCGGAGTGGAACCGAGTCACATTCGGGGCCAGCCGTTCTTGGCGCTCGTTCAAATGACCGACCCGTCGGTGTTCTGGCAGCACCTGAAGGGCTGCGTGTCGTCGGAAAACGACGTGGCGCGGGTCGAATTGGTATTTCAGACGAGCGGGGGCCAAGAAATTTGTGCCCGGGTGGTGAGCGCCTCGAAAGAAGGCTTCGTCCACAGCGCCTTCACCGACATCAGTGACTTGCGGCGGGTCGAGGCGCTCAACCTGGCCCGCTTGCGCGACGACTCGTTCGCGGCGATTCGGTGTCGTGATGACTTGTTGGCCATGGTGTCGCACGACTTGGGCAACACCCTGTCGTTGCTCGCGCTGAAGGCGACGTTGCTCGAGCCGAAGAGCCACGGTGAAGAGCGGCGCAAGACGTCGATTCACCTGACCGGCATCAAGGCCTTGGTCGAGCGCATGGGGCGACTGGTGCACGACCTGCTCGACGCCTCGGCGATGGAGTCGAACCATTTCACGGTCGAGCCCCGAACGCAGTCGGTGGCGGAGCTGGTCACCGAGTGCGTCGAACTGTTCGACGGGCTCGGCAAAGAGCATTCGCTTGGCTTCGAAGTTCGCGCGCCGGCCGATCTGCCGCAGCTCAGGTACGACCGCGACCGGGTCCTTCAAGTGATCACCAATTTGGTCAGCAACGCGGTGAAGTTTTCGCCGCCGGGCGGGGTGGTTCGACTCGAAGTGGCCACCAAAGCCAGCGAAGTCTGCTTCTCGCTGACCGATTCGGGGCCTGGCATTGCGCCCGACCAGCTGGCGACGCTCTTCACGCGGTATGGCAAAGGGTCGTCGACGGGCAAGCCGGGCACCGGGTTGGGGCTCTTCATCGCCAAGGGCATTGTCGAGGCGCACGGAGGCAGCATTTGGTCGACGAGCACGGTGGGGGTGGGCAGCACGTTCTTTTTCACCTTGCCGGTGCGCCCCGGTGAAGCGCCGGCTTCTCGGTCAGCGGTTTCGCGGGAGACGCTCGCCGGGCTGAGGGTGCTGGTGGTCGACGATGACGTGAACGCGACGTCGGCGTTGGCGGCGTTGCTCAGCGACGAGGGCCTGGCGGTAAAGACCGCGAACAATGGCGACGAAGGGCTCGCCTGCGCGCAGGCCGAAAGCCACGACGTGGTGTTGCTCGACGTTGAAATGCCTGGTCTGCGCGGGCTCGAGGTGATGACTCGGTTGCGAGCGGTTCGGCCGGGCCTGTTGGTGATGATCATGTCCGGGCACCCGAGCGCCCACTCGGCGATTCGGCAGGCGCTCCGAGGGCCTGGGGTGTCGTACCTGGCGAAGCCGCTCGACTTCGAACGGTTGCTTTCTTCGCTGCGCGAGGCGTTTGGCGTCGGTGCCCGCTGAGGTCGGGTCTTCGCCTTGCAACTGCCTCTGGGTGGTTCAACCAAAGGGCGTGCGAAATGACGACCGACGAACAAAATTCGACCTATTCGGCCATGCTGCAGGCCCTCGAGCGGCTGACGCTGCTCGCTGGTACGAGCAGCTACAGTGGCATGCGAAGTTGCCTGCGACAGCTCGAGCGCAACTTGGCTTCGTACGTTCAGGGCAGCGTGTTCGTTCAGGGGTTGCCGTCGGCGCGGTCAGAGCGGTTGTCGGTGGTGATGGTCGAGCTGCGCCAGAGTTTCGAAGTGGGTGACATGGCGCGCCTCTCGCTCGCGGCCGACGAGTTGCGGGGCGTGTTGGGCTCGTACCACCAAGCGCGCATTTCGCCGGTCGAGCGGCCTCGCGCTCATGCGTCATGAAACCGGCTGAACGCGCGCGGCCGCTGCCGGGTCGTCGTGCCGGGGCCGCTGGTGCCACCCGGCGAGAAACCGTTTGACCTCTTCGTTCGACGAACGCTGAAACGCCTCGGGCGCGGCGTGTTCGACGATTCGGCCCTCGTGGAGCAACGCGATCTGGTCGGCGATGCGAAAGGCCGACTGCAGGTTGTACGTGATGCCCAGGGTGGTGATGCCGAGCCGCCTTTTGATCGCGAGCATCTCGTCGTTGATGTGCTCGGTGGTCAGCGGGTCGAGGCCGGCGGTCGGCTCGTCGTAGATCATGATTTTCGGCTCGACCACCAACGCCCGAGCGAACGCCACGCGGCGCCGCATGCCGCCCGACAGCGTGCCGGGCATCAGGCCGCCGGCGTCGGGCAGCTCGACCATCTCCAGCGCTTGGGCGACCCGTGGCCCCACTTCGGCGTCGGGGAGTCGCAGCCGCTCCCTTAAGGGGAACGCGACGTTGTCGAACACCGTCATCGAATCGAACAGGGCTCCGCTTTGAAACATGATGCCGATGCCTCGGCGCATGTGGTCGAGCTCGGCGGGGCTCATGCGGCCGACGTCTTGACCATTGACCAGCACCTGACCTCGGTCTGCTTTCAGCAACCCGATGATCAGCTTGATCATGACGGTTTTGCCCGAGCCCGACTGGCCGAGCACGATGCAGGTCGACCCTTCGGCGACCGCGAGGTTGACGCCGCGGAGCACCGGTTGCGCGCCGAAGGCCTTGTGCACGTCAATGAGCTCGATGAGCGTTTTGGCCATGCGTGCTGGTGTTGCAATGCCTGCGCCGGGCCGGTCGCGGCGGGTCGGTTTTCTGCGAACGAGGCGCTCCATCGAACCGATGGGCCGCACCATCGACTTGAATGAGGGGCTTTGGCCGAAGCACCGGCGCCCGCGCGCCCCCGAGCGGAACGGGTATTGCTGTGAGAGCCGCCATGAGCCATTCGAATGAGGGCAGTCACTTCTGGCCACAAGAGCCGCGCCGGTGGTTGTGGGGGGCGATCATCGTCGTGTGGGCGGCGACGCTCGTGCCGGGAGCGCTCTCGAGTTGGCGCACGAAGGCCATTGCCTACAGCGAGTTCAAGGCGCTCTTGTCGGCGGGCAACGTGGCGGCGGTGACGGTGTCTCCGTCGACGGTGGTGGGGCAGGTGCGGTCGGGGCCGCTCGACTGGCCGACGGTCGACTTCACGACTTTTCGGGTCGACGACCCGTCGTTGTTCGCGGGGTTGGCGGCGGGCGGCGTGACGATTCGCGGAGCAGAAGCGGCGAGTGTGTGGCGCGACCTGGTGATGTGGGTGCTGCCGGCGCTGGTGTTGGTGGCGTTGGTTCGGCTGCCACTGCGGGGAGCGGCGTCGGCCATCACCTTTGGTCACAGCACCGCCCGGCTCTCAATGGAGCCGCGGGTTCGGGCGCGCTTCGCCGACGTCGCGGGGGTCGACGAGGCGAAAGACGAGCTTCAAGAGGTCATTGAGTTTCTTCGAACGCCCGACAAGTTTCGTCGGTTGGGCGGGCGCTTGCCGAAGGGCATTTTGTTGGTGGGGCCGCCGGGCACGGGCAAGACGCTGTTGGCCCGAGCGGTCGCGGGTGAGGCGTCGGTGCCGTTCTTCAACATCAGCGGGTCTGAGTTCGTCGAGCTGTTCGTGGGGGTCGGGGCGTCACGCGTTCGTGACCTCTTTCGCGAGGCGAAGAAAGTGGCGCCCTGCATCATCTTCATCGACGAGCTCGACGCGCTGGGTAAGGCGCGTGGGGTGGGGCCGCTGACGCACGACGAACGTGAGCAAACGCTCAACCAAATGTTGGTCGAGCTCGACGGGTTCGACAGCCACGACGGCGTGGTGTTGATGGCGGCGACCAACCGGCCCGAAATTCTCGACCCGGCCCTGCTGCGGGCGGGGCGCTTCGACCGCCACGTGTTGGTTGATCGCCCCGACCGGCCAGGCCGCATCGAAATTCTGCGGGTGCACGCCCGAAAGGTGTCACTCGACCAAGAGCAAGACCTCGAGCGCGTGGCCGGCATGACGGCGGGCCTCGCGGGTGCCGACTTGGCGAACATCGTCAATGAAGCGGCGCTGTTGGCGGTGAGGCACCGCCGCGATTCGGTCACCATGCCCGACTTCGACGAAGCCATTGAGCGGGTGGTGGCGGGGTTGGCGAAGCAGAACCGCCTGCTGACCTCGGCGGAGCGCGAGCGGGTGGCGATTCACGAAGTGGGGCACGCGATTGTCGGGCTGTGCGTGGCGGGCAGCGACCCGGTGCGCAGGGTGTCGATCATACCCCGGGGCATCGCCGCGCTGGGGTACGCCACCGCGGTTGCCAGCGAAGACCGCCGGTTGTTCTCGAAGCCCGAACTCGAGGCCAAGCTGGCCGTGCTGCTGGGGGGCCGGAGCGCCGAGCTGCTGGTGCTGCGGAGCGTCTCCACGGGCGCCCAAGACGACATCGCCAAGGCGACGCAGATCGCCCGGGCCATGGTGAAGAGCTACGGCATGAGCCCGGGAGTCGGGCCGATTCGGTTCGAGAGCGACGAGCACGCGGCCCTGGGCGGGTACGGCGACGACGTGGCGCGAGAACTCGACCGCGAAGTGCGCGCGCTGATGGAGCTGCAAGAGTCGCGGGCCCGCCACATTCTCACCGAGCGAGAACCGGCGTTGCGCGCGGCGGCGGCGGCGTTGCTCGAGAACGAAACGCTGAGCGCCGACGAGCTTGGCGTCATCATGGCGGCGACCGCTCCGAGAACGCGCCCCGAAGCGGTGCCGACGGCCGTGGTCGCGGTGGCGTGACTACCGCGCGGCGTTGTTGTGCCCGTTGCGCGGCGGCAGGCGCGACGTGTGGCGGTGCGGCCCTTTGTCGGGTCGGCCGTTCGGTTTCGGTTGCGGCCCGCGGCCGACCAGCTCGAGCAAGTCAGACGTCGTGACGATGCCGACCAGCTTGCCGCCGTCGAGAATGGGCAGGCAGCCGATCGAGTGGCCGCGCATCATGTTCGCGGCTTTCTGTACCGTCGTCTCGCGGTCGGCACAGATCGGGCCCTCACTCATGAGGTCGGCGACCGTCGCGTCGGGGCTGGGTTGGGCTTTGCCTTTGCCGAGGTCGCCGTACGACAGCACTCCCAGCACCGAGCGCTTCGTGCCGACGACGAGGTGGTGAATGTTGGCGCTGCGCATGCGCGCCAGAGCCGCGCGGGCGTTGACATCGGGTGCGGTGACTTCGACGTCGGTGGTCATGATGTCGCCAAGATGCATGGTCATTCTCCTGTGCTGCGGGGCAGCGTCGCTTCGACTTCGGCGACGCGGTAGATGGTGCCGACCAGCGCGTCGGGGCTGTGGCTCAGTGAGTCGATGCCTCGTTCGACGAGAAAGGCCGCGAAGTCTGGGTAGTCAGAAGGGGCTTGGCCACAAATGCCCGCGGTACGGCCGTGTCGGTGCGCCGCGGCGATGATGGTGGCGCACGACTGCAAAATGGCCGGGTTTCGTTCGTCGAACAGTGGGGCCACCATGGTCGAGTCGCGGTCGACGCCCAGGGTGAGTTGGGTCAAGTCGTTCGACCCAATCGAGAAGCCGTCGAAGAGCTGGGCGAAGTCGTCGGCCAACAGCACGTTCGACGGTATTTCGGCCATGACGTACACCTCGAGGCCGTTCTTGCCTCGCTCGAGGCCTCCGCTGGCCATGACGGCGAGCACCGCCCGCCCTTCTTGCGGCGTGCGACAGAAGGGAATCATGACTTTGAGGTTGGTGAGGCCGAGCTTTTCTCGCACGCGTTTGACCGCGGCCACTTCGAGCAAAAAGGCCTCTCGGTAGCTCGGGTGCGAATAGCGACTGGCACCGCGCCAACCGATCATCGGGTTCTCTTCTTTTGGTTCGAACGCTTCGCCGCCGAGCAGCCGCACGTATTCATTCGTCTTGAAGTCGCTGAAGCGCAGAATGACGGGGCGGGGGTGAAACGCCGCGGCCAAGGTCGCCAAGCCCTGCGACAACCGGTCGATGAAGTACTCGGTCTGGCTCGGGTACCCGGCGGTCTTCGCTTCGATTTCGGCGCGAACGGCGGGAGTGAGCCGAGTCGGCTGCAACAACGCCAGAGGGTGAATGCCCACCCAACCCGCGAAGATGAACTCCATGCGGGCGAGGCCCACGCCGCTGCTCGGCAAGCGGGCCACCTTCAAGGCTTGCTCGGGGTTGGCCACGTTGAGCTGAATTTTGGTGCGGGCCTTCGGCAGTTGCGCGGGGTCGATTTCTTCGACATCGAACTTCACGTGGCCGCGGTAGAGCTGGCCCAGGTCGCCTTCGGCGCACGAGAGCGTGGTCTCGCCGGCGCCTTCGGCGGCGAGCATGGCCCCGGTCGCCCCGACTATGGCGGGTATGCCGAGTTCTCTGGCCACGATGGCCGCGTGGGAGGTGCGCCCGCCGCGTTCGGTGACGACGCCGGCCGCTTGGCGCATGACCGGTTCCCAGTCGGGGTCGGTGTTCTCGGTCACCAGAATTTCACCGGGCTTCAAGTCACCGATTTTGCGCGGGTCGCGCAGCACGCGCGCCGCGCCGTGGGCCACGCCTTCTCCGACGGCCAAGCCGTGAACGAAGGGGGTCGCCGAGCCCTGGCGGCGAAACACCCGAAACGTGGGCGTTTTCTTGAGGCTGTGCACGGTCTCGGGGCGCGCTTGAACGATGTACAGCTCGTTGGTGCGGCCGTCTTTGGCCCACTCGATGTCCATCGGGGTGTCGGCGTGGTGCTTCGCGCTGTAGTGCGCTTCGATGGCGAGCGACCAACGGCCGAGCACGAGCACTTCTTCGTCGGTCAGCGACCACTTGGCGCGCCTCGCCTCGGGCACGTTCTCGACGCGCACTTGGCGGTGGCCGCGCTCGTCGTACACGAGCTGTTCGACCTTCGAGCCCAGCTCTTTGCGAAACAGCGAGGGGAAGCCGGCGAGCAACGTCTGCTTGTGCAGCCAGAATTGATCAGGGTTGACGCGGCCTTGCACGACGCTCTCGCCGAGGCCATAGCTCGAGGTCACCAACACCACGCCGCGGTGGCCGCTCTCGGTGTCGAGCGTGAAAATGACGCCGGCGCTGGCCAAGTCAGAACGCACCATTTTCTGCACGCCCACCGAGAGCGCGACCTGCAGGTGGTCGAAGCCCATGTCGTCGCGGTAGTGAATGGCGCGCGGCGTGAACAGGCTGGCGTAGGCCTTTCGCACCGAGTCGAGCAGGGCGGCTTCTCCGCGCACGTTGAGAAACGTCTCCTGCTGACCGGCGAAGCTGGCATTGGGCAGGTCTTCGGCCGTCGCTGACGAACGCACGGCCACGTCGGTGGCCTCGTCTCCCTGCTTCTTGCTGAGCGCCCGGTACGCCGTGACGATGTCGCTCTTCAGGGCGTCTGACAGCGAAGCCCCGAGAATCAGGTCTCGAATTTGAGCGCTTCGAGTGGCCATGGCCTCGGTGTCGTCGCGCTTCACGTCGCTCAGCAGCCGCCGAATGGGCTTCTCGAGCCCCGCGTCGGAGATGAACGCACGGTACGCCGCCGCGCCAATGGCAAACCCGGGTGGCACTTTGGCGCCAATCGAAGTGACGGCTCGAATCATCTCGCCGAGTGAGGCGTTTTTGCCTCCGACGTTGGGCAGGTCTTCGAGGCCGATGGTTTCAAAGGGGTAAATGGTCGGCATGGTCGCTCCCAGTCCGCGCGCGGTCTGTGGGAGGGGGTAGCAAGCGGTGCGCCGTGGCGCTGTTCGGAGGGGCGAGTGCTGAGGCCCGGCTTCGGTCGGCTGCAGAGTTTGCGCTGGAGGGTACGTGCACGCTCGGTTTGCGCCGAGGTCTGCGCTCGGAAGCCGTTGGCTCGCTCGTTGCTGACGAGGCGGGTGAACATCTAGAACCAAGTTCAGTTGAACTGAGATGGTTTCGCGACCGAACCTACGCACTTCATGTGGTCTCGCGAGCGAAACGCAGATCAGATCAACTGAACTTCGGGGTAACGGGGGAACACACAATGAATGTTGCTGACGTGATGACGAAGCGGCCGTTGACCTGCACTCGTGAAGACAGCATGTCGCGGGCGGCCCAGCTGATGTGGGAAGGCGACTGTGGGGCGGTGGTGGTGGTCGACCATGAAGGCAAGCCGACCGGCATGATCACCGACCGTGACATCTGCATGGCGGCGTACACCCAGGGGCAGCCGATTCACTCGCTCAACGTGTCGTGCGCGGCGTCGAATGTCGCACGCACGGTACGCGGCGATGAGTCGGTCGAAAACGCGGAGTCGGCCATGCGGCACTGGCAGCTGCGGCGCCTGCCGGTCGTCGACGTGAAAGGTGAGCTGATCGGCATTCTGTCGCTCAACGACTTGGCTCGCCGCGCGACCAAGCCCGGCATTGGGAAGACCAATGGGCTGACGGCCGTCGGCATTGCGCAAACGCTGTCGGCGGTGAGCGAG
>JBGAIY010000705.1:0-2386 GCA_044225205.1 Myxococcaceae bacterium | reverse complement strand
ACGGTGTCGAGCGGCGACGACGAAACCAATTGGGCCGCCCTGGCGAAAAGAGGGCGTGGGCTGGTTCAACGAGCCCGCGCCCGGGCCACCAAACTGCGTGAAGGCTCGGTTGCGCTGCTGAACCGTTTCTTGCCTTCAGAATCGCAACACCTGTTCGCGTTGACGATTCTGGTCGGCCTGGTGTGTGGCGTCGTGGCGGTCGCTTTTCACCTGAGCATCAAATGGGCTGAGGCTCGGCTCATCGACCAAGCGATGCACGCCCCGGGCTCGAGCTGGGTCACGTGGGTGATTCTCTCGCCCACCCTGGGCGGCCTTTTGGCCGGGGTCTTGTTGACCTTTTTCGTACCGGGGGCGCGCGGCTCGGGCATACCGCAGGTGAAGGTGGCCTTCGCGCGCGAGGGGGGCCGCGTTCGTTTTCGCGACGCGTTCGGCAAGTTCTGCATCGCCGTCATGCAAATTGGCTCGGGGGCCTCTTTGGGCCGCGAAGGCCCGACGGTGCAAATTTGCGCCGGCGCGACCACGTTGCTGGCGCGCCTGACGGGGTTGCCGACGAAGAACATGCGGCGGCTGTTGCCGGTCGGCGTGGCGGCGGGCATCGCGGCGGCATTCAACGCCCCCATTGCCGCCGTGACCTTCACCATCGAAGAAATTGTCGGCTCGCTCGACCAGACCGTGCTGTCGGGGGTGGTCGTGGCGGCGGCGCTCGCCGCGGTCATTGAGCGCGGTGTGCTGGGAGCGCACCCCATCATCGAAGTGCAGCAGTCGTACGGCCTCGACCATGCGTCGTCGTTGCTCTTTTTCGGCGTGCTGGGGCTGTTCGGGGGTTTGGTCTCGGTGGCGTTCACCGACGGGCTGCTCACGGTGCGGCAGCGCTTTCGACGCCTGCGGTTCGTGCCGAGCTGGGCGCACCCCGCCATCGGCGGGCTCGTCACGGGCGTCTTGGCCGTCGTGGTCTACTCGTATTTCGGCACGACGGGCGTGACGGGGGGCGGCTACGAGACCTTGGGCAAAGCGCTCGCGGGGCGACTCGCACTCGGCTCGCTCGTGGCCCTGTGCGTGGTGAAGCTGGTCGCCACGACGCTCTCGTACTCGAGCGGTGGAGCGGGCGGCATCTTCGCTCCTTCGCTCTTCGTCGGGGCGATGCTCGGCGGTGCGGTGGGCTATGCCGACGTCAGCTTCTTTCACCATGAAGAACGACAGCTGGGTGCCTTTGCGCTCGTGGGCATGGGGGCGGTGTTCGCGGGAGTCATTCGCGCGCCGATGACCTCGGTGCTGATCATCTTCGAAATGACCGGTGGGTACGGCTTGGTGCTGCCGCTGATGCTCGCGAACATGACGTCATACGCGCTTGCGCGGCGCCTGCGGCCGACGCCCATTTACGAAGCCCTGCTCGAACAAGACGGCATCACGCTGCCCCACGCGTCGCGCCCCAGCCCGACCCCCGAGCTGACGGTGGGCCAGGCCATGACCCCGCTCTCCGCTGGCGCTCCGCTCGACCGAAGCCATGAGCCGACCGTCTTGGCGCGCACTCCACTCACCAGGGCCTTGGTGCAAATGAATGAAGCGAAGGTGAGGCAGCTCGTCGTTCTCGACGACGAAACCGCTTCGCGCGTCGTGGGGGTCTTGAACATCACCGACGTGGTTCGAGCCCACGCCAAAACCGCCGCGAGCACCGAGTTGCCCCAAGCAGAAGCGCTCGTCGGGCTGGGCCACCTCTCGGTACACGAGCTGGCCAAGCCCGTGCCCGTCGTCACGCTCGACACCAAGCTCGACGAACTGGTGGCCCGGTTGGCCGGGGCTTCGAGCGGCGCGGTGTTGGTGGCGTCACCCGACGGCCAAGCGCGGGGCGTGGTGCTGCTCGAGCAGGTGCGCGACTTCTTGGGCGACGAAGAAATGAAGCCCCTGTTGCTCGCAGGCGACCTCATGCACCCCATTGGCCGGGCAGTGCCGACCGACACCGTCGCTTCGGTCGTGACGCATTGGCGAGCGGGCGACGCGGCCGTGCTCGTCGCCGCCGAGCCGACGTCGGAGCCACGCGTGCTGACCCGGGCCGCGCTCGGAGAGCTGTTGATGCAGTGGTACAGCAAAACCCCGACGCTCGGGTGAGGCCTACGGCAGGTCGTACCGGTGCGGCACCCGCGACGAGCCCACGGCAAACAGGTGCCCGTCGTCGATGAAGTGAACCAGCGCTTGTCGGCCCAAGTCGGCCGGCAGTTCGGCTTCGAGCGCCCCCGAGCCCAGCCCCCACACGAAAACCCGCCCTTCGCTCGCGCCCGCAAGGCGCTGGCCGTCGAAGCTCACGTGGAGTGACGTGACCGGGCCACGCGCGGTGGGCCAGCGGCGCGGGTCGCCCGACGGCCCCACGTGCCACTGGGTGACCTGGCCG
>JBGAIY010000704.1:0-2392 GCA_044225205.1 Myxococcaceae bacterium | reverse complement strand
GCGCTGGGCCGGTGGCATCATCACCTTGGTGAATTCGTGCTCGGCCATCGGCGTGGCGTACATCGACATGGTGTCGTTGACGAACATGGCGTTCGAGGTGAGCAGGGTGCTCAGCGTGCCGCCGTTCGTCAGCGCGTCGTCGATGAACAGGTCGAGTGAGGTTCGCCACGCCAAGGCCAGGTCGGGGGTGAAGTTCGGGTACACCGCGAGCGTTTTCGACAACGTGCCAATGTCGTCGAGCCGCAACCACAGCGAAAAGAACCGCGTCTTGCCGGCCTTGGCTTTCGGGTCGGCCAGCATGCGCTTGGCCTGCGCCGCGAGCACGTCGGGGTCTGACAGCGCGTTCGCGTCGTCGAGCAGCGCGTCGTCGGGCATCGACCCCCAGACGAAATACGACAGCCGGCTCGCCAACTCGTAGCCGCCCAGCGGGGTGCGCCACTGTTGGCCGGTCGGCGCTTCGCCCTCTTCAAAGCGGTACAAGAACTGAGGTGACTGCAGCATCACCTGCACCGTCGCGACCACCGCCGAATCGAAGTCGCCGGCCGCGGCGGTTTGCACGCTGGTGAAGAAGTTGGTGAAGAAGCTCAGCTCGTCGGTGGTGAGCGGCCTCCGAAAGGCCCGCCGGCCGAAGCCCGAAATGAACCGGGTCGTGCAGGCGGCGTCTTGGGTCGTGCAGACGTACAGTTTTTCACGGTGCGTGGTCAGCGCGTTCGCGGCCACCGTCTCGGCCGCTTCGAGGTAGCGGGCGACCGACTCGTCGGTGACTTGGTTCAGGTTGCCGTCGTTGTCCCACCCGTCGGCGAGCGGCTCTCGGGGAAAGTCTTTTGACGGGTTCGAGGTGTCGCCCAACAGGTCGCGCAGGGTGAAGTCGTATTCGGCCCGCGTCAACAGCCGCAGGGGCACGCGGGTCGAGGGGGCGTTGCACTCGGTGATGGGCGGGTTCTGGCCGGTGCCGCCGTCGACCGCCCCGCTCGTCGGCTTGCAGCCCGTCAACGTGCCCACCGCGGCACACACCACCAACAGGCTCGAAAGACAGGCGATTCGCACGTTCACCCGGGAGGATGCTCTGCCTTCGGGCCCCTCGCAATGGGTCAAAAGGCGAATCGTGCGGTCAGCGTTCTCTGGCCTTGCGCGTCACCCCAATGTGGTTCAAAAAGCCGCACCCAATCGGGGCGTAGCGCAGTCTGGTAGCGCGTCTGCCTTGGGCGCAGAAGGTCGTCGGTTCGAATCCGGCCGCCCCGACACGACAATTGAATCAGTGCATCACGCTTCGGCTCCCGTAGCTCAGTTGGACAGAGCATCAGCCTTCTAAGCTGAGGGTCGTGGGTTCGAATCCCGCCGGGGGCGCAGTCACTCAAGCTCCGCAGGAGCCGTCACGGAGTGTTTGACGCAACGCACTCCGTCGTCTAGGGAGCGCGTGCATTGAAAAAGTGAATATGGCGGCCATAGCTCAATTGGTAGAGCACAGGACTGTGACTCCTGGGGTTACCGGTTCAAGCCCGGTTGGTCGCCCTTTCATGAGCGCCTATAGCTCAGCTGGATAGAGCATCGGCCTTCGAAGCCGAGGGTCGGGGGTTCGAATCCCTCTGGGCGCGCTCCTTGAGCTGGGTACAACTCGACAACGGCCAATGGGACCACCGGTGCGACCGCTGCGGTCGTCAGCCGACCAAAGAGCGCCCCTTCGGTACCTGGGCCTCCGTTCTTTTTCCCGGCAAAGAAAACGCGAAACATTTTTGCGGCCACTGCATTGAGGCATTGCGTGTGGCGCTCGACAGCGCCATGTCGAGCCCTGACTCATGATTCCCTACATTCATTTGCCGGTGTTGCCGCTGCCTCTCGGCCAGAAGATCGACATTTTCGGCGTCGTTTCGGCGCTCGGGGTGATGACGGGCGCGGTGCTCGCCGCTCGTGCCGCCCGCAAGTATTGGCCCGGTGACGACGAGCCGGCGCGCGGTTTGGTGACCTGGGCGGTGCTGTTCGGCCTCTACGGCGGCCACTTCATGGACATTTTCGCCTACCACCCCGAGCGGCTGGTCAACGACTGGAGCCTGCCGCTTCGCTTCTGGGACGGCATGTCGTCGATGGGCGGCGTGCTCGGCTCACTGGTGGGCCTGTTCATTTATTTTCGGCGCATCGGCGTGCCGTTTTCTCGCTACATCGACGCGCTGGCCTTGGGAGCCACGCCGGGGTGGGGCGTCGCCCGCATCGGTTGCTTCTTGGTGCACGACCACCCGGGAGTGCGAACCGATTTCCCCCTCGCGGTGAACTTCCCCGTCGACACGTACGGTGGCCCGCGGCACGACTTGGGGTTGTACGACGCGTTCGTGCTCTTCGGCATCACCGCGCTGCTCTACGCGCTCGCCACGCGTCGGCCACGACAGGGTCGTCTCAT
>JBGAIY010000118.1:0-19002 GCA_044225205.1 Myxococcaceae bacterium | reverse complement strand
GCCGCCGTCGTGCCGGCCGTCGCCCCGACAATCGCGTCGGCTGGGGTCGCACCCGGTGCCGAAGGGGCGGGCGGTGCCGTGCCCTCGGCGGTCGGCGACGCCGTGACCGGCGCCGCGGGGGGCGTCGTGGCGTCACCGGCGGTTCGGTGCGTGAACCAATACGCTCCGCCCGCGACCACCCCGACCACGGTGGCGAACACCGCAATGCCAGGCAGCGAACTCTTCTTGGGGGGTGCTCCGAGAGTGGGTAACTCGGCCATGAACCGTACCTCGCGGGTGTAACCTTCTTGAAGACAACGCCAGACACCCTACGTCTGTGGCCATGGCGCGCAATTTTCTGCCACAGTGCTGTAGCACCAACCCGGCAGGGGGCCCAAGATTCCACCGCTCACTCGTCGGCTGGAGACTCGTCGCGCAGGCCGAATTCTTTCATCTTCGTCTGCAGCGACTTGCGGCTGATTTGCAGCAGCTTCGCCGCTCGGGTGACGTTGCCCTCGGTCTTCGCCAACGCCTGCACGATGAACGCTTTTTCAATTTCGGCTTGCCGCTGCTTCAAGAAGTCTTTGAGCGGGGTCTCGCCGGGTTGCGGCGTCACGCCCAGCGCGGGCACCGGCATGGCCGGGCCGCCCCGCACGGGCTCGGGCAGGTCTTTGACTTCGATGCGCGGCCCGTCGGCGAAGAGCAGCACCCGCTCCATCATGTTCTCGAGCTCGCGAATGTTGCCGGGCCACGGGTAGCTCTGCAGCATCGTCAGCGCTTCGTCGCTGATGCCTTCGATCTTCTTGTTGAGCCGCTTGTTGTATTTTTCGATGAAGTGGGTGACGAGCGGAGGCACGTCGCTCGCGCGCTCGCGCAAGGGCGGCAACTGAATGGGCACCACGTTCAACCGGTAGAACAGGTCTTTGCGAAACCGGCCCGCCTCGATTTCTTCGTGCAACAACCGGTTCGTCGCGGCGATGAGGCGCACGTCGACCTTCGTCGTCTTGATGCCGCCGACGCGCTCGAATTCGCTCTCTTGCAGCACCCGCAAGAGCTTCACCTGCATTTCGAGCGGCACTTCGCCAATTTCGTCGAGAAACAGGGTGCCGCCGTCGGCCAACTCGAACCGGCCCGGCTTCGAAGTCACGGCGCCGGTGAAGGCGCCCCGCTCGTACCCGAAGAGCTCCGACTCCATCAGGTCTTTCGGTATCGCCGCGCAGTTGATTTTGATGAGCGGCCGGTCTCGCCGGCTCGAACCGTCGTGCAGCGCCGTCGCGACGAGTTCTTTGCCCGTGCCCGACTCTCCGGTGATCAGCACGGTCGACGGCGTGTCGGCCACCTTGTCGATGATTTTGAAGATGTCTTGCATTTGCGCCGAAGCGCCGATGAGCGAATGGCGGCCCTTGCCCTCGGGCGGCACGTTACCCAGGTTCGCTTCTTGGGTTCGCGCCGCCTTCGCCACCACCGCCTGAATTTCGGCCTGCTCGAAAGGCTTCGTGATGTAGTCGAACGCCCCCAGCTTGATCGCCTCCACCGCGGAGTCGACCGTACCGTGCGCGGTGATGATGATGACCGGCACGTCGGGCCGCTGGGCATGAACCGCCTTCAAAATGTCCATACCGCCCAGTTTGGGCATCACCAGATCGCTGACGATCACGTCGGCCCCGTTCTTTTCGAACTCGGCCATCGCCTGCTCGCCGTCTGAGGCAATGGCGACGTCGTACCCTTCTTTGCGCAGCATCGCCGCGAGTACTTTTCGCAGGTTCGCTTCATCGTCGACGACGAGAACTCGGCTCACGCATCGCCTTTACACGACTCCGTGAGTGCACGACGCCTAGAATCAGGCGTCGTGAAAGTTGCTGATTTTACTGCTTGAATTTGTCTGCTTCGCCTTCGCGGTCGTGGTCGCCACGCCCGAATACTCGCGAGGCTCGAGGTTCGCAAAATCACCACCACCTGCTTGCCGATGTTCTGGGCTTTCTCGAAGGTGCACAGGCGCACTTCGGTTTCAGAACCGTCTTCAGCGGTCTGGGCAACCCGTTCTCATGCCCAACACGAGCGGCATTGCCACTGTCGGGCCGCGGCGCGCCGGGTTGCGACCGGGTCGCACGAATGGTCGCCCGAGAGGTCAAGAGCGCATGCCCTGGCCCTGTCGGTACCGCGCTCGAGGCGAACGCGCCGTAACGCTTCGGGTGGCACGGCCGCTGCTGTATGAGCCCTCAGGTGACTTCGGAGTCGTCGAAGAGTGGTCGAAACGCCGCGCTCGTGGCGGCCGGTATTTTGCTGTCGCGGGTCGTGGGCCTCGTGCGACAGACGTTGCAGGCCGGCGCGTTCGGCACCGGCATCGAGGCCGCGGCGTTCTCCGCGGCCATGCGCATTCCGAACGTGCTCCAAAATTTACTCGACGAAGGCGTGCTCTCGGCTTCGCTCATACCGGTCTACGCGGGCCTGCGCGCCCAGGCCATGCGCGAGGCCGTCGACGTCGCCCAGGCCGTGTTCGGCTTTGGCGCTGCTCATGGCGACCCTGGTCGCCTGGGTCTGCTCGCCGCCCCGTGGCTCGTGGCGCTCATCGCCCCGGGCTACACCGGCAAAACGTACGAGCTCATCGTGCGGCTCGTTCGCATCATCTTCCCCTCGACCGGGGTTTGGTGCTCAGCGCCTGGTGCCTTGGCATTCTCAACAGCCACAAACGGTTCTTTCTGTCGTACGCGGCGCCGGTCGTCTCGAGCGGTGCCGTCATCGTCGCGATCGGCGTCTTTCGTGGCGAGCCGCTGAACCGGCTCATCATGTACGTCGGCTGGGCCACCGTCGCCGGCAGCGTGCTGCAGTTCGTGGTGCAGCTGCCCGCGGTGTTGCGCCTGCTCGGCCGCTTTCGCCCCGTGCCGTCGTGGGCGGGCCCGGCCGTGCGTTCGGTGTTTTCGCGTTTCTTGCCCGCGGTCGCCGCCCGGGGGGTCGTGCAGTTGAGCGCCTGGGTCGACACCGCGTACGCGTCGCTCATCACCGAGCGGGCGGTGTCGGTGCTCACCTATTCACAGACCATTTCGCTGTTGCCGGTCAGTCTGTTCGGCATGTCGATTTCGGCCGCCGAGCTGCCCGACATGTCGGCCGACGCCACCAAGTCGCACGACGAGCGCGCGGCGCTGTTGCGCGAACGTCTCAAAGCCGGCCTCGAGCGCATGAGCTTCTTCGTCGTGCCCTCGGCCGTCGCGTGCATGGCGCTCGGCGACCTCATCGCCGGGGTCGTGCTGCAGCTGGGCCGCTTCTCGGCGAAAGATTCTCGCTTCGTTTGGTACATTTTGTTCGGGTCGGGCGTCGCCTTGTTGGCGCAGACGAGCGGGCGGTTGTTCTCGTCGGCGTTCTACGCGCTCAAAAACACGCGCACCCCGTTTCTGTTCGCCACCGCTCGGGTCGGCCTCGGCATCGCCCTCGGGTACTACGCGGTTCGCATTTTTCCCGGGCAGGTGGGGCTGCCGGCCGAAATGGGGGCGGTGTTCGTCACCATCACCACCTCCGTCACCGCGTGGCTCGAAATGCAGCTGCTGCGACGGGCGCTGGCCCGCGAAGTCGGCGGCCTGCCTTCGATTCGCGGCCGCCTCGCGCGCCTCTGGGCCTCGGCCGTGTTCGCCGCCCTCGTCACCCTCGGGTGCAAGCTCGCTTTGGCCGCCCATTTTGGCGCACAGCAGCAAGTGCTCGAAGAATGGGGCGGGGCGGTGCTCCCTCCTCCCGACTTGCCGGCACGCCCGGTTTCGCTCGTGCTTTTGGGGGTTTACGGTGTCGTCTATTTCGCTGTGACGTTTTGGGGGCAGGTGCCGCAGAGCCGCGCCGTCTTCGAGCGCATTTTCAAAAGACTTCGAAAATCGTGAAACCAGTTTTGCCGGGTCGGCGTAAATGGGGAACCCGCGGCCACCATGCCGGTGGCTCCTGGACCTTCGAAAGAAAACCATGAAGACCAAATCGCTCAAGACCGTCGTGTTCGCCTCGGCCGTTGCCTCGATGTTCGCCAGCGCTGCGTTTGCCGGCGACAAAGCCGCCGCGATGCCGAAGAAAGACGCCAAGGCCACCGGCACCGAAATTCGCTGCGGCGGCGTCAACGAGTGCAAGGGCAAGGGCGCCTGCGGCGGAGCCGACCACGGCTGCGCCGGCCAAAACGAGTGCAAAGGCAAAGGGTGGATCACGCTCGCCGAGAAAGACTGCAAGGCCAAGGGCGGCACCGTCATCGCCGACAAGAAGTAATTCGTGAAAACCGCTGCACAGGCACCTCTCCCTTCGTTCGCTTCGGCCGAAGGGAGAGGGTTGGGCCACGGCGTCGGCCTCCGCTCCAAGCACTACGGGGCGTTTCTCGAGACCAACCCCGACGTCGCTTGGGTCGAAGCCATTTCTGAAAATTTCATGGGCATTGGCGGGCGGCCGTTGGCCGTGCTCGAGAAAGTTCGCCGAGACCGCCCCGTCGTATTGCACGGCGTTTCGCTCGGCATCGGCAGCGTCGAACCGCTCGACCAACGCTATTTGACGGAGTGGAAGGCGCTCATCGACGCGGTCGAACCCGCCCTCGTGTCAGACCATTTGTGCTGGGGCCGCGCCCACGGGCGCTATTCGCACGACCTGCTGCCGTTGCCCTTCACCCAAGAAGCCGTCGCCCATGTCGTCGAGCGCGTCGGCCGGGTACAAGACTTTCTCGGTCGCCGACTGATGCTCGAAAACGTGTCGAGCTATTTGACCTTCAAAGAATCAGAAATGACCGAGTGGGAGTTTGTGACCGAAGTCGCGAACGGCGCCGACTGCGGCATTTTGCTCGACATCAACAACATTTACGTGTCGGCCCGAAACCACGGCTTCGACGCCCAGGCGTACCTGAAGGGCGTGCCGGTCGACCGCGTTCACCAGTTTCACCTGGCCGGCCACCAAGACCGCGGTCACATTGTCATCGACACGCACGAGGGCCACGTCAGCGACGCCGTGTGGGCGCTCTACCGTGACGCGGTTCGTCGCTTCGGTCACCACGTGCCCACCTTGATCGAGTGGGACGAGGGCGTGCCCGCGCTCGACACGTTGCTCGCCGAGAGCCGCAAAGCCGAAATGATGGCCCAACAGGTGACCCCGTGAGCCTCAAGACCGTGCAGCACTCGGTGTTCGAATGGGTCGCCGGCAGCGACCCCATACCCGACGACGCCGCAGCGCAGCTCGTCAACGGAGGCGCCCTCGAGCCTTCGACCCGCGTCGGCGTGTACGCCGAAATGTACTGGCTGCGCATGCGCGACATGTTGCGCGAAGACTGCGCGCGGGTTCGACAGGTCGTGGGTGACGACGCGTTCGACGTGCTCGTCGCGAACTACATCAAGGCGCACCCGTCGACGCACCATTCGCTGGGGCAGTTGAGCCACGCTTTCGCTGACTGGCTCGCGGCTCAAGACGCGTCGCCCCCGTGGCTCGCTTCGGTCGCCGCGCTCGAACGGGCCCGCACCCGCGCCTTCGTCGCCCAGAACAGCGCCGTCGCCGAACCCTCGGCACTCGCCGTCGTCAACGAAGAGACCTTTTCTCAGGTGCGCCTCGTCGCCACGCCGGCGCTCCACGTCGTCTCGCTCGCGTTCGACGTGCTGCCCTGGTTCGCCGCAGCCGACGCCTCGTCGGTGGTGCCTCAAGCGCGGGTGACGCCCGTCATGGTCTGGCGCCGCGACTTCGAGGTGTTTCACGTCGAGGTCGGCGCCGCCGAGGCCGCCGCGGCCCATGCCCTCGTCGGCGCGGGCCCAGCCGGAGCCGCCCTCGAGGTGCTCTGCGAGCCCTTCGCCGAGCCAAGTGACGCCTTCACCGCCATTGCGAGCTGGGTCGCCGAAGGCATGGTCGCGTCGGTGGTCGCTCGCTCCCCCGAAGGTCAGTTGCCCTGATCTGCGTTTCGCTCGCGAGACCGTTTGGTTCTCACCGCTCCAAGGTCGCGCATTTCTTCGTGAATCAAGGCGCGGCGGAGCCCCCGGGCGCATTGGCGGCGTGACCGGCCCGGGGTAAAGATGCCTCGTGGTCACCCCGCGTCGCTCCCCTCGACCTCGCCCCGCCTCGAAGTCAGGGCGGCTCCCGTTCGAACCAGGCCGGGAGTTGTCGCCCGTGTTGCTCTTGGGCGCCGGCCTCGGCGAAGCGACGTGCGGCATTTTGTACCTCGCTGGGTATTTGCGTCGCCACGGCATCGAAGCGCACGTGCGCCTGCATGACGGCGACGAAGACGAAGCCGCCATGGTCGATTCGCTCACCCGGCTGCTCTCGCACCTGCGCCCCAAGGCCGTTGGGCTGAGCCTCAAGTGGTTCAACCACGTCTCGCGAGCATTGGTCATGGCCCGCGCCATTCGCCGCATCGCCCCCGAGGTTCGCATCGTCGTCGGTGGCGACAGCGCGTCGTACTTCTGGCGCGAACTGGGCCGGCTCGACTGTTTCGACGACATTTTGCTCGGCGACGGCGAGGCGCCGCTGTTGTCGCTGTGCCGCGGCGAAGCCGAGGGCCCCAATCGCGTCACGTGGTCGCCGAACGGCACGCCCGACCGGGTGCCCCTGGCGTACGTGCAAAACAAGGCCAGTACCGACGTTCACTATTCGCACTTCGACGACGTGTTCTTGAGCCAGCTCGACCAATCGTCGTTTTCGGGCTGGGTCGCTCCGGGCAAGGGCTGCGGCGAGAACTGCGTCTACTGCGCCGGTGGGCGGGGCATGCAGCAAGGCTCATTCGGGCGCGCCGATTCGTTCTTGCGCCCCGTCGAAGCCGTGCACCGAGATCACCGCGAAATCGCCGGCCGAACGTGGCAACTGCGTTACGACTTTTCGGGCGGCACCGCGCCGTTTCTCGGCAAAGCCTGGCAGGGGGTCGACCTGACGGCCCATTCGACCACGTACTTCTTGTGGGGCGTGCCTCCGCCTTCGCTCATCGAGGCGCTGTCGGCCACGTTCAAGCGGGTGTACTTGGTGCTCGACGTGGGCTGCTTTTCGGCCGCCCAGCGACTCGACCTGATGCGCCGCGGGTTGCTCAAACCGTGCCCCACCGACCGTGAATTGCTGGCCACCGTCGAGGCGTGCAAGCGCTTCGACAATTTGAAGCTCGAAGTGTGCGGCATCGCCGGGTTGCCGTTCACCAGCGAACGCGCGCTGGCCCAAGAAGGTGCGCTCGTCGAACGGTTGCTCGACTTGGGGTGCGATGTCGGCTCGCAGCGCCTCGAAGCGCAGCCCGGAGCCCTCGTGACCCAGCACCCCGACCGCTTCGACATGGTCTCTGACGCGAAGACCTTCGACGAGTTCGTCGCGTGGTTTTCTGAGCGCGGCCACCTGACGAACGGCGCTTTCCCCATGGTCACGTTTCGCGACGCCAAGGTCGAACGCGCCGTTCAGCGCGCCGCCGACCAGGTGCAAGCGCTCATCGCCCGCCACGCGCCCGCCGCCGTCGAACCAACACTTCACGACTCCACTCGGCTCGTGACCTCACTCGCCTCGCGCGGCGAGACCACCTTGGGTCAGTGGCTCGGCCCCCACGTCGCGCCCGAGGGCCTCTTCGACGAGCCGGTGACCCTGTTTCGCACCGTCGACGGCGCCGGCCTCGCGTGCAGCACCACGCTCAGTGAGCGCCGCTTCACCGACCCCAGCGTGCAACAGGGCACGACGGCCAAGGCCATTGTCGCCACGCTCGAGGCGTTCAAGACGCCCGTCGCGTTGTCGACCGGCGTTCACCAGGTGGTGAAGCGAGCCAAAGTCGCCGCCGCCGAAGCCGAAAGCGTGGTGCACGAACTCGTCGCCGGTCGATTCGTGCGCCCCTCATGAGCGCCAAGCCCACGGTGCCTGCGAAGGCGGTCTATTCGGTGCTGTACGCCCGGCGCCGGCCTCGCGCCGCCTTCGTGTCAGACTTCGACCCGGCCGTGTTGGGTCGTGCCCACCTGTTGATCAAGGGGCGCTCGCGCCTCGGTGATTGGCCCGCCAAGGTGGTGCTCGAACCTCCGCCTGCGGCGCTGCGCATTTCGGCCGGCGCCGAACTCGACGACGCCGTCGCTTGTTCAATGCGGTGGCTCATCGTCAACCAGCGCTTTCGCGACCTGCTGGCCTCTCACTGCGCACCCGACGAGCTCGAATTTCTGCCCGTTTCGATCAGGGCCAAGCGACGTGGCCGGCCGACGCCCGGCTACTTCATCGCGAACCCGCTCAGGCTCGAGCGCTCGGTCGACTGGGCGTCGTCTGACGTCGACCGCGACGCCGTCGACCATGAGCAAATCGCCAGCGCTCGGCGCGTCGTGCTGCTTGACGAAGTGCGACGCTCGGGCCCGGTCGCCTTTCGCATGGCGGAGCTGCCCGCGCTCATCGCGGTGCGAACCGAGCTCGCCCAAGCCATGGTGGCCGCCAACATCACCGGCATCGGGCTGCGACCCATCGAAGACATGCCTCGGCTTGAACTCGGCCGGCCGGTCGAGTGAGTTCCCGTTAAGATGTTGGAATTGCTGGGTTTTGTCTCGAATGTCAGAGTCACTCGCTAGCCTCGCCGCGTGGGCAAAAGCCTCGTCAACGAGTTCTCCTGGTCGCACGCGCGGCACTCCAAGTTCGTCGAGTGCCGTCGTGCGTACTGGTTTCACTACTACGGCGCGTGGGGAGGGTGGGAACCGAAGGCCAAGCCGCTGCAGCGCGAATTGTACGTGCTCAAGAGGCTCGCCACGCGGTTCACCTGGAGCGGCTCCATCGTACACGCGGCGATTCGTGGCACCCTCAACGCGATTCGGGCGGGGCGGCCCATTCGCCCCGAGCGCGTGCTCGAGCGCGTGCACCGGGTCATGCGCCAAGACTTCGTGTTCTCTCGCGAAAAACGCCACCGACGCGACCTGATTCGCCGCGACTTCAATGGCCTCGTCGAACATGAATACGACGACGCGGTGGCTCCCGAAGCCTGGCACGCCGCTTGGCTTCGCGCGCGCGACGGCCTGACCTGGTTCTTTCATTCGCGGTGGCCCGCGCTCGCGCAGTCACTGCGCAAAGACGACTGGCTCGAGGTCGACAACCCTTCGCTCGACGAGGCGACCCACGTCTTTCGCGGCGTCAAAGTCTTCGCCGTGCCCGACTTCGCCTACCGCGACCGAGACGGCTCGGTTCGCCTCATCGAGTGGAAGTCGGGGGCGTCGGCGCTCGAGCGCAGCCACGAGACCCAAGTCGTCGGCTCGGCGCACTTCGTCGCCGCGCGCCACCGGGTCGACGTTCGGCACATTCGCGCCACCGTCGTCGCCATCAACACGCCCCTCGAAGTCGACGTGCCGCTCGACCCGGCGGCGCTCGCCCGCTTCGAACACCTCTTCGACCGAAGCGTCGCGGCCATGCGAGCCACCCTGGTGAACGAAAACCTCAAAAAGAACGTGCCTCGCTCGGTGGCGGCCTTCGGGCCCACGGCCAACACGGCCGTCTGCGGCCACTGCCCGTTTCGCCGGCCCTGCCAGGCGTGGCTCACTTCGGGTCGTAGTCGAGGTTCGGAGCCAGCCACCGCTCCGCTTCAGGCACCGTGAAACCCTTGCGGTTCGCGTAGTCTTCGACCTGGTCTTGGCCGACCTTGCCCAGCCCGAAGTACTTCGCTTCGGGGCTGTTGAAATAGAAGCCGCTCACGCTGCTCGCCGGGTACATGGCGTAGCTCTCGGTGAGTGAAATGCCCGTGGCCGCCGTCGCGTCGAGCGCCGCGAACAAGGTCGGTTTCTCGGTGTGGTCGGGGCAGGCGGGGTAGCCGGGCGCGGGCCGAATGCCGCGGTACTGCTCGCGAATCAGCTCCTCGTTGCTCAGCTTTTCGGCTTTGCCGAACCCGCAGAAGTCACGCGCACGCTTGTGCATCAACTCGGCGAGACCCTCGGCCAAACGGTCGCCCAACGCTTGAACCATGATCGCCGAATAGTCGTCGTTCGCCGCCTTGAGCGCGTGGGCGAACTGTTCGACTCCGTGGCCTGCCGTCACCGCTGGAAAGCGCCACAGTAGTCGATGACGCCACGCTCGCGCGGCACCACGAAGTCGGCCAGGCTCAAGTTGAATTGGCCCGCCGGTTTCTCGGCTTGTTGCCGCAACATGCAGAACCGGTGCACCACTTTCGTGCGAGCCTCATCGCTGTAGATCTCGATGTCGTCGCCCACCGAGTTGCACGGCCAAAACCCGATGACCGCTTTGGGCACGAACTTCTTTTCGGCAATGATTGTCGCCAACAGCTTCTTGGCGTCGGCGAAGAGCTTGCGCGCCTCGGGCCCCAGCTTCGCGTCTTCGAGAATGTTGGGGAAGCGACCGTGCAGTTCCCACGCGCTGAAAAAGGGCTGCCAGTCGATGTACGGCACGATGTCGTCAATGGGCACTTCGAACGACCGCGTACCCAAGAACTCAGGCTTGGCAATGTCGAGAACCGCCGGAGTCGGCTGGCGCCGCGCCCGCGCTTCGGCGATCGGCAACAGCTTTCTCGTCGCCCGCCGCGCGGCGAATTCTTCTCGCGCCGAACGCTGCTTGAGCGCGATTTCATTCAAGAATTGCGGCTTCTGTTCGGGCGACAACAACGCGCTCACCACGTTCACCACGCGCGACGCGTCGAGCACGTGCGCCACGCCGAATTCGTATTCGGGCGCGATTTTGACCGACGTGTGGGGGTGGCTCGTCGTCGCCCCGCCGATGAGCAGGGGCACCCGAAACGCCTGGCGTTTCATTTCTTTGGCCACGTGCACCATTTCGTCGAGCGACGGCGTGATCAGCCCCGACAAGCCGATCACGTCGACCGCGTTGGTGTTCGCCGCGGCGAGTATCTTCTCGCACGAGACCATGACCCCCAGGTCGATGACCTCGTAGTTGTTGCAGGCCAGCACCACCCCGACGATGTTTTTGCCGATGTCGTGAACGTCGCCCTTCACCGTGGCGAGCAACACCTTGCCCTGCGTACGGGCCGTGCCTCCCGCGGCGACGTGCAGGCGCTTCTCTTCCTCCATGAACGGGGTGAGGTACGCGACCGCGCGCTTCATGACCCGGGCCGACTTCACGACCTGCGGCAAGAACATCTTGCCCGCGCCGAACAGGTCTCCGACCACGCGCATGCCGCTCATCAACGGCCCTTCGATGACGTCGAGCGGCCGCTTTGCTTGCTTGCGCGCCTCTTCGGTGTCGACCTCGACGTACGCGTCGATGCCTTTCACGAGCGCATGCGAGAGCCGCTGCTCGACCGGTGCGTCGCGCCACGCCAAGTCTTCTTTGAGCTCGACCTTCGACGCGCCTCCGTGTTCGGCCTTGAGCGCGTCGGCGTAGGTGACCAGCCGGTCGGTCGCGTCGGGGCGCCGGTTGAGCAACACGTCTTCGACCCGCTCGCGCAGCTCGGCTGGTATTTCTTCGTACACGCCCAACATGCCCGCGTTGACGATGCCCATGTCCATGCCGGCGCGCACGCCGTGGTACAAGAACGCCGCGTGAATTGCCTCGCGCACCGGGTTGTTGCCGCGAAATGAAAACGAAACGTTCGACACGCCGCCCGACACCTTCGCCCGGGGCAGGGTCTGTTTGATGATGCGCGTCGCCTCGAAGAAGTCGACCGCGTAGTTGTTGTGTTCCTCGATGCCCGTGGCGACCGTCAAAATGTTCGGGTCGAAAATAATGTCTTCGGGAGGAAACCCGATGCCCATGAGCAGGTGATACGCGCGCGTACAAATGCGCACTTTTTCGTCGCAGCTGGCCGCTTGCCCCTTTTCGTCGAACGCCATGACGACGGCCGCCGCGCCGTACCGGCGAACCAGGCGGGCGCGCCGCAAGAATTCGGCTTCGCCGTCTTTGAGCGAAATCGAATTCACGATGCCCTTGCCCTGCAGGCACTTGAGCCCCGCCTCGAGCACCGACCACTTCGACGAGTCGAGCATGACCGGCACGCGCGAAATTTCGGGCTCGGCGGCGATGAGGTTCAAGAACTTCACCATCGTCGCTTCGCCGTCGATCAGCGCCTCGTCGACGTTGATGTCGATGATGTTCGCGCCGCTCTCGACTTGCTGGCGGGCGATCGACAAACAGGTGTCCCAGTCTCCGGCTTTGAGGGCCTTGGCGAACTTGGGGCTGCCGGTGATGTTGGTGCGTTCACCGACCAACAGAAATTGAGACGCGTGGGTCGTCATGGAGTCAGTTCACCGCGAGCGCTTCGAGCCCGCTCAGTTGCATGGTCGCGGTCGGTGCGCCCACGACATGTGGCGCGCAGCCTTTCACCGCGTGGGCGATGGCGGCGATGTGGTCGGGGGTCGAACCGCAGCACCCGCCCACCACGTTGAGCCAGCCTTGTTTCGCGAAGTCACCGAGAATGGCCGCCATGTCGGCCGGCGTTTGGTCGTACCCCCCGAACGCGTTCGGCAGCCCGGCATTCGGGTAGCAACTTACGTAACACTCCGAAATTCGCGCGAGCTCTTCGATGTACGGGCGCATTTCTTTGCCGCCCAGCGCGCAGTTGATGCCCACGCTGAATGGGCGGGCGTGCCGAATCGAATTGTAGAACGCCGAAATCGTTTGGCCCGACAAGGTGCGCCCCGACGCGTCGGTGATCGTCACCGAGACCATGATGGGTACCCGCCGGCCGAGCTTCTCGAAGCTCGACTCAATGGCGAACAGCGCCGCTTTCGCGTTGAGCGTGTCGAAAATCGTCTCGACCAACAACGCGTCGACGCCGGCTGTGAGCAGCGCGTCGATTTGCTCGGTGTACGACGCCACGACCTGGTCCCACGTGACGGCGCGGTAGTCGGGGCGGTTCACGTCGGGTGACAGCGAGAGCGTGCGGTTGAGCGGCCCAATGGCGCCCGCCACGAAACACCGGCGCCCCGGCGTCTTCGCTTCGGCCGCGTTCGCCGCGTTGCGCGCGCACTTCACCGCCGCCGCGTTGAGCTCGGCCACCACCGCTTCGAGCCGATAGTCGGCCTGGCCAATGCTGGTCGAACTGAAGGTGTTGGTCTCGACGATGTCGGCGCCCGCGTCGAAATACCGCCGGTGAATGTCTTCGACGACGTCGGGGCGGGTGAGACACAGAATGTCGTTGTTGCCTTGCAGGTCGTGCCCGTGGCCCACGAAGCGGGTACCCCGAAAGTCACCCTCTTGGAGCTGGTACGACTGCACCATCGTGCCCATCGCGCCGTCGAGAATGACGATTCGCTCGCTGAACAATTTTTCAAACGCTTGGGCTCGGTTCATGTCGTCGCCACTCCGGTGAGAAGAAAGGCCCGAAACGGAGTCGCTCCGTCTCGCGCCGAAGGCACCAACTGCAATTGCTCGAAGCCCGCTTGCCGCAGCAGGGCCTCGAGCGCCGCCGGTTCGAACCCCAAGTGCTTGTGGCCGAGCCGCGACTGCACCCACTGCTCGTCGTGCGGCATCAGTTCAAGCACCACGACCTTGCCACCCGGCTTGAGCACCCGCTCGGCCTGCGCCAACACCGCCCGCGGGTCTTCGACGTGGTGCAGGCTTTGCGAAATGACGACCAAGTCTTGGTTCGTCACCGAAGGCGGCAGGTCGCCCAAATCGGCCTTCAAGAACGTCACGTTGTTTAGGCGCTGGGCCCGTTCGGCCGCTTGCTTCAGCGCCGCCTCGCTGCGGTCAATGGCGGTCACGTGTTTCGCCCAGCGCGCCAGCTCGACCGTCAACACCCCCGAGCCGCACCCGAAGTCGACCACGTCGAGCGGAGGCAACAGCGACGACAGCGCCGTTGCCCACAGCCGCCACGACTGGCCGGGCTCGAGCAACTTTTCGTTCAGCGTCTGCCGGTCTTCACGGCGCTGCAACAGCTCGGTCAGGCGCGCCTGGTCTCCCAGCGGGTCACCGCTCCCTCTGGCGAGCGCAATGAGCGGCCACCGAGGGTCGCTCGAGTCGATCGCCAGCGAGTAGTAGGTGAAGCCCGCTTGCCGCTCTTCGCGAATCAGCTCGAGGCTCTTGAGCTTGGCCAAGTGGTGCGAGACCGAAGACTGCGCCACCCCGATGACCGACACGACTTCAGACACGTTCAGCTTGGCCTCTCCGATCAGCCTCAAAATGCGCAACCGGGTGGGGTCACCCAGCGCGCGAAATGCTTCGGAGATTTCGAACATATCGAGACATGTTGGTATATCGATTTAATAATAATTGCAATAAATAACGTGTGGTTAGGCATGCGCGGTTGCGCAAAGCCCCCAAAATTGCGCAAGGTTTGGGCGAGGGCCGTCGTGAAACCGGGCCAATGACGAGACACCACTTCTATGGGGCGGCCGCGCTGGTTCTTGCGGCCAGCGGGTGCTTCGACCTCGATCAATCGAAGTACCTGTTCACGCTCGACGCCGGGCCGGGTCGGGCGCCCGGCTGCACCAGGGCTTGCACGACACCGCCGCTCGCCCGCTGCCTCAACGGCACGACCCTCGAGGCGTTTCCCTCCCAAGGGCAGTGCTCGGCGGTGTCGGGGTGTGCGTACAGCCCGGTCGACGTGCGCTGCGGGTCGGCCTGCCAAGACGGGGTCTGCGTGGGCGAGCCGTGCGCGGGCGTGTTTTGTGACGCCCCTCCCGTGCCTCGGTGCGACGACTCGGCCCACTTGCGCATTTTTGAAGCGAGCACCGGCCGGTGCAGCCAAGGCAGCTGCACTTACCAACCGACGGTGGTCGACTGCCCGGGGGGCTGTGCGAACGGCGTGTGCACCGGCAACCTCTGCGCGGGCGTCACCTGTGATTCACCGGCGCCACCCCAATGCCTCGACGCCCACAGCGTGCGACGCTTCGTGTCGCCCGGTCAATGCACGGCCGGCAGCTGCACCTATGCGAGCGCCGACGAGAGCTGCGCCAATGGGTGTTCGAACGGGGCGTGCGTCGGCGACGCCTGCGGAGGCGTGGTCTGCAACCAAGCTCCGGCCGACCGCTGCGTCGACGTGAAGACCCGCCGAACGTTCGCGGCGACGGGGGTCTGTTCGGGTGGGGCCTGCACCTACGCGCCCTCTGATCAGCCGTGTGGGGCGAACGAAACGTGCACGTCGGGCCGCTGCGTCGATGCCACGGGTTGCACCGCCACGACGTGTTCGGGCGGGTGCTGCGAAGCGAACAGCTGCGTCGGTTCGGCCGAACAGACCAACGCGCGGTGCGGCCTCGGCGGCGGGCTGTGTGGCAGCTGTGGCGAAGGCCTGCGTTGCGTCTCGGGCAGCTGCGTGCCCAGTTGCAGCGTCAACAACGGCGGGTGCAGCCCCAACGCCACCTGCGTCGAATCGAATGGCAGCCGAAGCTGCACCTGCAAGACCGGCTACAGCGGTGACGGGGTGACCTGTACCGCCGCCGCCGCCGACGCCGGCACGGGCTGTTCGGGCTGCGTCGCCCCGCGAATGTGCGTGGGGGGCGCCTGCGTCGACCCGCCCGACGGGGGGCTCCTGACCGGCGAGCGGTGCGACTTGCCCATTCAGTTGACCAATGGCGTCAAGCTCGACCTCGACAGCTCGTTGTTCGCCGACGACTCCTCGCTCGCTGGCACGTGCAGCCCACTCAACGCGGGCAACGACGTCGTGTTCTCGGTCGTCGTGCCGGGCAACGGCAGTACCACCGTCACCGTGACCCCCGCTCCGGGGCTCGACACGTCGATCTCGGTGAGCAGCACCGCGTCGTGCCGCGACTGCCTCCAAGCCGCCAGCACCGGAGGCCCTGGCGTCGTCGACACCTTGGTCATCACCAATGACGGCTCGAGCACGCCGGTGGTGTGGCTCGTCACCGTTGACTCCGCCGCGCCGGGCGGAGGCCGCTTTTCGATCACCGCCACCGACAGCGCGGTCGTACCGTGTGACGCCACCACGTGCCCGACCGGCTGCTGCGCCGACAAGCAATGCCGACCAGGCAACGACAACGACCGCGGCTGCGGGCAGGGTGGGGCGAGCTGCGCGTACTGCCAATACCCCACGCAAAGCTGCCGCGACCAAGCGTGCGTCTCGGTCTCTGGCAACACCGGCACGCCCTGCCGCTCGGCGAGCGAGTGCTATGTGCCCCTCGCCGGCAGCGCCGAATGCAAGGTCGACTGGCCCAACGGCGGGTACTGCACCAGTTCGTGCCTCGGGGTCGGCTTGAGCTGCGGCGGGTTGTCAGGGCCGGGCCCCTGCACCAAGAACCTCACCTGCCTGCTCAAGTGCCCGGGCGCTGGCACCGGCCAGTCGACCTGCGCGAACGGGTACCTGTGCGACTTCAGCGACCCCACCAACACCGGGTCGCAAGGCGTGTGCGTGCCCAATTGCCACCTGGCCGCCTGCGCGTTCTTGAGCGGCAGCTGTCAGCCCAACGGCACGTGTCGGTAGCTACCCGGCGCGCTTCTGGAGCCCCACCAGGTACACTTCCATGCTCCCGCCTCGGGTTGCTTCGGGCCGCACGACTTTCACGTCTTCGAAGGTCGCGCGCACCTCTTTGCGAAATTCGTCGAAGTCTCCACCCATGAACAACTTGGCGATGAAGTGACCGTTCACCTTGCCGCGGGCGCGCGACATGTCGAGCGCCTTCATGGCCAAGCGAATCGACCGCGCCTCGTCGGTCGTTCGAATGCCCGAAGTCTTCGGAGCCAAGTCAGACGCGACCACGTCGAACGGCCCGTCGTACAGCTTCAGCACCTCGGCGTCGAAGTCGTCGGCCAAGACGTCGAGCACGGCGGTCTTCACATTGGGGCGCCCGAACGGCTTGATGGCCGCCAAGTCGACGCCGATGACGGTGCCCGAAGGCCCCACCTCGTTGGCGATGATCTGCAGAAACCCGCCGGGCGCGGCGCCCATGTCGAGCACGGCTTGGCCCTTTCTGAAAATCGAAAACCGCTTCGCGATTTCGTCGATCTTGTACGCCGACCGCGCGCGAAGCCCGTCGGCCTTCGCCTTGCGAAAGAAGAAGTCTTTCGGCTTGTAGGGGCGGTTGGCCACGACGCCTCTTAGTGCGCCGCGGCGCCGAGGTCGGCCGACAGGTCGTCGCCGTTCGCGGCGCTCTTCACCTTTTCGAACAACTTGAGGTACCGCGTCTCGGCGTAGTCTTTCACCTTTTCGGCGTTGATTCGCTTCGCCCCCGTCGTGCTGATGAGCGCCTGAAACACGCGCGCCTTCGGGTTGGCCTTGTCTTGGGCCCACACCTGAATGGTCGCCGCAATGGGGCAGGCCTCGGCCGCGCGAACCGCCGCGACGCACGCTTCGACCGGCAAGTTCTTGGGTTCTTCGTTGAACCACTGCACGTAAGCAACCGCGTGCTCGGCGCTCGTGTCGACCTCGACCTTGCCCAGCTGCGAGCCCAGTTCAGACTTGGCCAGCACGTCTTTGAGGTTGCCCTCGCACTTGGCCTTCACGTCGCCCGCCGCCTCACCGCGCTCGACGGCCTTCTGGAGTTCTTTGGGCTTGTAGCCGGCGTCTTTCGCGATCGCCGCCAACCGCACTTCGGGTTTCATCGCCTGCACCCGGGTGTCGGCCAACGCCAAGGTGTAGTGCCGGTACATTTTGAATTCGTCTTCGGTCAGCCCAATCGGCTCTGCCGCTACCGCCTTGAACGAGAACACCAAACCCACGAAGCACAACGACAGCGAGCGACGAACCATGCGGTGCGGCCTCCAACACGAATGACGGGCTGACGGTATAGCAAGCTTCGCCGCTCTCAAAAACCCACCGCCTTCGCGCTATACCGACGCCATGCCCGGCTGTGGAAAGTGCGGAGCCAAGCTTGACGTGGTCTTTCACCAAGTGGGTCGCCGCGACGTGTGCCCCGAGTGCGGCGCTGAGCTGCATGCCTGCATTCATTGTCGCCACTACGACGAGACCGTCGCCAAAGAATGCAAAGAACCGTTCGCCGAAGTGCCGAGCGACAAAGAAGACGCCAATTTTTGCGACTTCTTTCAAATCGGAGACGGCACCGACCGAGGCGGTAAGGCCTCGAAAACAGAAGCGATTTCGGCGGCCGAGGCCCTGTTCAAGAAATGAAGCGAACGACTTCTGAGCGAGGCGACCTTCACCGGTCTTCGCTCCGAGGTGGGAGGCTTCACATGATTCGTTTCACCCGACTGAGCTTCGGTCTGGCGCTTTTCGCTTGGGGGTGCGGTCGCAGCGCGCTCGACGAGCCGCCCTCCGATTCGATGCCAGTCTCCCAGCAACCGGTCGAGCCGCAAGTGTGTCAGGTCACGCAGGGTACGCCGAGCCTGCCAGCCAGCGACTCACCCCAAATTCAGTGGCCGCGCGGCCCGTGCCTCGACGTGACCTACGACGACTCGGCGGTCGCCCTGTTGCCCGACATCGCCGAGGCGCTCACCGGCTGGAGCGGGCCGGCCTGCACGTGGCTGTGCTTCTCGCCGCCGCGCCATGTCGACGGCCCCGCCACCTCGCCAGCCACCGACGGGCGCCGGCTGCATTTTCGGCAGGGCTCGGTTCCTCCCTCGGTCTTGGTGCTCGTGTCGTTGTCGTACGTGAGTGCCACCCACGCGTCGTTTTATGCCGAGATCGCAGTGACTCCCGAGGCGGCTCAAACGCACGTGCCGCTGTTTCAGCCGGTCGGCAAAGTGCTCGGCTTCGCCACGACCGGAGCGTTGAGCCAAGAACAGTCGGTCATGGGGTCTGGGTTCGAACCCGGCCCTTTGCGGCGTTCGCTGGGCGAGGTCGACGCCCAGTCGGTCTGCGCCGCATACCCCGTCTGCCCCGACGGCCGAAAAGGGCACTGACGAGGTCTCGGCTATTTGGTCTCGGCGAGCTGCCAGGCGTTCGCTTCGAGCGCCACTGGGGGCTCGGCGACGCTCATGCCCGAATTTCGCAGCCAGCGCGCTTGAGAGAACGCGGTACCGCCTTTTTCACACACCGCGGCTCGCAGCTTCTCGAAGGTCAACTCGTCGGTCGCCTCCCGCGGTACTTGAACCCACCCGAGGCTCTTGGCGCCTGCAGGCAATTCGACGCCGGTCGGGTACTCGTGCACTTCACACTCGCCGTCGACCAACCGGTAGCGTTCGACTGGTGCTTCTTTCTTCAACACCGGAGTGATTTCGCTGCGACACCCGACGACTCCAAGCCCGACAATTCGGCGAAGACGACCACCGCGTTGCGCACTTCGGCTTCAATTCGCC
>JBGAIY010000117.1:0-18970 GCA_044225205.1 Myxococcaceae bacterium | reverse complement strand
CTACAACTCGTTCGTCTCGCGCATCAAGGTGTTCGACACCGAAATGTCGAGCTTCTCGAACGACTTTCTCAACATCGTCAAGCGGCACTTCTTCAAGTGAGGTGACGCATGGGCATGTCAGCCGGCAAAGGTGCAGGTCGCACCACGATGAACGAAATCAACGTCACGCCCATGGTCGACGTGATGTTGGTGCTGCTGATCATTTTCATGGTGACGACGCCGCTCATTCAGCAGGGCGTGAAGGTGAATTTGCCCGAAACGAAAGCGGCCCCGGTCGAAGCGAGCGACAAGAAGTTGGTCTTGTCGGTCGACGTGTCGAAACACGTCTACATCGGTGAGACCGAAGTGAAGCTCGAAGAGCTCGAAGAGAAGCTCAAGACGAACGCCAAAGCGCAGACCGACAAAGAGCTGTACCTGCACGCCGACCGCGACTTGCCGTACGGCATCGTGGTCGACGTCATGGCGGCGGCTCAACGGGCGGGCATCACCAACGTCGGCATGATTACGGACCCGATGGGCGCGTCGAAGACGTCGAAGGAGAAAAAGAAATAACCGCATGACTCCGAGCCCCGCCATGAACAGCTTGTTGGCACCCCGCCCTTCTCGGCTGATGCCCTTCTTGCTGGCCTCGGTGGTGGGGCACGCGGCGGCGGTGGCGCTCGCACTCGTGTTCTCTTGGCTCTTCGCCGGGCCGTCGATTTCGCTCGACCAGAAGCCGATCACGGCGTCGCTGGTTCGCCTGGGCAAGCAACGCGACGACAAGCTGTTGCCGCGCAAAGAAGAAGAGCCCCCGCCAGCGGCCGAAAAGCCGGTCGAAGTGGCGGCGCCCAAGCCGCCCGACACCGCCGTGGCGGTACCCATACCGAGCAAAGACGCGAAGCCCGACCCCAAGAAAGACGCGTCGAAAGAGCCCAAGCCCAAAGACGCGAAAAAGAGCCTGTTCGACGCGTTCAACAAGACGGGCCGAGCGGGCAAGCCCGAAGAGCTCGAAGGCCAAGCCGACGGAGACCCGAACGGCGACTCGGCGAAGCAAGAAGGTGAACGGTATTTCGGCCTGCTCACATCGGTGGTGAAGCGCAACTACGACGTGTCGAATTCGATCTCCGAGGCCGAGCGGCGGCGCCTGCACGCGGTGGTCACCTTGAAAATTGCGACGACGGGCGAGCTGCTTGATGTGAAACTGTCGACTCCGTCGGGCAACGAGTTGTTCGACGCAGCGGTGTTGGGCGCGGTGAAGAAAGCGGCCCCTTTTACGGCGCCGCCCGAGCATTTGCGTGATGGGCTTCGAAAAACTGGTGTGTCGTTCGATTTCACTCCGTAAGCCGTGAGGTGCTTCGTGTCAGCTCGAGTGGCCTTCTTTCTCTTGGTACCGTTCGCGGCCTGGGCGCAGCAGCCGACCATTGCGATTTCGGGGGCCAATTTTCGGCCCACGCCGTTGGCGCTGGCGGCGCCGGCCACGCAAGACGACGTCGGCAAGAAGGCCGCGGCCGACTTCGACGCGACCTTGGCGTTCGACTTTCAGGCCTGCGGGCTCTTTCAGGTGCTCGACCGCAAGAGCTTCTTGGCCGACCCCAAAGAAGGCGTGACGGCGGTCAGCATCAACTTCGCCAACTGGGTGAACGTGGGCGCGGAGTCGCTCATCAAGACGCAGCTGTCGGCCGACGGAGACATGGTGCGGGCCGACCTGCGCCTGTTCAACGTGAACGCCGGCCGGGAGGTCATCAACGCGAGCGACTCGATGCCGCTCAAAGACGTGCGGCGCTTGGCGCACAAGTTGGCGAACGTCGTCTACAAAGAATTCTCGAAAGAAACCGGGCCGTTCGAGACGAAAATTGCCTGGGTGCGCCGGGGCCGCGACGGCAAAGACGTGTACCTCAGCGACTGGGACGGCCGCAACGCGGTGGCGCTGACCAACGGCGGCGTGAACGTGTTGCCCACGGTGTTGCCCGACCGCGGCGGGGCGGCGTTCACGTCGTACCGTCGGGGCAAGCCCGAGTTGTTCACTTCGCGAGGCGGCGACGTGCAGCCCTTGGTGTCGGTGGGCCGCATGGTGAGCGGCGCGGCCTATTCTCCCGACGGCAAGAAAGTGGCGTACTCGGTCTCAGACGGAGAGCACGCCGAGATTTACGTGTCGGCGGCCGACGGCAGCAACCCCAAGCCGATCACCGACACCAAGTTCTTCTTGAACTCGAGCCCCACCTGGTCGCCCGACGGCAAGAAGCTGGCGTTCGTGTCGAACCGCGCCGGCAACCCGCAAGTCTACGTCATGAACGCCGACGGCACGGGGGTCGAGCGGCTCACGTTTCAGGGCAACTACAACCAAACGCCGGCGTGGAGCCCCCGCGGTGACATCATCGCCTTCACGGCCCGCGACGAGCGCAACGCGTTCGACATTTTTTCGGTTGAAGTGGCGAGCCGAAAAATCAAGCGGCTCACCCAAGACGCCGCCAACAACGAAGAGCCTTCGTTTTCGCCGAACGGTCGGCTGATCATTTTTTCGTCGACCCGCGGAGGGTCGAGCCAGCTCTACGTGATGACCTTCGACGGCAACAACCAAATCGCGTTGCCGACCGACAAGGGCGAATACTCGACCCCTGACTGGGGCAGCTGAAGACGTCAGGGCCGGGTTGAGGTCTGACCGTGCCGAGCGCGCCGTGCTCGAAAACCCATTCGGTCTCGCGCAGCTCGAGACGGCGGCTCGCAGTGAAACGAAGTCGCGCTATTCGCGCATGAGGGCCGCGCCCCAGTGAAAGCCGGCACCCAGCCCGACGAAACACACCAAGTCGCCTTGCTTGATTTTGCCCGACGCCTTGCACTCGTCATAGGCGATGGGAATGGTGGCGGCGGTCGTGTTGCCGTAGCGCTGAATGTTGTTGTACACGCGCTCGTCGGGCAGCTTCAGGGCCTTTTGCACCGCCTCGCTGATTCGCAGGTTGGCTTGGTGGGGTATCAACAGGTCGATGTCGTTCACCGAAACGCCGACCTTCGCGCACACTTCGACGACGGCCTCGGGCATTTTCGTAACGGCCATTTTGAAGACCTGGCGGCCGTCCATCACGGGTACGGAGCGGCCTTCGCGCACCATGGCTTCGTCGAAATACGGGCGGTACGCAAAACCGGCCGAAGGCACGTAGAGGCTCTCGAGGTTCTTGCCGTCTGAATGGAGCGCAAACCCGAGCACGCCTCGCTTGGGGTCTTCGGTGGGGCCCATGACGACCGCGCCGGCGGCGTCACCGAACAACACGAGCAGGTGACGAAACCGCGAGTTCCAGTCTTTTTCTTCTTTTGAAATCGGGCCTTCAGAGCGGCCCATGACGACGTCCCAGCTCTTTTTCGAAAAAGGCATGAAGCCCGTGTGAATTTCGCAGCCCACGAAGAGCAGCTTCTTCGCGGCGCCGCTGCGAATGAGCGCGTCGGCGACTTGCAGGCCGTACACGAAGCCCGAGCACTGTTGGCGAATGTCGAGCGACGGTATCGGCCCCAAGCCGAGCTTTGCCTGAATTTGGCTGCCACACCCGGGGACGTGGTGGTGCCCTCCTGCACGAAGTAGCGCTGTTGAATGCCGGAGCGTTCACGAATCCACTCGTCTGAGGTGTCGAAGACGGCGGCCATCTTCGTGTTGTCGACGGCGACCTCTCCGGTCACGAAGCCTGAACCGAAAATGCGAGAGTGAGCGATCATGGAGTGCCCCCGGGGTGCGCGAAAGGTGCGCGCTTTTCTCGTGGGGTGACCCGTTAATCAACCGCAGACTTGCGACACGTCGCGTCAGGAGAAAGTCAACGGTTTTGAGCGCGCAACACGTCGCGCGGTGGTGCGAACGCTGCTGCGCACTTGGTGGCATTTCGAAGCGCGCTCAACCGCCAAGCACGCGATAGGTTTGCCGGTCTATGGCCCGTTTCGCGGCGATTGATGTGGGTACGAATTCGGTGTTGCTGCTCGTCGCCGAACGGAACGCGGCGGGCGGGTGGGTGCCGGTGTGTGAGCGCGCGGAGATCACCCGGTTGGGCAAGGGGGTCGACGCCACGAAGCGACTGGCCCCCGAATCGATGGAGCTGACCGCCACGACGATTTCGCACTTCGTGCTGGAGGCGAAAGAGCACGGCGCTGCTCAGGTGGTGGTGTCGGCGACGAGCGCCGCGCGCGACGCAGCCAACGGCCCAGACTTCTTGAGCCTGGTTCGCGAACGCGCGGGGGTCACGGTGGAGATCATTTCGGGTGACGAAGAAGCCCGGTTGTCGTTCGCTTCGGCGTACGCCGATTTTGGCGGCCGACAGCCGTTGGTGGTGCTCGACATTGGCGGTGGCTCGACCGAGTTCATTTTCGGCGAACCCGACGGCCGCATCGCGTACCGCCGCAGTTTCGATGTGGGGGCCGTGCGCTTGACCGAACGCGTGGTGAAGCACGACCCACCGTCGGCGACCGAATTGGCGCACCTCGAGTCGTTGGTGGGTGACGCTTTTTCGGCGCTCCCTTCACCGCCGAAAGGTGCACGGCTGGTGGGGGTGGCGGGCACGGTCACGACGGTGGCGGCCATTGCGCGCGGCATCGACCCGTATGACGCTTCGGTCGTGCACGGGCTCGAGCTGAGCGCGGCCGAAATTGACGCGGTGGTGACGCGGCTGGCGCAGCTGCCGGTCGCGCTTCGCCGCACGGTGCCTGGCCTGCAACCGAAGCGCGCCGACGTGGTGGTGGCGGGCGGCATCGTCTTGCAGTCGGCGCTCAGACGCCTGGGGGTCGCGTCGTGCACGGTGAGCGACCGGGGGCTTCGGTGGGGGCTGCTCGCCGACCGTTTTGGTTCGAGGGCGAGCTCGTGAGCGCCGGGCCCTTGCCCGCGGCCTCCACCGAGGGTCGACCGCCGAGGCCTCCGGCTCCCGGAGCCCTGTTCGCGCTGGTCGTGCTCACGGCGATGAATTTGCTCAACTACGTCGACCGCTGGGTGCCGTCGGCGGTGAAAGACCTCATCAAAACCGACCTGTCGTTGAGCGACGCCCAAACGAGTTGGCCGCTGTCGGCCTTTGTCATTGTCTACATGGTGGCAAGCCCCGTCTTCCAGGGCGCTGGCCGAAAAATACAACCGCCGGGTATTGATTGCGTTTGGCGTGGCGGCGTGGTCACTCGCCACGGCGGCCGCGGCGCTTTCGCAGGGCTTCGTCACCTTGCTGATTTCGCGCTCACTCGTGGGCATTGGCGAAGCGGCTTACGCGACGTTGGCTCCGTCGATTCTGGCCGACTTTTACCCACCCGAACGCCGCAACCGCGTCTTCACGTTCTTCTACGTCGCCATACCGGTCGGTTCGGCCATTGGCTTCGTATTGGGTGGTTTCTTGGGCGAACACTTCGGTTGGCGCACGTCGTTCATGGCGGTCGGCTTGCCGGGGCTGTTGGTGGCCGGGCTCGCGATGTTGATGCGTGAGCCGGTGCGCGGCGCTTTCGACGACCAAGAGCCCGCGCCGGTGTCGTGGCCGGTCGCGCTGCGCACCTTGGCGAAGAACCGCATCGATCATGATCACGTCATTACACGGTCACGTTCGCAACCGGGGGCATTGCCGACTGGTTTGCGACGTTCTTGTCACGCCTGCGAGGCATGCCGCTCAGCCAGGCCGATTTCGCCATTGGCGTTTCGGCGATCGTCGGAGGCCTCATTGGCACGACGGGCGGTGGTTTCGCAGCGACCGGCTGGCCAAGGTCACCCGCCAGCCGTACCTGGCGCGCAGCCGGGCCTCGCCATGCTGGCGACGGTGCTGACGGTGGTGGCGATTTTCGTCTCTGAGGCGCCGCCGGCCATCGTGGGGGTCGTCATCGCCGCGCAGCTGTTCTTGTGGGCCTACAACGCGCCCGTCAACGCGATTCTGGTGAACAGCGTCGAGCCGGGGCTGCGCGCCCGCGCGTTCGGGTTGTCGATTCTGTGCATTCACCTGGCGGGTGACGTCTTGTCACCTCCGTTGATTGGCCTGGTGTCAGACGCCACCGGCAGGCTCGACCTCGCGCTGGGCATGGTGCCGGTGGCGGTGTTGATTGGTGGCGTGGCGTGGCTCTATGGCTGGCGCACGTTACCGGCCGCCCCGCCGCCGCGCCCCCACCTTGAAACCTGTTCATTGCCCGCTCAGCGAGGAGGAAGTTTGCTCGAACGGTGCGCGCCGAGACGCTCGGCCCGGGCGGCGAGGTACGACGCAGGCATCAGGTCGAACGGCAGCTGGGTGTCGACGTCGGGTTCGCCGTGCCAGCCGGTATCCGCCCACCGCAGTTGGTCGTACACGGCGTGGTACCGGTCGACCGCGCGCAGGGCGTCGTCATCCTTGCGGCGCCGCGGTGGTGGCCATGGCCGCGGCGGCCAGTTCGTTTTCGAGTGCGTCGCAGGCCGCGGCGCGCCGCCGACGGTAGCGTGTGGGCATGAGTTCGTCGGGGGAGTTCGGCGGCGCTGCCAGCGCCTCCGCAAACCCGGCGTCGAGGGCTTCATCGAGCAGAGCGAGGTACTGGGCGCGGGTGACGTCGCGCTCGACAGGTGACTTCTTCGAAACTGCGCGAGCGAAACTGGCTCGGTGACGGTCATGGAGGCGCGGCTCAAACAGGTCATCACGGTGACAACTCGGTCAGCGTCGTCACGCCGTCTTGGGTGATGCGCCCCACGCCGCCTGCTTCAATTTCCCACGTGAGGGCAACCGGCGCGGGTGCCGACGCCGTTCACCGAGCAAGGCAATCCGCTGAAAGTCGTCGTGCATGTGGGGCGCGGTGAGGGGCTGTGCCCGTTCGAAGTACGAACGAGCTTGGTCGAGTGACAACGTGAAGTCGGCGCAAAACGAATCGCCGGGGGCGGCGCGGCCCGTGATGGCGGTGGGTCGAACGCGCGACTCGACGCTGACGCAGGCCGAGGTCAACATCAGCCACACCAACACCGCTCGAGCCATCATCGCCTCCTTCGGGCCACTGGCCGGGGAACCGCTGACCCATGTACCGTGTCGAACGGCCGGCTTCACCGCCAAAGGGCATCACATGAGCATCGACACCGTCGCCGTCTTTCAGGTACCGAATGCGGAGCTGCGAGAACAGCTGCTTCGCTAGCTGCCCGACGCCCAGCTCACCGGCCCAGAGGTCGTGGCCTGGCGCATCAACCAGCGCTACCCGTTCGAAAACCCGGCCCAAGCGAGAGACCTCGCGGGCCAGGTGGTCGACTCGCTGGGCCCGCTCTATGACCGAGTGGTCGGCCAACACCCCGGAGTGTGGATCGAGCCGCTCGTCGACGGGCCGCTGCCGACCGCGCTGGTACCTGCCCCCGAGACCGGCATGTTCGTCAGCGCCGAGCAGGCCGGCACGGCCGAGCAACGGGCGGCCGACCTCCACGACAGGGTCGAAGCGTTGCTGCGGGTGTCGGCGGTGTTGCGCAACCTGGGCGCGCAGGCCTCGCCCGACCAGGCCTGGCCGCGGTGCTCGACGCGTTCAGCCCCTCGGAGCGAGCGCAGCTCGACGGCATGGCCCGGAGAGACGGCCTCGAATCATTCGCGCAACAAGTCGCGCTGATGCTGCGCGCGGCGAGACCGTAGCCGACTGAGGTGCGTCACGTTCGAGTCAAGCCAGGCTCCCAGAGTGGTTGGAGCCGCGGCGTGCTCGAAGCATCTTCAGCCAAGTTCAGTTGAACTGGCGCATTTCATTCGGTCTCGGCAGGCAAGCGCCGATCAGCGGCTCCCCGGCGATTGAAGAAGCCGCCACGGAGATCACCCAGAAAGACCATGGGCAGGTCAGCTCGTGCCGATGGGCGCGGTGCGCTCGGCCCCTTCGACGCGCGGCGTGAGCTCGGTCACGAGCCGCTGAATTTCTTCTTGCAGGCGTTCGCCCTCGAACAGCAAGTGTTGCGCGCCTCAGCCGCGAGCGGTTGCCGAGTTTGAAGAACACGCTGATGTCGTTCACCATGGCCTTGCGGCGCTCGAAGAAGTACCGGGTGAACATGGCGAGGGGCGGCTTCATAGACCAACGCGGTGATCAAACCGGGCGTACCTACGTGCCACCAAGCGCCGACGGCGCCCCGCCGGTGGGCACCATCACCAGCGCCGAAACGAACCCGGGGTCGCCACCCGGTCTTTCGGGAGGGGCAAGCGCGGCTCAACACCCGCAAGGCAAAAACGGAGGGCGAGGGCACAAACCCACCGCGGGGAGAGCAACATGGCGGGGGGGGGGGGGGGGGGGGGGGGGGGGGAAAAATTCGACAAAAGCGCCGACCTACCGCCGCCGTATTGCTGGGCCAAATCGGTGGCGTCGGCGTTGACCATGTCGAGGCGGGCGCGAAACGACGGCAAGGTGGTCTTTGGGTTCGTCGAAGCGCTCGGCCTGCTCGGCGCGAAGAATCGACGCGCCCTTGGCGCAACCTGGCCGTTCCAGGGTCTTTTCAGGCGAAAGCCGTTGCGGAGCGCGAACAGCTCGTCGGCGGTCTTGACGATGGCGAGGTCCTCCCAGTCTTCGAGGTTGAGCGTGACCTTGCGCAGCGACTCGCCGATTCGGTTCGTCAGTTGGCGCACCCATTCGACTTCGGCGTCGCCCTCGAGCTTCGAGGCCGGCACGGCTTCGACCAGCAAAGGCTGCCCGACTTCAATGTGCACGGTGCTCTTGAACCGGTGCTTTGCTCATTGCGGCGAAGCCGACCGGTATGATGCGCAGCGCGCTGCCAGGCGGGCGACCCGCAACGCAATGCGCGCGCACCCGTTTTGTCAGACGGTTGTAGCCTTGAGTGCGACTTGCCCTCGGGGAAAATGGTGATGGCTTTTTGCTCGGTGAGCGCCTTGGCGGCAACCTCGAGCGTGCCTCGTTCTTTCCATCGGCCAGGGGTGGTCTGCTTGCGAAAGACCGGCAGAAGCTACGCCACGCAGAATGAAGCCCGCAGGGCACTCGAAACAGCGGCTCATGGGTAAAAACGTCACCTGCCGGTCGGTAATGACGAAGACCAACGCCGGGTCGATGTAAGGGGCTGTTCAGGGTGATTTTGCCGACGGACATGCGAGGCCCGACAGATCATCGACGTGCCGCTCGACTTCGACTCGGTAGAGACAACCGCAACGCCTTCAACGACGGCTCGCAGATCGGTGAAACATAGCTGACGTTACCCGCTTTGACGCGGTTTGCGAAACCGGTACTGCGCGGTCGTCAAAACGCGCCGATGTTGAAGTGCAGCACCACCGGAGGCTCGTTGATGAGGGCGTCGAACCCGGGGTTGACGCCAATGTCGAGGGCGGCGGCCAATGGGCGTGACGTACCTGAGCCCGGCGCCGACAATGGCTGGCGTGAGCGGCCAGGTGGGCGCGGCGAGCCACAGGTTGCCGGCTTCGGCGAAGACCCCAAGTCGAACACGCTGAACGCGGGAAAACGCAATTCGGCGCGGAAGAGCATGGTGCTCGCCTTGAGACGGCACCTGGCGACCGCTCGCCGGTGGTACAGCACCGGCGACACCGTCTTTGGTCGCGAGCACCTGACAGTCACGCACTTCTTGGTGGTACTGCTTGCGTTGGTCTTCGGCGACCAGCTGGTCTTCGTTGAAGCCGCGCATGGTGGTCGAACCGCCAAGAAGAACCGTTTGACCAGGGCGTGGTCAATTCTGAATGAGCAGCACGATTCGACCGGCGCGGGCCGAGATCGCCAGCACGGTCTTTGAATGAAGCGGAAGCGGTCGCCAGGCCGGCGGCTTTGAGAAACGCCACCGGCACGGGGTTGCCCGCTTCGTCGGCGGTGGCAATGGCGGTCGTCGCTTCGACCGGCCCTGCAACACAAGACCCGGTGGGGTTGGGGCGCTGTCATACTAAGTCGAGCGTGGGGCGAACCGAATGGTCTGGGCGCGAAGTCACGACAAGAACCTGTAGCCGTTCTTGGTCGAGAAGATGATGGCCGAATCGCATGACTGAACGTAGCGCTCGTGCGCTGCGCTGGCCCATTCGACTTCGTCTTGCAAAAGCAAGGTGATTTTCGGGTGCACCCAGCCCAGCCGGGGTATTTCGAACGCTTTCGACCAGTCGAGGCTGGGCACGAGCGCGAAGCGGGTGAAGTTGAACTGCGAGCGAAACACCCGTTCGCCGACCAGGTCGACGCGCATGCCAATTTGAAACGGCAGCAACCCGCGATTTTGCACCGAAATGTTGCCGCGCCCACCCAGCTGCTTCCACGCGGGCAAGGCGCTCACGTCGACTTGGCGAGAGAGCACCGGCACGCTGTCCAAGAAGGCGTTGAGCTGAATGTGGCCCGACAGGTTGATGGCGCGGCCCCACAGGTTGGGCACGGAAATGTCGGCGAAGTCACGGGGGCCTTCGGCCACGAAATACCCGACGCCGAACTCGGGCACGCGCGGTTGTTCGCGCACCTTGAGCAACACGGTCTTCAGCGCCTCCGGCGTCTCGGCCGATGGCACTTCGACTTCGACGAGCTTGAAAATGCCGAGCGCGAGCAAGTTGTTCTGGGTCGAATAGAGCGAGTCGATGTCGAGCGGCAGGCCCTCGCTCATGGTGGCTTGCGACAAAATCAAGTCGTCGAGCGTGCGCTTGTTGCCGACGGGCACGATTTTTCGAACGCGCACCTGGGGCCCCGGGGTGACGTGCAAGACGCAATCGGCGTGGGTGCCGTCTTCGGTGAGCGAAAACGACGCGTCGACGCTCGCGGAACAGTAACCGCCCCGCCCCAATTCGTGAATCACTTCGAGGCGAATGCGTTCGAGCGCTTGGGTGCTGAACGGGTCGCTCGCGCGGTTGGTGTCGACCGCGTCTGAACGAAAGGCGACGGGGCCTCCGCTCAACGTGACGGCGCGAAGCCGTCGCCAGCGCCCTCGTCGACGTCGAAGAACGCCTTGGCCTGCGCTCGCCTGCGCGGCTCGGTTCAACTTCACCGAAGCCGCGGAGGTACCCTTCGCGGTACAGCGCGGTCGCCAGGCCTCGCTGCTTCGGTGTAAAACGGCTTCGTCGAGCACCTGGTCGAAACGCGGCGTCGCAGGTCGCGCGCGAAAATCGCCTGCATGCGCCCTCGGCCGACAACGGGTCTCCCCATGGGGTGGCCCGGCGGGTTGGGAGCGCGGCGGCGGCCATGACCCGAGCAGGCGGCCGCGCACCTCAGCGTCACCCACGACGCGGTTGCCGGTAAATTCGAGCTCGACGACGGTGACGGTTCTCCGCTGGAGAATTTCGAACTCACGGCGGCGCGGGCGTTCGCGGTCGTGGGCTTCGCGCACCGAGACCTGAGCGTCGTGAAAACCAGGAAGCGATAGCAGGTCGAGCTGAGCGAGCCGTTGTTCGACCAGCGACCGAGCGCTTCTTCGCCGTCGTAGGCGAGCACGGCTTTGAGCGCGGTGTCAGACAAGCGGCGGTTGCCCGAAAAGACGAATTCGTACTGCGGCCCGGCGACGACGGGCAACATGACCAGAGCGCCGATGACGACGGGCGTCTCGACGCGGGCACGAAAGTACCGTTCGGCGCGCAGACGGGCACGGAGGGCGTCGAGCCCTCGGTCGATGAGGTCGAGGTCGAGCACGTCTCCCCGGCGCCACGCCGACGACCGCGCGGGCGGTCTCGAATCGACAAGGGTTCTCGGTAGAACGCGACCGAGGCGATGCGGGTGGGCACGCCCTCGGTCATGAACAGGCCCACCGTGACCCCGGTGTCGTCGACGTCGATGCGCGGCTCGACGGCGGCGTCGAGGTAGCCGCGGCGCCGGTACGGCGTCACGCACCTGCTCGGCCGCCTGGGCGCCGCGCTCGGCCCAGAACTCGGCCCCCAGCGACAAGCGGGTCAGGGCGATCAGTTCGGCCGAAGTGAGCACGGTGTTGCCGTCGACGTACACCTCGGTGATGACCAGCTTGGGCGTGAGTTCGAAGATGACGTTGACTTCGCCCGCGGTTGCCGTCGGTTCTGACCGAACGACGACTTCGGCGAACCGGCCGGTGGCGTAGACGTTCTCGATCGACCGCTGAACCGCCCGCGCCGACAACGGCTGGCCCTTGCGAATGGTGATGAGGCCGCTGATGCGGTCGAGCAACTTGGGGTCGGCGTGCGCGGGCAAACGAAGCTCGAGCGACGCAATGTCGGGCCTCGGCTCCAGCGGTGCTTGGGCGAGCAAGCTCGCCAACAGCAGCGTCACTCCCATTCGAAGCGAAACCGTAAATCAACACCCAAGTTCCCGATCGAAGTATTCTGGGTCTGGTTGTCCCACTGGGCGCGGGCCGACATGCGCTGGTTCACCCGGTACTCGGCCTGGGCCTGCGTGCCGCGCCCCGTCACCGGCTGGGTAACGCCAATTTTGAACTTGTCGTTCGCGGCTTTGGCTTCCCAAGTCACGGAGGGCTCGGCGGTGCCGGTCGCTTCGTTGAAGGCGGTGGTCAGCCGCAGCTGGGGGTCAGAAAAGCCCATTTTGCCCTTCAAGAACTTCGACACTTCTTGGTCGAGCCCCGAGGCGCTGAGCAGGGCTTCGGCCGCGAGCCCGGCGCCCGAAGTCGTATCGAACTTTTCGCGGCTGGTGACCCCGAGCGTGAGCAGCGAAATCACGTCGGCTTCAGAGAGTGCCGGTTCAGAGGTCAGCGAGACTTTCGGGTCTTCGAAGCGCCCAAAGGCCTTCACGTTGACGAGGTATTCACGCACCTGCGACTGGGCCGACAAGTCGAACGAAGGCCACAACCCGTTGAACTGCAGCACGCCCCGGCCGATCGAAAATGTATTGCCACGAAAGAAGGCTTGCGAGCCCTCGCCCACTTCGACGGCGCCAATGAGCACGGGCTTGACGTTGGTGCCGGTCAACTTCAGCTTGCCGAGCAACCGGGCGCGGGCGAGGTTGTTCTCGATTCGCACGTCTTTGCCGGTGGCGACGTCGACGTCGAGCCTGAGCCATTCGTGGGGCGCGCCGTCTTGGGGCACCGGGCGGTTTCGCGCGTTGGCGATGAGCGAATCGAGCGAGAGCGGCTGGGCGTAGCGCAGCTTCACCACGTCGAGCGCGCCGCTCAACTGGGTGAGGCCGGTGGCCTTCGACGCCAGGAGCAAACTGCCCGAGAACATGGCGGGTACTTCGGGCACGACTTGCACGGTGACCTCTTCGAGGTCGACTTGCACCTCGAGCGACTTGAGCGAGAGCTTGTCGAGCCGCAAGTCACCGCGGGCCCGCAGCCGGCCGTCGTTCATGAAGCCCTGCACGTCTTGCAAGAGAATGCGCGACTCTGAAAAGTCGGCGTGGCCCGACAGCGAGCGAACCGCCACGTCGTACCCTTGACCGCGAGCCGCACGTCGGCGACGTCGGCCGAACCGACCAAGGTGGGAGCTTTGAGGGGCCGAGAACGCCGGTGAAGTCGAGCCGGCCTTGGGTGCGCTCGAGTTCAGGCAGAAAGCTGGCGAGCAGCCGCATGTCGATGGAGCCATTCGTGCGCACGTCGGCCGAGAGACCGGGTCCCAGCGGCCTTCGGCTTTGAATTCGGTCGTCGCCCCCTTCATTGACACCGAGCGCAGCTCGAAGGCCCCCGTTCCACCCGAGTTCGACGGGCTCGACGTTGGCGGCCGATACGTCGCCCCGGGCGAGTACGACCCGAGGCAGGGTGGCGAAAGCGTGGGCCTGTTCGATGTTTCTGAGCGGGCCGCTCGCGGTCACTTCTCCGGCCACCGCGAGCGACAAGCCGGCCGCCTGCGGCAAGAAGGCCGAAGCGTCTTCGAGGTTGACCGAGAACGCCGCCTCGAAAGGCCAGTCGTCTCGGGTCTTCACGGTGCCGTGGGTGGTCACCCCGAAATGACGTCTCCTTTGAAACTCAGGTCGCGCCCCACGAGCTTGAGCGTCAGCGCGGTCGGGCCGATGGCGTGGTCGTGAAAGCGCACGTCTTGGCTCGAAAAATCGCCGTCGACCCGAACGAGGTCGGTGTCACCGCTCACCACCGCTTTCGCCGAGAACGCGCCCTCCACCGCACCCGCCGGGTCGGCCGGGGTCGAGCAGTTCGCGCACCGAGCCACCCTCGACCGAGGCCCGGTAGTCGAGCGGCCCCGCGAATTGCCACGTGCCGTCGACCGCGAGCCGGCCGAGCGGGCCGTCGAACTGGGTGGGTTCGAGCACGAGCGCGTCTCCGTGGTCGAACCGCACGATGGCGTTGGCCGCGCCCAACCGGCGGTCGTAGTACGTCACGTCGCGCAGTCGCATGGCAATGAGACCCGTCAGCAGCTTGGCCGGGCTGTCGACCGTGGCGACCGCCGACACGTGGCCCAACAGCGGCCCCTGCACGTTCTGAATGGTGGGGCTCAAGTCGGCCAACAGGTCAATGACGTCTTCGACCCGACCGTCGGGCAATTGCACCGACGCCCGGGTGTAGAGGCCCGCGTCGCGAAATTCGAGCTCGACGTCGCCGAAGTACTGGGTTCGGCCTTTCTGGGCCGCAATGCCGGGAAACGACAACGTGTCGCCCGAATATTTCACCGCGCTCTGAACGATGCCGAGCGAATAACCGCGCAACTTGAAGTCGCGCAGCGTGGTCTGCCCGTCGATGGCGACGTGCGAATTGGGGCCGACGACCGTGACCTGCGCCGAACCGACTCCCGAAAAAGGCAACTCGGCGATTTCACCGAAGTCGCTCAGGTCGATGACGGGCGCCGCGACGCGAATGTCGAGGCCTTTGTTCGAGTCGTAGAACAGCTTCACGTTGCCGCCGACCTCGGTGCGCGCCTGGCGGCCGACGTGAACCACGGCGTCGTTGAAGCCGACGAAGCTGTCGTTCACCGAGAGGCGAAAGGTGCCGGCCGACTGGGCGAACGCGAGAATGCGCTGGCCTTTGCTGGCGGGCGCGTTCCACGCGCGCGACGCGAGCGAAAAGGGCCCGGTGCGAAACTCGACGTCGCCCGAGAGGGCCGGGGCCGGCAGCAACTTGCCCGAAATGGCCGCCTTCAGCGACGCGGTGAACTGCACCCACGAACCGTGCACCCCGGCGCGCTCGAGAATGTGCGCGAACGACGCGTCTTTCGTTTCGACTCGCACTTTCACGGGCAGGCCCGCGGTCAAGGTCACGTCACCCGAGAGTCGAACCTCGCCGTCTCCGGCCTTGGTCGAGAATTCTTCGATTTTGAGGTCTTGCCCCGACCAGGCGAGCCGCGCGGTGAAGTCTCCCGGCGTGAACGGCCCGAGCGCGACCTGCGAGGCCTGCACGTCGGCCCGCACGACCGGCGCGTCGGCTCGGCCAGCCACCGAAAGGCGCGACCACAATTGGCCAGCGGGCGCCTCCAGGGGCACCCCCAAGCGGGGCAACGCATTCATGGGTACGTAGACTTGCGCCATCAACGCCACGTGCGGCACGGGGTCGCACAACGCCGACACGGTACCGCTCACGTTCGCGTTGACGCCTTCGACGTTGAGGTCGGCACGGCGCACGTCGAGTTGTTGGGTGCCCAACTCGAGGCTGCCGTCGAACGCCACCCGCCCCACGGTGAGTCCTCGCTTGTCGTCGAGGGCGAACGAGCCCCGCGGGCGCTCACGTTCAGCTCGGCGGTGCCGCGGCGCAGCGCTGCTGCACTTGCAGCCCGTCGGCGCGAATGCGTTGACCCGAAGGCAACTGCAAGCGCAACGCGCCGTCTTGCACTTCGACCGACTGAATGCGCAGCCTGGTCAACGGGTCGAGCGCGCAGCCACTCGGCGCGCCCGGTGTCGAAGGCGGCAACACCACGTCGACCCGCGGCCGAATGAGCGCCACTTCTTGAAGCGACACCCCGCCCAAAAACAACCCGCGCAGCGCAACGCGGGCTTCGTCGGCCTGTACGAACGGCGCCGACGCGCCCTTCGCCGTCACCGCGACGTCGTGAACCCGAACACTGAGCAACAACGGGTCGATTTCGCAGCGGCCGAGCGCGACGTCGGCGTCGACCAGCCCGGGCAGCCGCTCGCGCAGTTGCCCACAGACCCAGTCACCGGCTTGCTCGGTTCGAAGCCACAACACGAGCGCCGCCAGCACAAGCGCAGCAACTCCGAGCGCCTGTCGCCAACGACGTTTCTGCTGCATCGACTTCTCCGTTCAGAGCTTGCCCAACCCTTCGAGATAACGGTCGATTTCGGCGAGGTCGACGCCCGGCTTGGGAGCCGCCGCAGCCTCAACAGCGGCCGCTTCGGCCCCATTTCCTCGTCTGACGCGCAGGTAGGGGCGAATTCAGCGCCGCCGCCCCTGGGGCGGGTATGGGCGCCGTGACCGGCGTGGGCGCGAAATGGCCGACGAACGTCGGCAGCGCCGAGGGGGCGGTGGCGGTGAAACGTCATGGCGAGTCGCGTCGCCGCCACGGCGGGCACGACCGGAGCCACCCGCGCCGCCGGTGCCGGGGCCACCACTCCCGCGACGGGCGAGGGGCCCGTGTAGAACTTGAACGCTGGGCGCGATGACGGCGCGGGGGCAGGCCGGGAGCACCGGTGCTTGGGCAACGGCCATGGCCACGGTCTGCATGGCGGGCGCGGCACTCACCGGCGTCAGCGGCACGTTCATCGACGGCAGGCGGGTGGTCTCCAGACCCAAGTTGTCGGCAATGGCCGTCATCATCGGGCCGCGAATTTCGGGGGTGCGCGCCAAAAACGCTTCGAAGAGCGCGTTGTCGCACAGCGTGTTGATGACCCGCGCCACCCCGCCGCTGCGTTGGTGAATGACGGCCAGCGCGTCGGGCTGAAAAGCAGCTCGGCGCTGCGTCGCCAGGCGCGGTGCTTCACGTACGCCTCGGTCGATTCGGCATTGAACGGTTCGAGCCGGTACCGCATGGCGACGCGCTGGGCGAGCGGTGGGTCGAGCTTCAAGTTCTTTTCAATTTCGGGCAGCCCGAAGAAGACGAAGCTGATCAGCTTGCGCTCGGGCACCTCGAGGTTCAACAACCCGCGAAACTCCTCCATCAGTTCGCGGGTCTCGAGCATTTGGGCTTCGTCGATGAGCACGACGGCCTTCGCCCCTGCTCGTAGATCTGCAACAGCCGTTGGTAGAGCTGCGAGAGCAACGCCAGCTTCTCTTGCGCCGGGCTCTCCACTCCGAGCTGCAGGGCAATGCGCCGCAGCAACCAACTCGCCGTGATGCCCGAATGAATGATGACGAGCAGCGCCGCTTCGTATTCTTCTTCGGGCAACGCGTCGAGCATGCGTCGCGCGAGCGTCGTTTTGCCGGCGCCGATGTCGCCCACCAACACCGCGAGGCCCTTCATGGAGCTGACGGCGTGCAGAAGCCGGGTGAGCGCTTGTTGGTGCTGGTTCGCGTTGAAATAGAACCGACTGACCGGTGCGTTGCTGAACGGCTCCGCCGTCAAACCGAAATATTCCAGAGCGTTCATGGCGCCTTACAAATAACCCACTTCGCGACCTGCCGCGCCACGGGCGCTTGAGGTCGGTGCGTCGTCTTCAGGTACCGCGATGGCCGCCAACCGGTCGACGTACTGGGTGACGTCTCGGTAGCTTGCGTCGAGCTTTTGCACCCGCATGTACTGCGAGAGCGCCTTGCCGTGCTGGCCGGCGTTTTCGTAGGTCGCCGCCAACTCGAAGCGCGCCGCTTTTTCGACGTCGCCGGTGGCGTGCTCCGAAGCGAGCGCCTGCAGGTAGGCGTCGACCGCGGTCGGGTAGTCGCCCTTCATCACCTGGAGCATGCCGATCATCGTCAGGCAGTCGATTTCTTTGCGTTTGCCGATGCAGCCTTTGCGCGCCACCGTGAATTCACTGACGGCGTCGTCAATGAGGCCCATTTCTTGCAGGCAATGCGGAGATCGTAGTGCGTTTCGACGTCTTCGGGCTTGACGACCTTCTCGAGGCCTTTTTTGAACTCTGAAAAGACTTCGTCGACCGAGACTTGGTACTCGTCGTTCGACGGCGCGGCGCTCGCTTCGCCCCCCAGCTCACCAATTTCGTTCGCGAGTTCGGCCGCCAGAGTCGAAGGCGTCACGCCCGGTTGACGCTTGGGGTTCACCTGACCCCAACGCCTGGCCCCCTGCCGCGGCCGACTCGAGCTGCGCCATCAACTGGCTGGCGCGCTGGTGCTCGGGGTACGCAATGAGAATGGTCTCGAGAATTTCGCGCGCTTCTTCGAACAGCCTGTTCGATGAAGAAGGTGGCCTCGTCGCATTCTTCAGACGCGGGCTCGGCTTCTTCGGGCGGCAGCTCGACTGCTTCTTCTTCGAGCGGAGCCGGCGTCGCCTCGAGCTCAGCAACGGCTGTACGCGTACGCCGGCTGCATTTGGCCTTCGCTTGCGACCGCGGCAACGTCACCGCGGGTACCGTCGGCGACGACGGGGTGGCGGCGGGCAAGTCGGTCAACGTGCGTTGACGGCGGTTGTCGGTCGGCGCCGCGCCGACCCGGGTGGGCGCGTCGAACACGTCGTCGCTGTACGCCGTCGGCGTGGCGTCGCCGCCCTGGTACGCGGGCCGTAGTCAGCGGTATGCCGGGCCTCGGGCGCGCGGGCGAAGTGGCCGTGGTGCGAGGCACCCCGCGCCCCTCGGTGCGCTCTTCTTCTTCGGGCGTCTCACCCAACGCCCACGGGGCGTAGTCGGGGGCGGCGCCCGGCACCCGGCGTCGAGGCCGGGGTCTTCGACCACTTCGGCGTCGCCCGACTCGTTCTCGTTGGTGGTGATGAATTCTTGACCTCTTCACCCTGCAACGTGGTGACGTGCTCTTCTTCGAACTCCGAAACGACTTCGGGTTCGGGCTCGAGCGCCTGACCGGCGGAGGGTCGACGTGAACCGCCGCCGCGGCCTCGGCGTCTTCGGCGGCCAGCAGCAATGGTCGTCGTCACACCACCTGCTCGAAGCCCGCCTCGTCGGCCTCTCCGACCTCGAGCTCGGCGCCAGGCACTTCTTCATGGTCGTCGGCGACGATGACTTCGTCGTCGCTCGAGTCGACCAAGATGGCGTCTTCTGAAACCGTGCAGGCCGCTCGGCGTGCTCACCACCGAGGCCAGCGGCCATGCGCAACGTCGCCAAGAAACGTGCGGCACCTCGAGGGTGCCCGGGTTCTGCCGCAAAATCGCCGCGAAGGTAGAGCTGCGCTCGCTGG
>JBGAIY010000703.1:0-2421 GCA_044225205.1 Myxococcaceae bacterium | reverse complement strand
CACCGGCACGGGCAGCGTGAAGCTGGTGCCGGCCCCGGTCGTTGCGCCCGTGTCGGTGAAAGCGCCCACCGCGCCGGCGGCGGCCGAGAGCGACGACGAGCCGCCCGACGTGGTCGTCGGCCAAGAAATACTCAGTGGGGTGAACCCCATGCCGCCCGCGGTAGGCGACCCCACGCTCGAGCAGCTCATTTCAGAGCGACAGAAGAAGCTGGCCCAGGCGAAACAGGCCCAGGCCGCGAACGTTTCGAAAGACCTCGATTTTTTGTTTGGCGCGAACGCCGAAGACGCCGACTCGGTCGAGAAGCTCGAGCGCAAGTTCTGGGTGTTGCTGCGCTTGCTGGCCCGCCGAGGGCTGATCACCCGCGAGGAGTTTCTGCAAGAACTCGAGCGCGACGACGAAAACACCCAGTCGTGAGCTGAACCGGCTTCACGACCCGCTTCGGTCGCGTCGAGGTTACGGCCGCACGCCCATCTCCACGCGAACGAAGCTCTTAGGCGGCGACGGAGCCGGGCGACGCGAGCACGGCGGCCCACCGCTTCGACAACGACGGGCTCAACGCGAACGGGCTCAATTCGAGCTCGTAGCGGGCCGAACCCTTCGTCGGGGCCGCGCGGCACTCGTGAACGACCGCCCAAAACCGCAACGATTCTGCCGCGGCGACGTGCGCCACCACTTCGACCACCCGGTTGATCGTGAAGGCCCGGTCACTCGAAATGCAGAACATGTCGGGGCGCTCGCACCGGGCTTGGTGAGGGCCTTCGGGCGCTTCGGGGCCGAGCCCAAATTCGAAGCAGGTATCGGCGCGTTCGACCCCCTCGTACGCGAGCTGCATGGCGGGTATGTGGGTGATGATGTCGGCCAGCTTCGCGGCGGCCTTGGCCGGCAACCCCAAGCCGACCAGTTGTTCGGCGGTCACCTCGAGCTGCGACTCCATGAGCTTCACGACGCGGTCGGCGAACACGACCCGGGCGAGCGCGGGGTCGGCCACGCCCACCGGCTCATGGTGCAGGGCCACCACGCGGGCCAACGCCTCGGGCAGCTGCCACTTTTCACACACGAGCACGCCCCAGGTCACGTGCTCCCGTTCGATGACCGGCCCAAAGTCGACCGAGGCCAGCTCGGGGTGCTTCGGCAGCAATTCTTCGAGCGCCCCCAGCACCAGCAAGCCGCCCACGTCGTGCAACAGCCCCATGACGAACGCCTCGCCCGGGTCGTCTTGATCAATGGCGGCCAACGCCTCGCACACGAGCGCCGCCGAGAGCGCCTCGCGCCACACCTTGCGCCGCCAGCCCAGCGTGAAGCCCGGAGCCTGCGCCGTCTGCGACACCGAGGCCGCCAGCGCCAGCCGCCCCAACTCGCGCGCCCCCACCCGCGCGACCGCGCCCTCGAGCGACGTCACTTCGGCGCCGCGGCGGTAAAACGGCGAATTGGCCAGGCGCAAAATGAGCAACGTGAACGCCTGATCAACCCGAATCACCTCGGTCAGGTCACGCATGCCGTAGTTGCCGGTCGCCATGAGCGCCCTCACCTTGAGCGCCGTCGACGGGTATGGAGGCACCCGCACCGAGTCACGCCTGACCATCTCTTCGAGCAGTTGGTGCACGTTCATTGCCGAAATCTCCGGTGTTTGCCCGGGCCGCCGTGGGCCCAGTCACCGGTTCAGCAATTCGCTCGCCAGACCCGCTGCGTCACGCGCCCGACTGGCCGGTGACGACCATGGGCAGCCGAATGACGAAGGTCGTGCCTTCTCCCACCGCGCTCGTGACCGCGATGGTGCCACCATGGTTTTCGATGATGCCTTGCACGATCGACAAGCCCAGGCCCGTGCCCTTGCCGTCGGCCTTGGTGGTGAAGAACGGCTCGAAAATGCGGGCCTGCACCTCGGGTGCGATGCCGTGGCCGGTGTCGATGATGCGAATGACCACATGGTCGCCGTCGCGCTCGGTCACCACCCGAATGAGGCCCCCGCTGGGGGTGGCGTGGCACGCGTTGGTGATGAGGTTGACGAACACCTGCACCAGGTTCTGTCGCACCGCCAAAAAGCGGGGCAACGACGGCTCGTACGTGCGCTCGAGCCGCACCCCGTGCTTGGTGAGTACGTGCTCGCAAAACCCAATGGCCCGATCGAGCGTGGTCGACAAGTCGACTTCTTCGGCGCGGTCTTGCGCCGGCCGCGCGTAGCTGACCAGGTCGCGGGTAAAGCGCAGCACCCGCTCGCTGTTGTCGACGATTTTGCGAAATTTCGCGACGTCGTTCGCTTCGGCGTTGGGGTTGGTCAACGCCCGACGCGCTCATCGTCTGCAATGGGTACAAAGACGAAGAATACGTCGAGACGGCGCTGTACGCGTCGAAGCTCGGCCGCAAAGTGGTGATGGTCGTCGAAAAGCCGTCTGAACTGCCGCTCATCGCCGAAGTGTCAC
>JBGAIY010000702.1:0-2422 GCA_044225205.1 Myxococcaceae bacterium | reverse complement strand
GGTGGCACGCCGTTGGGGTACTGCTCGGGGTGAGCGCCGATGACCTCGAGTTGCTCGTCGGGGTTGAGCGTGCGCTCGCCCGGCGCATAGTCGAAATGAAAATCGTCGGTGGCGACGTTCCAATCGGCGGTGATGTGGTTCGCCAGGGTCACGGTGTTGTCTTCACAACGCATGGGCTCGCGGCGCACCTTTCTCGAAGTCAGGTTAAAGCTCGCGCTCAGGTAGAACTCGCGGTACTCGAATTCGGTGGTGGCGCCACCGCTCGCCTTGCGCACGTTTTCGCCCGTGCGAAGCGCAATGAAGTTCTCGCCCCGCGCGAACACCTTCACGATTCGAAAGAGCAAGTTTCGGTAGGCGGCCGACGTGGGCGAAGAGCGCGACAGCTCGTTCCACACGGTCGCCCACATTTTTCGCTGCCGACGCCACGTGAGGTCGTCGACCGGGCCGTCGGCGAACGAGAAGTCGGGGTCGACGGCGAAGTCGGTGGTGGCTTCGGTCGACCCGACCCGTTTCAGCGCCGGCAGCCGAAATTCGAGAATGAACGTCATGGGCAGCACGGTGCCGTCGGCGCCGATGTTGGTGGTGCCGAACACCAGTCGGCCTTCGCCAAACCACCGGCGCTCGTTGGCGGCGAAATGGCCGCCCGTGCGCGAGTCGGTGTCGCCCGCCAAGTCGAGTCGCGCGACCACGGCCGACAACCGAAAGGGGCCGTCGGCACCCACGCTGTCGGGCCACACCTTCGGGTCGAGCACGGCCTCATACCTGTTGAGCACGGGTGACACCGAGCCCACCCGAGGGCCCGCCATGTACGCGTCGTTCTGCTCGACGTCGAGCTTCGCGGCGTTGAACGGCCCTTTGCTGTAATCGTCGAGGTCGTCGCGGTGGTCGGTGATGCCGGCCAAGCACGCTTCGTGCCTCGTGAAAGCGCCCAAGTCTCGCAAGAGCGGAGCCAAGCCATACCCCGAGCCCGCCGCGGCAATGGGTGCGAAGCCCGTGTGGTCGACGACCAGGAGGCTGCGCCGCACCCTCGTCGAATCATCGGCTTCGAAGGCGCCATTTTGCACCTGGAGACGCGGCAGCGGGGGCGGCTGGTACGCGTACGGCGCGCTGTCGCAGGTACCGACGGCCTGCGTCACCGACCTGCCGACGTCGGCCACAGACGGAGCAACCGCTTCGAGGCCGCCACACCCGGCGAGCACGATGAAACACGAGAAGATTTGCCGCATGACGGCTCCATTCAAAACCCGGCCCTGTCGGTTGAATGTTCTCGGCGCGCGACGGCGTTCACGAAATTGCGCTACACGGCCGCCATGCCGTCACGCCGTCAGTTGCCCCTGGCCGGGCTCGAAGTGCACCAATGGCTGCCCACGTTTGCGCCGGGCGACGCCATGGGGGCCGCGGCGGTTGGCTTTCGGCGCGCGTTGCGGTTGCTCGGCGCGACGGGTGACGTATTCGCCGAAGAGACCGCCCTGCCTTCGCTCGTGAAACCGCTGTCGGCATTCTTCTCGCGACCGCGCACCCCGCATTCGGTCGTGCTCTACCACCACGGCATCGCCTCGGGCTTGGCCTCGGCACTGTTGCACCTCGAGGGCCCCAAAGGCGTGGTGTTTCACAACGTGACGCCGGCGCGATTCTACCTGGGCACGCGACTCGAAGAACCGCTGCGCACCGGCCGGGCCCAATTGGCCGCGCTGGCCGAGGGAGTCGACCTGTCGCTCGGCGTGTCGCACTTCAACGCGGCCGAGCTGCGTGAAGCCGGCCACCGCAACGTGCGGGTGGTGCCCCTGTTCGTCGAACCCGACCGGTTCGAGCCAGGTCAGGCCGACGTCGACACCTTCAAGCGGTGGTCGAGCGGGGGCCGGCCCACGCTGTTGACGGTGAGCCGCGTCGTGCACCACAAGCGCGTCGACGACGTGTTGTCGCTCTTCGCCGAACTCAAGCGCCTCGAGCCCCGGGCGACACTGAGAATCATCGGGGGGTTCGCCGCGGGCCACGAAGACGTGCGCACGCTTCGCGCCCGGGCCGACGCCATGGGGGGCGTCGACTTCGTCGGGCGGGTGAGCCACGCCCAACTCGTCGCCGCGTACCGGAGCGCCGACTATTACGTGTCGATGAGCGAACACGAAGGGCTCGGCGTGCCGCTGCTCGAGGCCATGGCGAGCGACCTGCCGGTGCTCGCGTTCGGCGCCGCGGCGGTGCCCGAGACCATGGGCGGCCGGGGTCTCGTGTTCGACACCAAGCACTTCGCCGCGCTGGCCGAGGTGCTGGCGACGCTCCAGCGCGACCCGGCCTTGCGTTCGCGCCTCGTCGAAGGCCAGCGCGAACGCCTCGCCGATTTTTCGCTCTCGGCGACGGTACACGCGCTGGGTGAAGCGCTCGCGCCCTTCGCCGAAAACGGCCCCCCCCCAGCGGCGGCGGGGGC
>JBGAIY010000116.1:0-19222 GCA_044225205.1 Myxococcaceae bacterium | reverse complement strand
GGGCAACTGCGTGTGTGACTCGACGAGCTGCCCCAACGGCTGCTGCAATTCGGGCACCTGCACGACGCCGTCACTCACCTCGTGTGGCGCGAGCGGCGCGAGCTGCACCACGTGTGACGCCACCCGCGCCGACTCGTGTCTCAACGGGGCTTGCGCGTGTGGCACGGGAGCCGCTTGCGCGGTGGGCCAACGGTGTTCGGCCGGCACGTGCGTGTGCGACGCCACCTCGTGCACGTCGGGGTGTTGCCAGGGCAACACCTGCGTGACGGGCAACACGACTTCGGCGTGCGACACCGGCGCGGCGTCGTGCACGTCGTGCTCGTCGACCCGGGCCGACTCGTGCGGGCCGAGTGGTTGTCAGTGCGGCTCCGGGTCGCAATGCGTCTCAGGGTCACAGTGCGTGTCTGGTCAGTGCACCTGCACCGGCTGCAGCGGCTGCTGCGCGACCAACGGCTGCCACACCGGCGTCGAAGACAACGCCTGCGGCACGGGTGGCGCGGCGTGCGTCAATTGCGGTTCGAAGAGCTGTCGAACCGGCGGCGTTTGCAACTGAGGGGACACTCCACGCCCAAGTCACTCACGCGGCCACGAAAACCGCGTGCCTTCGTGCACGAGGGGCACCACACGCGTCACGGCTCTCAAGGCAATGGCCCCATACACGTGGGGAAACTGGCGACCGGGACGGTGGTGCGGCTTCGCGCCGGGTGACGTGGAGGGTGGCGCGGGCGCCTCCCAGCGAACGGGTGATTCGAGCCGCGACTCGTCGATTTCGACGGCCAACACCGGCTCGGTGGCGTCAGCAAAGTACGCCTGCGCGACCTCGAGGGTCGTGGCAGCATCTGCCGTGCAATGCACGAAGCCGTCAAGCTGGTAGCGCGCGGGCAGGTACTGGCCGCCCACCGCGCGAACACGCCATTCACTTTCGACGACCAGGTGAAAAATCATTTTGTCAGAGCCGGGGGTGGGTCACGTCAACGTCGCCCAGGGAGCCTGTCATGAGCTGGAAGCAAACGTTGGAAAAGGTGAGCGACGGGCACTGGGTGTTGCCCAAGCGCAAAGACATGCGCTGCGACGCCCACCTGTTCTTGAGCGACCGGCTGCTCTTCGGAGACGACGGCGCCGGCGGGGTCGAAGAAGCGGTGTTCGGCCAGGTGGTCAACGCGACCACGTTTCCCGGGGCGACGCGGGTGGTGCTCACGCCCGACTGCCACGTGGGCTACGGCGTACCCATTGGCACCGCCATTGAAACCGAGGGCACGCTGCTGCCGACCGCCGCCGGGTACGACATTGGCTGCGGCATGGTTCAGCTCGAGACCAGCCTCACCCGCGAAGACGTGGCCGACGCGCAGAAGCGCCGGCGCTGGGTCGACGAGGTGGTCGCCCGCATCGGGGTGGGCGTGGGTCAGTCGGGTACGAAGAAAATCAGCTCGAAGCTGTTGCCCGAAGTGCTGCGCCACGGAGCGACCGCGCTGGGCCGCGGCAACGAGGTGGCCGAACGCGCCAGCCTGCCGGTCGAAGACGACCGCGTCGACGTGCCTGACCGCGCGTGGGACAAGCGCAACCAACTGGGCTCGCTGGGTGGCGGCAACCACTTTTGCGAAATGCAGGCCGACGAGACCGGCAAGGTGTGGGTGATGTTGCACACCGGCAGCCGCGGCTTCGGGTGGAACATCGCCAAGCAGTTCTTCGTGCACGGCGCCGAGCTGCTCGGGTTGTCACGCAGCAACGAAGACCATGTGTGGTTCGACGCCGATTCAGACGTCGGCCGCCAGTATTGGAACCTGCACAACATGGCGGCGAATTTCGCCATTGCCAACCGGTTGCTCATTGCCGAAGCGGTGGGCGAAGCGCTCGAGCACGTGTTCGGTGGTGAAGCGCACGTGTATTACGAAATCAGCCACAACCTCATTCAACGCGAAAACGGCCGCTTCATCGCACGCAAGGGAGCAACCCGCGCGTTTCCCGCCAAGCACGCGGCCCTCAAAGGCTCGGTGTGGGAAGCGACGGGCCACCCGATTCTCATACCCGGCTCGATGGAAACGGGCTCGGCCATTCTCTTCGCGAAAGACGGGGCCAAGGAGTCGCTCTATTCGGTCAACCACGGCGCGGGGCGTCGACTGTCGCGCAACCAGGCGAAGCGCGAGTTGTCTCAGAAAGAGACCGACCTGCGCATGGCGAAGCTGGGCGTGTTGATCAACTCGCGCAACACCCCGCTCGACGAATCAGGGCCCTGCTACAAGAACCTCGACGACGTGCTCGAGTCGGTCGAGCTCGCCGGCTTGGCCCAGGTACACCACCGACTCACTCCGGTCGCCTGCATCAAGGGCAACGACTGAGCACGAAAAGTCGGGCATTCGGCGTGCTCCGCCTACAGCCAGACTCTCTTTTTCGGCTCGCGCCGTAAAATGCGCCTCGAAACACACAGGGGGGGTCGGTGAAGCTTGAGGCAACTCATTCACCTCTGGGAGGCGTCGTTTGAAACAATTTCTGCAATTGGGTGCGTCGGTGCTGGCCTTCAACCTGCTGTGTGGCTTTGGGGGCTGCGGCTTGCCCGACGTCTCGGCCGACTTCTGGGACGAGCGCACCACGAACGTCGACGAAGCCAGTGTGCTCGAGCGTGACAGCGCAGACTCGGTGGTCGACCTCTCGACTCGGCCCGAGCTCAAGAAGAGCCTCGACCTGCTCAAAGACTTCGACATTGCCGAAATTTGGCTGGAGACCCCGACCATCGACCCGGCGAACCAAGCCACCGCCGTCTCGGGCCGTGCCCAAGTCAGCCACGACGGCGTGGCGTGGGTCGACCTTGGCAACTATTCGGGGCTGCAGATCGCCGCGAACCAAAAAATCGAAATTGTGCCCGACCCCGCGATGGTCGCGCTGATCAAGGGCTGGGTGAAAGCCGACGGCAAGTTTCACGTGAAGTACCACCTCACGCTCGACAAGGTGCCGGCCAAGTTCACCGTGAAGTCGCGCATCCACATCGTCGCGACCGCCGGCCTCTAGAACATCACCGCGCCAAGGCGTTGGTTCGGGGGGTGGGCGTCGTCGAGGGGCCCACCCCGCCCGGGCCGAGTACGCGCTCGATGACGCGGCGCACGTCGGTGAAGGTGAAGGGCTTCGAGAGCACGTCGGTTGCCCCTTCTTTCACAATGCGCTCGCCCTCGGCCGACTCGAGAAACCCCGAGGCGATGACGACGGGCAGGTCGGGCTCGAGCTGGCGCATGCGCTTCATGGTTTCGGCGCCGTCGAGCCCGGGCATCACCAGGTCGCACACCACGACCTGCGGTGCCGGCCCTTGGCGAACTTTGGCAATGGCCTCGTCACCCGACAACACCACGTCGACCTCGAAGCCAAGCGACTTGAGCGACTGCCCCAGCACGCGGGCGACGTTTTCGTCGTCGTCAATGACGAGGGCCCGACCGAGCGACGTGGCGGTGCGCGCCGCGGCTTCTGGCGCGTCGGCCGTGACCTTCGGCAACCAAAACGTGAAGCGAGTGCCTTTGCCGACTTCGCTTTCGAGTCGAATGTCGCCACCGTGCGAGCGCACACAGGTGTACACCATCGACAAGCCGAGGCCGGTGCCCCCACCGCGGGGTTTCGTGGTGAAAAACGGCTCGAAGGCTCGGCGCTTCACTTCTTCGTTCATGCCGGTGCCGGTGTCTTGCACCCGCACCGTGAGGCGCTTGTCTTCGGCGAACGTCGAGACGGTCAAGGTGCCGCGCTCGCCCATGGCGTCGCGGGCGTTGACGCACAAATTCAAAATGGCCTGCACGATTTGGCTGCGGTCTCCCAGCACGGGTTCTTGGCCGGTCGGCACTTCGACCCGCAGGGTGATTGACGGCGGCAGCAGCCGGGCGCACAGACTGGTCGCCTCGCGCACCGCCTCGAGCAAGTCGAAGCGCTCTTTGCGTTCGGGTTCTTTGCGGGCGAAGGCGAGGAGTTGGTTCACCAAGTCGCGGCCGCGCTGGGCGGCAATGAGAATTTGGTCGAGGTCAGCGTACGCGTCGGGGTCTTTGACGTCTTCACGCACCGCGCGTGCGCAGCTGAGCACCACCGACAGCACGTTGTTCATGTCGTGAGACACGCCACCCGCCAAGCGGCCCAGGGCTTCGAGTTTGTGCGATTCGTGCAGTGCCTGCAGCAGCGCGGCGCGTTCTGACTCGAGCCGCTCGCGCTCGGTGACGTCGCGCAGCACCACGTGCACGCAGTCGCGGCCTTCGAGGTGCACGTTGGTGCTGGTGGCTTCGACGTGACGCACTTGGCCGTCGGCCCGCATCACCGAGACGCGCACTTGGGCGGAGTCGGCGGTCGGTACGAGGAGCAGGCGCACGTTGTCGAAGGTCTGGTCTTTCCAAAACAGGCTTTCCCACGGGCGGCCGTGGAGCAGCCGGGCCTCGAGGCCCATGAGCCGACCAAGGGCTTGATTCGCGTCGACGACCGTACGTGACGCCTTGTCGACGACGATGACGCCGTCGCGCGACGCTTCGAACAACACCCGGTAGCGATGCCGCTCAACCGATGAATCTTCTTGGGCACGCTCATCAATTGACTGCTGCAATTCGATACGCAACCGGCTGATGTGACGTTCAAACTGCTCAAGGGACTGCAAAAGCCCTCGACGCTTCGGCATCGCTCCCCCAACCCGTTAACTGAAAGCACCGCATCGTGCGCTTCTCGAAGTACACTGAACAGTCGGGTCGAAATCGACCTCATGAAAAGCGACCTTGGCCATGACACACAGTTCATTGAGCAGTGACCGACTCGTCGGCCTCATGTTGGCGGGTCTGGCCGTGGCGGGTTGTGGCGCGAAGGTGAAGCAGTCACCGTGTTCGCCGCGCGTGCAACTCATTGTGCCGCCGCCAACGGTGTTGACGCTCAACCGCCGAGAAGTGACCATACCCATGCAGCTGCCCCTCGCGTTTTCGTGCCCGGGCGGCAACCCCAGGGCGACCTCGGTCGAAACCGAGGTGCTCGACCCCCAGAACGTAGCGGTTGATCACGCGGCAAGCACTCCTGAAAGCAGCAACACGCTGGGGTATTCGACGGCGGTCACGTTCACGCCCCAAGCGCCGGGAGGCTACTACCTCACCGCGAGCTTCGAGCCGTCGCTCGGCGTGCAGCACCGGTCGGTGGCGGTGGCCGAAGACCACGGAGCTGATCAACCCCTCGTCGACGGCGTGGTGGTGCCGGCCGGGTGCGTGCCCACCCACCTGACCGCCTCGTTGCTCATTTGCCGCAACTCGACCACCACCGTCATTCGGCCGGCCACCGGCCAAACGTTTTCACTCGTAGGCGTGGTGTCGATTCGCGCGGCTCCGCCTTCATACTGGGCGTGGACCGACACGACCCTCACCCGGTACGAAGACACGGGCACGGGCTCACTCGAGAAGCGAGAGTCGTTGCGGTCGACCGACCCGCTGCCCAGCCGCTGGGCGAACGTCGCGTTCGAGAAGACGTTGCTCGTGTTCGACCAAGGCGCCGTCACGACCTACGCCGCGAACGGCACCGACCTCGTCGTCGAGTCGCGGGTCGACGTGCCGGGCCTCGACCCGGTGGGCCAGGGGTACGCGGTGGCGCTCACCGATTCGACCTACGGCGTGCTCACCACCAACAAGTCGGTGTGCCACGTACGCTTGGGCCCCACCCCGAGCGCCACGTGCGTGACGACCCAAGGGCAACCGCTCGGCATCGACGGGCCGGGCTTTTGGGTGATGCTGCCCCCCGACGACTCGACCGCCTACCTTCATTTCATTGGCGACTTGCCGACGCTGTCGAAGGTGCAGAACGACGCGACCGGCCGCCAGCTCGGGTCGGGGCTGCCGTACTTCAACTTCGACAGCATGTTTCTGACGGTGCGGCACGACGACCTGGTGCTCGACGCCTACCCCAAGCTGTCGGGTGCCATCGCCGTGGGGGTGCTGCCCACGGCGTTCTGGCAAATCGACGGAGCGGGCCGGTTGCGCGCCTACCGAAAGTAGCGGCCACGCGCAGAACGAGGCGGCGGGGGCGGTGAGCGGCTAACATGCCGGGCGATGCGTTCGCTCGCGGTGGCGGCAGTGGTGCTGTGGGCGCAAGCGGCCGCCGCGCAAGCGTTTTCACACGAGCAGCGGCTGTTGTTGTCTGAAGGCACCTTGCGCGGCAGCCCGCGGCTGATGGGCATCGCCGGTGCTTTCGTGGGCGTGGCCGAAGGCGCCGAAGGGGTGACGCGCAACCCCGCCTCGGCGGCCATGAAAGACCCCAAGTACAACGCCGACCTGCACGTCGACTTCGCCTTCGCGCTGCACTTCTTGCCTCCCGGGGCCACCAAAGAACAAGACTGGGACAACGACGGTCGACCCGATCAGTCGGTCGCGGGGCCGTTCGAATTTCTGGGCACCCAAGTCATCTATTTGGTGGGCTCGCTGCAGTACAAGTCGTTCGCTTTCGCGGTCGGCGTCGACTTGCAGAATTTTCTCAACAAGAGCCAGCTGCCGGGTGACGACTTCGTGCGGTACCACAACGTGTCGTTGACCCACGCGTTTGGCGCCGTGTCGGGTTCGTTTTGGTACGACCAAATTCTGGTGGGCTTGGGCGTCGAGTCGACCCACGTCTTCATCGGCTATGGCGAGCAGAAGCCGGGTGACGTGTTGCCCTCGCCCAAAGACGCCATGGGCTTTCACGGGTGGGGGGTCACGCTCGGAGCCGTGTACCGGCCTGAGAACGCCGACTGGAGGGTGGGGCTGTCGTACAAGCCGCAGCTGGTGGCTCCTCCGTTTCGCGAGCGTACCCAGATTGGTGGGCTGGTCGCGCCGTCGGGAGTCGACGTGCCTGGCCGGCTCTCGTTCGGCGGGGCCATTGCGCTGGGCTCGGGCCGGCACCTCAACATCACCTCGCCCTTGGGGTGGGTCGCGCGCGACGAGAACCAGCCCAACGGCCTCAAGACCACGGCGATGACGAAGTGGCTCTTGAGCGCCCAGCTCGACGTCTTTTTCCCCGTGCAGGGGGCGACGACGGTGGGCGCGTTTCTGCAGCAGCCCGAATTTCCCGCGCTCAACGCGGGGTACCAGCTGTCGGTGCAGCCGCGCATTGGCGTCGAAAAAGAGCTGTTCATCGACCTGCTGCGGCTTCGGGCGGGGTCGTACTTCGAACCGCCATTCGTTTCGACCGGGCCGGTGCTGCGGCCGCACGTCACGTTCGGCTTCGAGCTGTATTTGTTTTCGTTGGGCAAAGAACGAATCGCGTTCGGCATTTCGTTCGACCTGGCGAACAGGTACCAGAACCTCTCCTTCGGCTTTCTGGTGTGGAAATGAACGTTCGGCCGGCCGACTGCACGGTGAAAGACCCGACATGAACCCGCTCGTCGCAGACCGCTTCGTCAACTACGTGCTCTTCGACGTGGTGAAGGTCGAAGAGCTGTGCGCCCTGCCGGCATTTGCTGATCACAGCCGCGCGACGTTCGAACCCTGGCTCGACGCGAACCGGCGCCTCGCCCGAGAATCGCTCGCCGCCACCTGGAGACCGATGGACGAAGCGCCTCCGACCTTCGAGGGCGGTCGCGTGCTGACCCACCCGGCCATGCCGGCGGCGTGGCGCCAGTTGGTCGAGCTCGGCGTGCTCGCGGCGACCCGGCCGCCCGCCGTCGGAGGCCAACAGCTGCCGCTCACCGTGGCCACGCTCTCGAGCGCGTACCTCATGGCGGCCAACCTGTCGGCGTACGGGTTCGCGGGCTTGACGTCGGGGGCGGCGCACTTGATTGAAGCGTTCGGCACCGACGAGGTGAAGGCGCTCTTCGTGGAGCCGATGTATTCGGGCCGGTGGTCGGGCACCATGGCGCTCACCGAGCCGCACGCCGGTTCGAGCTTGGGTGACCTCACGTCACGCGCGTCGCCGCTTCACGGCCTGCCGGGCCGCTATTCGATTTCGGGTTCGAAGCTCTTCATTTCGGGAGGCGACCAGAACTTCACCGAGAACATCGTTCACTTGGTGTTGGCCCGCATCGACGGCGCTCCACCGGGTACCAAGGGCATTTCGCTGTTCGCGGTGCCGAAGCGGCGGCCGGGCACGCTCGAAGCGAACGACGTGCACGTCAGCGGCGTGATTCACAAAATTGGTTGGCGCGGGTTGCCGAGCGTCGGCCTCTCCTTTGGTGACGCCGGGCGGTGCGAGGGGTACCTGGTGGGCGCGCCGAACCAGGGGCTCCGGTGCATGTTTCAAATGATGAACGAAGCCCGCATCATGGTGGGCGTGAACGCGGCGGCCACCGCGTCGGTCGCGTATCACGAGTCACTCGCGTGGGCCCAAGAGCGGCGGCAAGGGCGGGCGTTGGGTCAGGCCGATCAGTCGAGCCCCATGGTGCCGTTGTTCGAACACCCTGACGTGCGCCGAATGCTGCTGCGCCAAAAGGCCATTGTCGAAGGATCGCTCGCGCTGTTGGCGATGACGGCGAAGTACGCCGACCTCGCCGAGCACGCGGTCGACCCGCAGGTTCGCGAGCGCTCGACGCTGGTGCTCGATGTGCTGACCCCCGTGGCGAAGACGTTTCCATCGGAGCGGGGGTACGAGGCCAATGCCTTGGCGCTGCAAATTCACGGAGGCTACGGGTATTCGAGCGAGTACCCGGTCGAAGGGTGGCTCCGCGACCAGAAGCTCAATTCGATTCACGAGGGCACGACGTCGATTCAGAGCCTCGACTTGTTGGGGCGCAAGGTCGTGGCCGCCGGGGGCTCGGCGCTGGCGATTTTGCGCGACGAGGTGCTGGCCGACGTCGAGGAGGCCGAAGCCCACGGGCCGCAAGAAGGCGCCCGGGCGGTGCGTGAGGGCCTTGAACGTTGGGTCTTACTCACCGCGACCCTCGGGGCCCACGGCGCGCGTGGGGCCGTCGAAGACATGCTGGGGCATTCGTTCGACTACTATGACTTTGCGTCGACGCTGATCATCGGGTGGGTGTGGCTCAAGCTCGTCACCACCGCCCACGGCCGAGACGACGACTTCGCCAAAGGGCTGCGCGCGGCGGGGCAGTATTGGTTTCTGACCGAGCTGCCCCGGCTGAGCGCGTTGGCGAGTCGGTGCGAGTCGCTCGAGCGCAGTTATCTCGACGTGCGACCCGGCTGGCTCGAGGCCTGACGGGTCACTGACACTGCGAATATTCGCGGCCGTTGCTGTTGAGAATGGGGTAGCCGTTCGAATTGCGCGTGATGGTCAGCGGCAACGGGGTGAGCTGTGGGGTTTCGGGGGGGTTCGACATGAGCAATTGACCGCCGCGCACCACCCACTGACCACCGCTTTGCCGGTCACTCGTCGCCTCGGCGATGCCGATGCTGTTGTTCACGTGAATGTCTGACTCGGAAAGATCAGACCAGGTGCCATTGGCCGAGAAGTGCACTTTCTGGGTGTAGGTGTTGCCGCTCGCGTACCGGCCTTTCGCAATTCGACCAGCAGCGGAGCTGGCTGAGCTGATCCGTGCCGGCTTTGACGGGCGCGGCGGCCTTCGGCGCTTTGGCGGCGGGCGGCGGTGGGGCTGGAGTGCTCGGCGCCGGTTGGTTCTGAAGCCACTGCTGCGCTTGGGCCAGCGCTTCGGCGTCACTCTCGGCTCCCTCGGCGGCTTCGGCTTTCTTGGCCAGTCGGCCCTTCGGCTTGAGCGCCTCGCCCTTGCCCGCGCGCACGAGCTGCAGTGGCACCCCGTTGAGCGTGAGCGTGACGATCACCCGCCAGAACGTAGGTGGCGCAGTCTTCACCGCCTTCGGCGTCTCCACCACCAGATCGTGCCTTGGGTCGACCACAGCTTTTTCGCCGTCCATCAGTGCCGTTCGCGTTCAAGGTCGCTGAAGGGCACCGGCCATTGACCAGGTACCGGCGAGCTTCGCCGGCGAAAGTACGCACCAGTACCACCAATGCCATGGCCCGCATCGACGCAAGAAAACGTATCAATATCAAGCTCTTGTGTTCATTTACCGCAACTCTGCACACCAGCGACCCTCAACCGGGCATGGGTTTGCCGGTCGGAGCTGATTCACCCGCATCGCGGGCTTGGATCGCGCTGATCGCGTCGCGTGCGCCGAGTCGACTCCGGTCGACGGCGCGCCAATCGCACCCACGGAGCCAACACCGACCCTCACCCCATCTCCCATTCGCGCGCGTTATGACGCAGACGGGTATCAGCCAGGTTCGCAGGCGCCGAGGGTCGGTGAAGCGTCGCCTCCAACGACTCCGGCGACCCAGACCGAGCCCGTCGATGCACCGGGGCCCGGCACGAAAGAGCAGGCGCAGGCCGAATCAACGCCGGAGATGTCGCCGGGTACGGTTGATCAGATCACCAGCTCTATGGCCCCGAAAAAGCCGCGGCGATTCGCGAGCTGCTCGCGGTGGTGGCCGAGAAAGGCGTGAACAGCCCCGAAGCCGTCGCCGCCATGGCGAAACTGCTTTCTGAAAACAAAGGCGACTTGCTCAAACACCTCATCCCCTTCTCGGGGGCGGCGAGTGACATGGCCTGTGCGATGCGAGGCCGCGACGCCAGCGGGCGCGAGTTGTCGCCGGGAGAGCGGGTGTGGTCGTTGCTGAAGGGGCTCGCCCAGGGCGCACTCGACGCCCACGTTCGGTCTTGGGAGCGGCACCGCCCTCACCACCGTGGGGCGCACCGCCCGCGCCGCGCAAATGCTCGACAGCGCCGAGAGCTTTGCCCGCTGGGGGCCGGCCCTCGCTCAGCTCATGAAAAACCCCAACGACCCGAAAGCCATTGCGGCTTTCGTCGACTCCCTGTCGGAAAAGACCGTGGTCGAGCGGGCCACCGGTGGCGCCAAGCAGGTCGTCACCGGCGCGGTTGTCCTCAACGGCCGTCGAAGCCGTCGGGTCTGGTTGACGACACCAACCGAGCAGCCGGCGGGCACGTCACCCGACTGACGGCACGGCGCGCAGGGTAATTTCGGTCACTTCACCGCGCGGGCCGACCCGAAACGGAGGGCCCCAATACCCCGTGCCGTTGCTCGTGTAGGTCGGCACGCCCGACAGCGTCGCGAAGCCGCCAATCACGGGCTGCTGCAGCTTCACGAAAAACATGAAGGGGAAGATCTGGCCCCCGTGGGTATGCCCACTGAGCATGAGCGAGACGTTTTCTTTCGCCGCGGCCTTGGCGAAGCGCGGCTGGTGCGCGAGCAAAATGCGCGGGGCCGAGGGCGCGCCAGCGAAGGCCAGGTCGACGCGGGGGGCGTGTGATTCGGCGAAGCGCGCCCCTTCGAGGTCGGTCACTCCCCCCACGACCAGCTGGGCGCCCTGGTGCTCGATGACCCGATGCTCGTTGTGCAACACCGTCATGCCCAAGCGGCGGGCCTCGGTTTCCCACGCGGCGCCTCCGCTGTAGTACTCGTGGTTGCCGGTGACGAAGAACACGCCGTAGCGCGCCCGCATGGTGCCCAGCGGAGCGACGTCTTCACGCAGCCGCGCCACCGAGCCGTCGATCATGTCTCCCGTTACCGCCACCAGGTCGGGCTTGAGCGAATTGACGGTGTCGGCCACCTGCTGCGCGAAGTCGCGGCCCAACGTCTCGCCGATGTGCACGTCAGAAATTTGCACGATGCGCGTACCGTCGAGCCCGGGCGCCAAGCGGTATGTCGACCGTGATGCGTTTGACTTCGGGGCGGCGGGCAACCCAAAAGCCCCAGGCCAACGCCGGCACCGTGAAGGCCGCCACCGCGTCGGCGCGCGAGACCTGCCACGACGCGTCGACCTGGGCGAAATGACCTCCAACCCAGAGCGCGACGTCGGTCGCCACCGTGCCCACCAGAAGCAGGCCGAAGGCGCCCATCCACCAGAAGCCGACCCACTGGAGCCTTTGGCCAGGGCTTCGGCAACAACCGCCCCGATGAAGCCGCGAAGATGCTGCCGAACGCCCCCACAGCGCAACCACGCCACCGCGGCGGAAGGGCTCGGGCACCTGCGCGTCGCGAATGAGGCGAGCGCCAAGGTACCAGTGCAAGCCCACGAACAGGCTCAACATCACCGTCACCAACAGCAAACCGCGAATGAACAGCAACACGTGTACTTGAGCGAGCGGCGCCGGCTGGCTGGCGGGCGACGAGTCTTCAGGAGCGTTCGACATTTCGGCGACTGTAATCCCTCAACCAACGCTTGCTGTGAATGCGGGTGTCGAATTGTGTAGAAGCATCAAGTGCTTGGCGTTCGCCGAGCCGAACCAACACGAGGCGGCCTTCGGCGTGGCACCCCCGCTCAAGCGATTCAAGCGTTTCGCTCGCTACCTGGCCTTGCGGGTCGTGGCGGCGGGTGTGGGTGCGTTGCCCCTGGCCCTCGCCGCTCGGCTGGGTGAGGCGTTCGGGGTGCTCGCCTTTTGGGTCGCCCGCGGAGAACGGCGCAAGGCGCTCGAGTCGCTCGCGGTGGCTTTCGCTGATCAGCCCTTGGGGCAACGAGAGGCGCTGGCCCGGGCCAGCTTTCGCCACTTGGGCCGGTGCGCTTTCGAACTGCTGTGCATTCGCCAGCTCGACGCCCGGGTCGACGACTTCATCGACTGGCCGCAGGCCGACCGCGCGGCGCTCGAAGCGGCGCTGGCCCGCGGCAAAGGCGTCGTCTTCGTCAGTGGCCACGTCGGCAACTGGGAGCTGCTCGCCCGCCGTGTCGCCCTCGCCGGGTACCCGTGCCAGACCATCGCCAAAGAGACGAGCGACCCGCGCTTGACCGCTTGGGTCGACTCGTTTCGCGCTCAGACGGCTCGGCCGTTGGCGCGTTGCGCCCAGCGGCGAAGAACATGCTCCGCGCGCTCGAGCATGGAGAGATTCTCGGTCTGCTCATCGACCAAGACACTCGCGTGCAGTCGGTGTGGGTGCCGTTCTTCGGCAAACTCGCCAAGACGCCTCGGGCCGCGGGCGACTTGGCGCTGCGCACCGGCGCCGCCGTCATGCTGGGCTTCTGCCAGCGCGACGCGGCCTCGGGTCGGTACCTCCTGCGCATGCACGAAGTGCCGGTGAACGCCGACGACACGGCCGAGACGCTGACGGCGCGGCTGACTTTGGGCATCGAAGCGGCCATTCGGCGGGCTCCCGAGCAATGGGTGTGGGTGCACCGGCGGTGGCGGTCGCCACCCGAAGTGGTGTCTTAACCGCCGAGAACGCGCCTGGAGTGTCTGCGCCAGGTCTCTTTCGGAGGACCCCGAAGGCTGATCACCCCGCGCCCGGCCCACGAGCGCGAGCCCCGCCGACCTTGGCACGGGCACTGCAGTGGGCTCAGCGCGTCGACAATGTCGTCGACGCAACAGGAGCAGAAGCGTGTTGGATGCAGGCAAGCGGTTACAGGTGTTCTCCATCAAGGACGAAGGACCGAGGTGACGGGAAGACCGACATCTGGGTCAAGGCAGGGTCGGCGTGGGTGAACCGCGATGGCTCGTTGAACGTGTACCTCGACGTGCTGCCGCTCGACGGCAAGTTGCACGTGCGCGAGGCGCTCGAGCGACGCGACGGAGCGGGGAACGCCACCGAACACACCGCCGTCATGGAGGCGCACTGAAATGAAGGCCTTCATGTGGCTCGTGTTGGCGGCCGGCCTCGACCGCGTCGAGCGAGGCGTTCGCCGCAAAACGGCAGTCGGCGGTGCAAGTCGGTGGCGTCGTGAACCTCAACACCTTGCGGCGTCGAACGGGCCCGTCAGTGAAAAGGCCGCGAAGCGCATTGTCGAACACCGAACCAAGGCGCCCTTCGCCCGACCAGAAGAACTGGTGAAGGTGAAGGGCGGCAGAAGAAGTTCGAAAAGTTGAGGCAGATTTGGCCGTCAACGGGCCGACCACCATCAAGACCAGCCGGGTTGCGCACAAGGTAACCGGGCCGGTCGGGCGGTGACGCCGTGGGTCGCACCGGCGCTGAAAAACCAAGGTTCTCTCGAATTGATGCTGGGTCAGTTTCGAGGGTGGGTGCAACGCCAGGTCAATTCGAGAATGAAACCGACGTCGTGCGAAAGGGCGCGAGTCGGGCGCTGGTCGCCCGGCTCGGCGTTCTGTGCTCTCGTGCGCCCATGCAACGACGAGTCGAATTTTTTTCTGAAGGCCAGTCGGTGGTCGGCACCCTCCGCATACCCGACTTGAAAACCGCAGGTTCTGGAGTGCCCATGCCGGTCGTCGTGTGTTGTCAGGGGTTCAGTTTGACCAAAGAAGTGTGGCTCGGCGAACACGCCGAAGCGTTCAACCGCGCGGGCTACGCCACCTTGAACATCGACTACCGGTATTTTGGCGAGAGTGCGGGCGCCCCGCGTTGCCGGCTGGTGCCGCAAGCCCAAGTCGAAGACGTGCGCAACGCTCTCACCTTTTTAGAAACCGTGCCCGAAATCGACAGCCGTCGAATCGGCGTCTTCGGGGTGAGCCTCGGCGCCAGCGTCGCTGCGGCGGTCGCGGGCCGTGATGCGCGCGTTCGAGCCTTGGTGGCGGTCGCTGGCCCGGGAGACCTCGAGCGGGTCTGGGCCCACTTCGGTGAATTTGAAAAATTTCGAGCCAAGGTGCACGCGGCCAAGCGGGCCTTCGTGCAAACCGGCGAAGCGACCTACGTGGCGGTGCCACGCCTCTTGTCGTCAGACCCCGAAACGTGCGCGCTGCTCGTCAAAGAGCAACCGGCGCACCCACGCTGGCGGCTCGAGGTCACCTTCGAGTCGCTCGAAGACTTGTTCGCCTTCAAGCCCGAAGACGACGTGGCCCACAGCCGGGCGTCGATGTTCATTTACCCCGGCGATGACGCGTTGATTTCGAAGAACGAGCTCACCAGCTTGTACGCGAAAGCCCGAGAGCCGAAGCGGTTGGTCGGGTTGCCGGGCCTGCGGCACCACGAGGTCTACTCGCGGGGCGCCGCCTTTGAACCGGTGGTGACCCACGCGCTTGAATTTTGGGCCACCCACCTGGGTGAAATTCGGTGAAAAAAAGCCGACGCGGGCACTTTCGCGTAGCGTGAGGTGGTGACGCTCGGCTGGCCCACGCTGTTGACACTCTCGCTCTGGGCCGCCGAACCCCCTTTTTCGAGCCCGCCAACCGGGGCGGCCGACGCTGGGGCCGCCGCGCCCGCTCCCTCCCATTCAACCACACACCTCGACGACGAGGACACGCCCTCCCCGCCGAAGCTGCCATTTTCGGTCACCATTGCTGGCAATGGCGTCTTGACGAACGAGGTGTACCTCGCCGTGCTCGACGTGCCGGCCGACGCCAAACCCGACTCGGTGACGGCCGACCTCATTCAGTCACAACTCACCTCGTTTCTGAACCGGGCCGGCTACACCCTGGCCCGGGTGGTGGTGGTGCCAGCGGGCAACACCCTCGACATCAGCATCGACGAGGGGCGGCTCGAGAAGGTCGTCTTTCGCGGTCGGCTCACGTTTCAAATGGTGCGCCTGCGCCTTGCACTCGACGTGCCTCGCGACACGTTCAACCAACCGTACCTCGAGCGGCAGCTGGCCGAGCTCTCGAAGTCGCTGAACATCGACCTGCCGAAGTGGGAACTGGTTCGCAGCCAAACGGTGCGACACGAGGGCCCGCAGCTGACCGACTTGAGCGTGCTGGGCACGATTTCGGGGCAGCAGTTGGTGCGGCCTCAAGAACAGTACGAGCTGCACCTCTTCTTCACCGAGCGCGAATGGAGCACCGGCCCGGGGCTCGACGTGCGCTCATCGTATTTCGACGGCTTCGAGCTCGGGGTGAATTACCAGGGCCGCTCGGCGCTGCTGCACGACGACCGCTGGCGGGCCGGGCTCATGGCCGGCCTCGGGTTGCGCCAAGACATCGAAGCGAACCGGCTCTACGTTTTTCCTTCGCGGGTCTTTGGCGAACTGCAGTGGTTTTTGCCGGCGCTCGACGCGTCAAACACGTTTCGGCCGTACCTGTCATTCACCGGGCAGGGCAACGCGCGCCAACGCCGAGACCTCAACCTCGAGAATTACTTTTCGACCACCAACGAAATTTCATTCAACCTCGCCTTGCCCTTGGCCGAGTGGCTGGCGTTTTCGGTCACTTACGGCGTGCAGCACTTTCTGGTGTTCGGGGCGCGCGCTCCCGAGGGCACCCAACCGTTCATCGACGTCGACAGCTCGGCGCGCTTGCGCACCTTCGTGCAGGCCCACTTCGAGGGCACGTTCGAGACCGGCAACGGGAGGTGGGACCGCCGCCACGCCGCGTCGCTCGACGCGCGCCTTTACGCGAACCTGCGCCGCCCAGAGCAGCCCACCTACCTCGAGGTGAGAGGGCTCTACCAAAAGGTCTTCGCGCTGGGCTGGCACGACGTCTGGCTCAAAGGCCGGGGCACCTGGCTCACGGGCGACGTGCTGTTCCCCTTCGAGGAGCCGCTGGGTGACAACTTGCGCGGCGTGTTCGGCGACATTTTCGTGCGTTCGGCCGTCGGCCTCAAAGGCGAGTTTCGGTTCTCACTGACCCGCGACCTCTACAAAATCGGCGTCTTTCTCGACACGGCGGCCTACGGAGAGCTCAACCGTTCGACCGGCGCCCAGCACTTGCGCTTCGGTACCGCCCTGGGCCCCAGTTTTCACGCGCTCATCGAGGGCATGTTTCAACTCGACCTGGCGCTCAGCTTTGGGCTCATTTCGACCGGCCGCTTCAACACGGGCGTCAACGCGCTCTTGGTCAAGGTCTTCTGAATTCACCTCAGGGGGTCACACCCCGCGTGCGTCGGGCGGCCAGACATACTTGTGCTGCTGAAGCTGAAACCGCACCGGTACCCGCTCGTCGATGACCCACTGGGCCAGTTCTTGGGGTTGCAAGCGGTCGAACACGGTCGAAAACAACAATGAAAAGGGCCGGCGGTCGAGGTGGTGGCGGCGAATCATGTCGACGCTCCAGTCGAAGTCGGCCCGCGAGCCGATGACGAACTTGAGTTCATCACGCTCGTTCATCGACTCGAAGTTGCGCAGGTCATTTCGGTCGGCTTCGCCCGACGACGGCGTCTTGAGGTCGACAATCTTGTGAACCGCTGCGGGCACGAGCCGTACGTCGATGGCGCCCGAGGTTTCGAGCAACACCACCAACCCTTCGGCGAGCAGCGCCTCCATCAACGGGTAGACGCCGGGTTGCAGCAACGGCTCGCCCCCGGTGACTTCGACCATGGGCGTTCGCAGGGCTTTCACTTCGGCCACGAGGTCGGTGACCGCGCGGCGGGTGCCTCCGCGAAAAGCGAATTCGCTGTCACAATACGAGCAGCGAAGGTGACACCCGGTCAGCCGAACGAAGGCACACAACAGCCCCTGGTGCGACGACTCGCCTTGCAGCGAGAGGTACACCTCCTTCACCACCACCGAGGTGGCGTCGCTTCGGCGGTGCGGTTCGACATGGGGGCGGGCGGCCAACATGCTTCAAGCGTTTGCTGGTTTTCACTGCCAAACGCAACCCGCCCAATTCACACCGGTCGAAGTGCTGAGGGCCCATTCACTTTTCGGCGTCAGCCATTGAGTACTTTTCTTCACGACGGCGAGACTGCACGAAGTCAGAGCGACCGACGCACACGGGCTTCGCAAACCCATTACAGTCGAGCGCCGTTCATGGCGACGTTCGACGACCAGTGGCTCAGCCGAGCGCTCCTCGAAGCGGGTGTGGGGGTGTGGAGTCTCGACGTCACGCAGGGCGTGGTGCGGCCGCATGGTGACTGGTGGCCCGCGCCGAATGGGCCAGCGCGCACCCGAGCGCTGACGCTGGCCGACTGCGGTCAATACGTTCACGACAGCGAACGGGGGTCGGTGTTCTCGGCCATCAGCGCGCTGGTCGAGGGCAGCGTCACGCAGGCCCGGCTCGAATTTCGGCTGCGGCTCCAAAGCGCAGAATGGCGTTGGTACGACTGTCGTGCCCACGCACCCACGCGTGACGCCAACGGCCGGGCAACAATGGTCGTCGGCACGCTGGTCGACTGCCATGAAGCCGTCGTCTCGCGCGAGCTGCCCGAGTCGCTCGAGCGCCGGCTCCGAGAAACCCAGGCCCGGTTTCACAGCTTCGTGGCGAACACCCGCGACGCGGTGTGGTGCTACGAATTCGACCCGCCCATTTCGCTGGCCTTGCCGGTGCATGAGCAGTTCGAGCGGGTGCTCGAAGGCCGTTTGGTCGAATGCAACCAGGCCTACGTCGACATGCGGGGGGCATCGAGCGTCGAAGACTTCATTGGGCAGCGGGTGCGCAGCATTCACCGCTCGTCGCTCGACAGCCTGCGCCAGCTGTACCTTCGCATGGTCGAGCACCACTTCGTGCTCGAAGACAGCCGGCTCGAGCAAGACCCCGCGAGCGGGGGGCCGCGGTACGTCACGGTTCGCGCCCAGGGCATTCGGGCGGGGCCAACGCTCACGCGCATCTGGGGCAGCTTCGCCGACGTGACGGCCAAGCTCCAAGCCGACCGAGACCGAGAAGCGCTCGAAGCACAGCTGCGGCAGTCGCAGAAAATGGAGAGCATTGGCACGCTCACCGGCGGCATGGCGCACGACTTCAACAACGTGCTCGCGGCGATTTCGGCCGAAGCCGACCTCGGGTTGTACGCCGTCGGCTCGGGTGACTTGAACGAGCTGCGCGAATCGCTGACGTTGATCAAGAAGTCGGCCGACCGCGGGGCCACGCTCACCCGGCGCTTGCTCACCTTCGCCCGGCGTCACACGACTCCGCGCCGGGTGACCCGCCTCGACTTGCTGCTCCACGAGCTGTGGCCCATGTTGCGGCGGCTCATTTCGGAGTCGATTTCGCTGAAGCTCGAAACCCCCGAGGCGCTCTGGGCGCTGGTCGACCCCTCGCAGCTCGAGCAAGTCGTCGTCAACCTGGTCGTCAATGCCCGCGACGCCATCGGTGAGCGGGGGGGTGAAATCGTGGTGAGCTGTGTGCCGGCGACGGTGGGCCCCGAAGCCACTCGGGCCAAGACCTGGGTCACCGCCGGCCGCTTCGTTCGGCTGAGCGTGGCCGACAACGGCGCGGGCATCTCGCCGACCCTCCACGACCGGGTGTTCGAACCCTTTTTCACCACCAAGCGCCTCGGCGAGGGCACCGGTCTTGGCTTGTCAATGGTGTACAGCATTCTCAAACAGCACGACGGCTTCGTCGAACTCGAGAGCAACGAAGGCCAAGGCGCCCGATTCGACGCGTTCTTGCCGAGAGCCGAGCCGCCGAGCGACGCGCCGCCCAGGTGCAACATTTCGAAGAACACGCCGATGTAGAGGCCCGTGGTGACGTCGGCGAGCAGAAACCCCATGCCGGCGCCCGCGACGAGCGGCCGAGACACCATGGCTTGGAGAAACG
>JBGAIY010000701.1:0-2860 GCA_044225205.1 Myxococcaceae bacterium | reverse complement strand
TTCGCCCGACCGGGGCTTGACGGGCAAGTCGACTTCCTTTATCGCCCCGCCCGACCGTACCCAGGGGCGAGACGACCATAATGGCCAACGAAACAAGGGAATTGCAGACCGACAATGCCGCCACCGTGATGACTCCGGTGGAGGTGGGCACTCCAGTTCTCACCAGCAGCGAGCGGCCGAACGTCGAGTGGTGGCAAAAGCACGGCGGCCAGCCCTGGTACGAAGAAGTCGAGCGACGGCGCTCGACCCAGACGCGCTACAACCGGCAAGAGGCGTGGCTGACGTCGCACCTCGCGTCGACCTCGGGCTTGCGTGTGCTCGACTACGGCTGCGGGTATGGCCGCCACCTGAAGAACCTCAAGCGGCTGGGTCACCTCGACCTGTACGGCTGCGACATCAGCCCCACCATGGTCGGCAAGATCGGCGACTACGTCGAAGACATGCCGTGGGCCCGAGACCGGGTTCGGTTGATCAACCCGGGAGAAAAGCTGCCGTACCCTGAACAGTTTTTCGACGTCGCCTATTCGAGCGAAGTGCTCATTCACGTCAACCCTGACGACTTGCCGGGCGTGCTGTCTGAAATGGTGCGGGTGACGTTCGAGCGCCTGGTGCTCATCGAGAACAAGAAGGTCGACCGAACCCGATTCGGCGCCGACGCGCACGCTGGCTGCTGGCTGCACGATCTCGTCGGGTGTCCGGCACCCTCGGGCTCAAGCGGGTGACGGTGCTCGAGCGTGCTGGTCGACCAAGACATCTACCTGGTCGAACTCGAGCGTGGGGCCGACGCAGCTGGGGCGGCGCTACCGCGCGAGCTTGGCCGCACGTGACCACGAAATTCGCGCCTGCGGCTGGTGTTCGCGACGCGCTCGCGGTGGGTACGGTCGAACTCGAAGACGCCTTGGCCCGTTCTGAACGTGAACTGGCAAGAGCGCCCGCGTTCGCCTCAAGCGCGCTCGAAACCGAATTCAACGTCGCGCTCGAGCGCCTGCCGGTATCTGACAGCACCCGAATCGTGCATCGAACGGCAGTTGGCCCAGGCCCTTTCAGAGCAGCAACGCCTGTCCGAGCAGGTCGCGTCGCTCGGCGGCTCGCTCGCCCGCCGCGCGTGGTGAAGAAGGCCAAGCGTTTCGAGCAGCCGTACCGCGTGGTCAGAGACTTGGCCGAACGCGCAGAACAAGTGCTTCGCAACCGACCACACGCAGGCTCGGTGGTTCATGCGCCGCCCCCGCCAGCGCCGCCGCTGCCGTTCGCGGGCATTGCCCGGTGCGCGACGCCGGCCACGCCCGAGGCCTTCATGGCCGCAGCGCCCCGCGTGGTGGGCATTTGCCACCCCGACTGGCGCGGCATTCGCGCTTCGACGCAGGGGCTGTGTGAAGGCGTTCTGCAAATCGAAGAAATTGCCACCGACGAACACGCCGACGCGATTGCCGCGTTTCTGCGCGACGCGCGGTCGCAGGTGGTGGTGATTCAAGGCATTCCTCCGGGGTCACAGCGGCTCGCCGTTCGTCTGCGAAAAGCGCTGCCGAAACTGCGAATTCTCCACGTCTTTCACGGCTCGACCGCCCAGCAGACCTACCCGGGCGAGGCGCCGTTGGTCGACGGCATGATCGACCTGGTCAGGGCGGGCGTGATCGACGCGCTGGGCTTCGTGAAGGTGGGCATGGCCGAATGCTTGCGGCGCGAGGGCGTGCCGGCGTTTCCCATCTACAACAAGGCGAACTTGTCGCCGACGGCCCCCAAGGTGACTCGGTTCACCGGCGGCAAAATGAACTTGGGCGTGTTCGTGCCCACGGCCATTCACAAGAACTTCAATACCCAAGTGATGGCCGCGCTCGCCGTGCCCAACTCGGTCGTTCACGTGAACGAGGCGCCGGTCGCGTTTCGTCGCGAGGCCCACCAGGGGCGCTTTCACGTTCACGGTCTGCTGCCGCACGCCGAATTCATGCAGAAGCTCGGAGAGATGGACGCCAACCTCTACGTCACGCTCTCCGAGTGCTACCCGATGACGGTCATCGAGAGCCTCGAGCGGGGCGTGGTGTGCCTCACGAGCCACACGTCTCCGATCTTCGACGATCATGACTTCTTGATGCGTTCGTTGGTGGTGACGCAGCTCGACGACCCGTGGGCCATTGCGCAGAAGGTCGAGACGGCGGTGGCGAACCGCGAGGCCATTGTCGCGAGTGCGCACGAGCACCTCAAGCACCTCAACGAGAAGGCCTCCCTTCTATGGAATCGGTTTATCGATGGCTAAGACCATTTGTCTGGTGACGTACGAGTTGGCCCCGATCAACCGGGGCGGGGCGGGCGTGGTCATCAGTGCGTTGGCCGAAGCGCTCGCCAAGGCCGGTCACCGTGTTCACGTGTTGGCCGACATGCCGGCCGCCGAAGTCGAACAATACCGTGAGCAGCTCAAGCAACGGGGCGTGACCGGCATCACCGCGCACGCCTTGGTGACGTTGGTGCCACGGGCCCCCGAAGCACCGACGATTTTTCAGGCGAAAAGCGCTCACTTTCGGGCGGGGCTCTACCAGCTGGCGAAGACCACCCATTTCGACTTGGTCGAGTTCTTCGAGTACGCCGGGCCGGCGTTTGAGACGCTCACCTTGCGTACCCCCGACGACAAGCTCGCGGGCACCGAGATCGCCGTTCGAATTCACGGCAGCCTCGGCATGATCGACCAGGTCGAAGGCGCCGCGCACGTGGCCACCGACCGCCACACCATGTACCGAATGGAGGAGTGGTCGCTGCGTTTGGCCGATGTGGTGTTCGCGCCGCTCCACGGCATCGGTGCGCAGTACCACCAGATCTACGGTTTCGACGTCGACCGAATGCTGGTCTGCCCACCCCCGATGGACGCGCT
>JBGAIY010000115.1:0-19240 GCA_044225205.1 Myxococcaceae bacterium | reverse complement strand
GTCGCCGTCGCAGCCCACTTCACTTTCAAGCTCCGCGAAACGCAACGCGACCGCAGCCAGCCGTCACCATCGCAGGCCACTTTCGCGTTCAAACCCAGCGAACCTGAACGCGCCGTGCACGGCGAGCTGGGCGTGGGGGCCGTCGCAGCACTTGGGTTTTCAAGCACGACGCAACCGCTTCAATTCACCGTCGTCACTGAGGGCAGTGCCCCGTCTCGCTGCACGTGCCGTGTGCGCACGTCGCGAACGTCGGCGCTCCGCAAAACGGCCCAGGGCAAGCACAGCTGTCGAGCTGCCCGCTGACGCAGCACAACTGCCAATCGGTCTCGGTGCCGCCGCCTCCTCCAGCGCCGCCCCCCATTCCAGACCCAGCGTCGTAGCCGCTCCCCGCGTCTGGCTGCGCCACGCCGGCGTCGAAGCTGGTACCGGCGTCGCCAAACCCGGTACCGGCGTCGCTCGGTGCGACACCAGCGTCACTTGACCCCACGCCGGCATCGACCCCGCCCAGACCCGCGTCGAACGAGCCGCTCCCACCACCACCACCGGCCGCGCCGGCGTCGAGAGACCCAGTTCCTCCGCCGGGGCCGCCGCCCACGGTCACCAACCGGCAGCCGCCACGGGCGGGTTGGTAGCGGAGGCACGAAGCCCCCGCCGTGCAGTCGCACGAGGGAAACGAGGTCGCGGTGACATAGTCACCGGCGACGGCGGGCCGCGTGTCGATTGACTGGTTGCGGTCGCAACAGGCCACCCAGTCACCGACGATGACGTCACCGGCTTCGAAGAGCGGGTCGAGGCACGCCGTGACGAGCGCCCCCGCCAGCATGAGGCCGATCAGCAGAAACGGTGGCCGCGTCAGCGTCACCACACCACCACCAGGGCCAGCGCCGCCGACAAGCGGGGCAACGCGTTGATGCCAGTGCTCTTTTTCATGACCGCGCCGCCGGCCGACCCCAGCGCCGAAAGCTCGAGCGGCCCGCCGAGCGGCAGCCGGCCCTCGACGTCGAATTGCAGCGAAGGCCCCAGTGAATTGCGGCTCGACCCGTCGGGCAACTGGCTTTGGTGTACGAAGAGCGCCCCGGCGGCCAGACCGAGGGCGAGGCTCGCGCTGCGCGCGGCCCCCCACGGCGCCGCGAGCTGAAACCGGTGGCCCGCGCCGAACGCGACCTGCACTTCGTTCTGGGCAAACCCGGCGTTGGGGCTCGCCCCGGTTCGCCAAGAGACCTCGGCGCTCAGCTGGTTGAGAAACGAAACGAGGTGCCCGTCACGGCGGAGCCGCACGTCGACGCCCGGTTGGGCCTGGAGCCCGGCCACCAGCCCCGAGGCGACGACCCCGCCCGCCGACAACGCCAGCTCGACGGGCGCGCCGCCCTTGAGCGCGACCCGCTGGAGCGAGGCCTGCTCGAGTTCGGCGTCTTTCACGACGACCGTGCCCGCCTCGGGCACCGTCACCGTGCGCTCGAAAACCTGCCGGTCGGTACGGAGCCGCACGGCATACGAGCCCGGCGGCAGCGCGAGCGACACCGGCCCCCCGGGCTTCACCAGGTCGGCCACCAGCCGCTGCGTCTTGCGGTCGACCACGAGCCAGTGGCCCGCCGACTCGACCCCCAAGGTCAACCGGGCGGTCGCCTGCCCCGGCTGCGTCAACACGAGCTCGCCTTCGCCGCGCAGATCGACGTGCACCTGCGGGCGCTGGAGGCCGGTGGTCGACCCGAACGTCGACTCGAGGGTTCGGGCCCACGCCCACGCGTACGCTTCGTCGACCGTGACGGCGCCGTCGTGGCTCGCGTCGGCCGCGCCGCGCAGACCGGCGACCAAATGGTGGGTGAACGCCGAACCCTGCAGCAGATCTGATTCTTGGGCGTACTCATCGGCCCCTGAAGCCGAAATGAACACCCGCCCCTTGAGCCCCGACTCGACCGTCACGGTGGGCGCAGAACTGGGCTTGAGGCCCTTGAGCCGGGTCACCGCCCCAGAACGGCACGCGTCGACCACGAGCACGCCCACTTCGACCGGAGCCTGTTTCACGAACTCGACCAGGTCGGCGAACGGCAGCGTGGTGCCGTTGAAATGAAACTCGCCTTCGCCCGCGTGCGACGACACGTACACGATGAGCCGACTCGCGCCCCCGTCACCCGCCGAGCGCAGCGCGGCCGACACCGTGGCCAGCGCCTCGCGCACCGAACCCGCGTTCACCGAGGTGCCGGTGAGCACCCAGGCATCGCTCGGGGCGACGCCGCCCAATTCGGTGAGCACGTCGCGCACTCGCCGCGCGTCGTCTTCGGCGAAACGCAGCGCCTCGTCAGACGACAAGCCGCGGTTTTCGCCCACGATGAGCGCGTACCGACGCCCCGTACCCGGTTGGGCCGAAGCGAGGCCCGCGGCGAGCAGGCCGGCGGCGAGGGCGACGCGCCAACTCACTTGGAGACCTCGAGTCGGCGGCTCAGCACCGCGGTGACTCCCGCCGGGGCAATGAGGGTCACTTCGAGCGGGTTCTTGGCCCGCTCGACCTGCAATTGCACCGAAGCGACGAGCGCGTCGAGTGGCACGTCGCCCTCGGTCACCAAGGCATGGAGCACCATGGGCCCGGGCGTGACTTCGAATTCGGCCAACTGGGCGATGCCGTCGTCGGCGTTGACCTTCTCCGAGTGGCCATTGGGGTCGGCGTTGAGCGGCCAGACCACGTCGACGTGGCCCGACTCGTCGACGCCCAGCACCGCGAGCGACGCCGTGCGACCGGCGCCGAACCAGAGCGACACCGAGTCGCCCACCCGGGCGTGATCGACGCTGGCGCCCGTGCGCTGGGCGCGAAGTTCGAAGGTCGCCGCGCCCTTCACCCGTTCGGTCGGCGCCGCCGGGTCGACCCGCGCAGGGGGAGTCACGAAAAGGGCGAGGGCGGCCACGGCGCCCACGGCGACCGGGGCCCACAACCACCGCAGCCACGAAGGGGCTGGGGCCTGGGCGCGAGCGACGTCGTCACGGCGCTGCTGAAGCCGAGCCAGCTGTTCGACCGCCGGCGCCGAACCAACGAACGCCACCCGCTCGGCGCGCAACGCCTCGAGCTTGCCCTGGCAGCTCCCGCACGAGCCGACGTGAGCGCGGGCCGCCTCGCTCGCGGGCACGCCCGCCGCCAATTCGTCGAGAACCAGGCTCGACAGGTGGGTGGTCATGACTGGGCCTCGGCATTGGGCAACGCCCCGAGGGCGCTCGCTTTGCGACGAATGGCCTCGACTTCGCGGCCAATGGTCTTGCGTGAAAGGCCCAAGGTGTCGGCGACTTCGTCTTGGGTGAGCCCGTCGACGAACAGCAACGTGGCCACCACGGCCTCGCGTTCGTCGAGGTGCTCGACCCAGCGGCGCAGCAGGTCGCGGGTCTCGGTTCGTTCGGAGTCGCTCGTGGTGGGCTCGGCCGCCGAGGCCTCGTCGGCCGGCTTCGCTTCTCTTTGCGAGCGCGCCCGAATGAGGTTGAGGCACAGGTTGGTGGTGATGCGGTAGACCCACGTCGTCGGCCGCGCTTCGCCCCGAAATTCACTGGAGTGGGTCAACATGCGCTCGAATACCTCCTGAACTGCGTCCCATGCTTCGGCCTCGTTGCCGAGCAGCGTGCGCGCACGACGAAACACGACGGGCGCGAATTGGGTGTAGAGGGTGGTGAGCTCTGTTCGGCTCAGCCCTTCGACACTTCGCGACATCGGCTACCCTGCGCTTTCGTTTGAGACACGCCAGTGCCCCTTCGGGAGACATGCGCTCGTACACCGGGCCGGCGCTGGCGACAATTCAGCAGCAAAATCAGCACATTGGCAAATTGCCAGCGGGTTACCCTTCGTCACCGGCCCTCGTACCGACCGACCTTGAACAGCTCGAGGTCGACTCCGGTTTCGGGTCGCCGGTCTGACTGGTACTGGCTCGTGAAGACGCCCTTGAGCTTGGGAAAACGCTCTTTGAGCACGACCGGGTCGGCTCCGGGCACCGCCAGGCCGCGGAGCTTTTTGAACCCAGGGCTGTCGAACATCACCTCGAGGTACGTGCCCAGCGGCGCCACGCCCGTGCCGGCATAGAAGTCGAAGTGAAAATATTCGAGGCACTCGAGCTGGTCGGCGAAAGCCTTGAACGCGGCGGGCGAAAACACGTCTTTGGCTTGGCCGCGGCAGCTCAGGCCCAGGTGGCGAACGCGTACGAGGGCGGGGGTCAACGCCCCCAACACCTTGTCGGTGAGGTTCACCCCGGAGAGGTCGACGAAATACACGCGCTCGAGCGACTTGGCGCCGAGCGCTTGGGCCACCGACAGCTTCTTGAGCGACGTCACCGTCAGCGCCAAGCGAGGGTTGAGCCAGCAAACCTCGTCGAGGCCGGCGATGAGCTTGTCGGCTTCGATTCGTGCCCACTCGACGAGGCCGTTCGAACCGAAGTGCCATTCGCGCAGAAATTCACGGGCGGGGCCGACCAGCGGCCCTTTGAACTTCGAGACCAGCTTGACGCGTTTTTCGACTTGGTCGGGCGTCGGCTTGTCGACCAGCGACAACGCAATGAATTCGCCGCGCGGGTCACCCTGCTCGGCCCACGCGTCGGCCAACACCGAGAGGGCCCGCCGGTCGTCGGGGTTTCGCCAGACCGCTTCGAGCAGGGCCTGGGTGCCCTTCGAAGGAGCCGCTGGGCGGGGCGTGGTCTTCACGGGTTTCGCCGGAGCGGGCGCCGCCCCTTCGATTCGGTATTTCTTGAGCACCTTCGCCCAGGCGTCTTGCGCTTTGGCCGCGTTCGGCAGGCGCTTCACTTCGGCGAAGGCGCTGTGGTTGTAGTCGCCCTCTTGGCCGCGCACGTGGTGAACCGCGACGACGTTGCGTTGGCGGTCGAAGTGCACGGTCACCCGCGTAGAAAAGCGGCCGTTCGCGCTGTGGCTCTCGGTGTCACGGGCGCTGAAGGTCTCTCCCGGGGTCAGCCAGTGAACCGGAGGCAACTGCGCCATGATGCGGGTCAGCACGAGCCGGGCCTCGCCCGTCAACGGGGAGGGTGCCGCCAACCCCGCGGCTTTGAGCGCCTGACCGGCGATGTTCGAGAACTGCTTTTCGGTTGAAGACGCTTTGAGCACTTCGGCAAGGGTTTGAACGGGCATGGCCGGCCGGTATACCGCAGGTTGGTGCCCATTGACGTGGCCTCGACGCCGCCGTCAACGCAGGCGGCTCAAAATCGCGTGTACCGTGGTGCTCATGCCCGCCGGGTCGAGGGCCTGTTCGAGCTTGCGCAACTTCACCGTGGCCTCGAACGCCGCCACCCGCCCCGGGCCGTCGAGGTCGTGCCAGGCCGGGTGCGACTTGATGACGCCGTCGACGCTGCGAACCCGGTGGGCCGAAGTGACCTGCTCGAGCAGCAATTCTTCTTCGGCGGTCATGGTGCAAGCTCCGCGTCGAGGTCGACGCCGGCCTTCTTGAGGCACTCGGCCAGAAACTTTCGCGCCCGCGAAAAGTTCTGCAAAAACGTGTTGAGCGACATGTTCAAGCGCGCCGCGAGGTCGAGGTCGGCTTCGGTGCCATTGGCGAGCAGACGCTGTTCGAGCGCCAGCGCCGGCTGTTTTGGCAATTTTTCTCGGCAGGTCGCGATGGCCTGGCGCAGAAATGGGTCGGGCGTGGTGGGAGCGACGTGGGCTTCGGCCGACAGTTCGCGTTCGAGGGCGTCGAGCGTGTCGTGAATGGCGCTCGGGTTCGGGCCGGTGCCGCCGGCCGAATTCGCGCGACGCAATTCGCTCAGCGCCACGTTCCGCGCGGTGGTGATGGTGAAGCGGAGCAGCGCGTGGGGCCGACCGTCGTGGCGAAACTTGGGCACGACTTGCCAGACTCGCAAAAACGCTTCTTGCAGCACCGCCTCGCAGTCGAGCAGGGCCGCGAAGGGGCGCAACGACCAGCGCACCGACGACTCGGCGCCGGCGACCCAGCGGGCGAACGCCACCAGGTCACCGGCCACCATTGCCCGCAACGTGACGAGTTCGTCGTTCCACGCGTGGCGAGAAGTTACAACGAGATCTCGACCTGTTCGGCGCCATTTTCGACGTGCAGGCGCTTCGCGTCGTTCGCGCCGCGCCCGGCGTCGACCACGACCTGATGGTCACCTTCGGCCCGTAGGTGCCCGGGGTCGTCGTCAATTCGACCACGACGGCCGCGTCGACGAACGAGCCGTCGGTCAATTCGAGCCGAACGCTCAGCGGAGCCCAGGTGAAGGCCTGGTCGACCTCGAATGACACGCTGAGGCGACGGCCCGACCAGCGCGCCAGGCTGGCGACGAACCGGCGAATGACCTGCGCCGCCGAAGCCGGCTCCGCGACCGTTTCAGCACGCTCGCCGTCACCGCCTTCGCTGCTGCCCAAGCCGAAGGCCTTGCGCATCAAGTCGCCCAGGCCCAGCCCCTGCTTTTTCTGTTCGGGCGCCGACGACGAACGCGCGGGAGCCTTGGCGCGCCCCTTCTCGCTCAAGCTCGCAGGGGCAGCGGCCTTGGGCGGCGCGGGACGCGGCAACGACGACGCTCCCGTCGGTTCTTCGGGCGGCAACGCCTCGGGTTCACCGGCGGCGAAGTCGGCCGACTCATCTTCGGCGGCCCCCGCGTCGTCGCGCACGCGCAGACTCGAGAACGCCTCCTCTTTCTGCACCGAGGGCGCGTCTTTGCTCAACTTGCGTTTGGCTTCGGTGGCGACCACAGGCGCCAGCGAACTCAGACCCCGCAGTTGGTTCATGCCTCCGCCCGGTGCGCTCGGGGCGGCCAGCGACCGCAGCCCCACCCCTTCGGCCGACAAGCCAAACACCGGAGCTTGCGGCTGCGTCTCGACCCGGCGAGGCGCGCGCGGGTCGACGGTTTGCAGCTGGCTCACCGCCACCCACGAGGTGAGCCGGGTCGATATTTGAAACTCGAGCCCGGCCTTTTCGATGAGCCCGTCGAAGTGGGCGCTCTGCCCGTGCCCTTCGATGACCCGGTTTTGCTCGAGGTCTTCGACCCGCTCGCGACCGAACAGCGTGGCGACGACGCGGCTGCCTTCACCGTGAGCCAGCGGTTTCACGACGACGCGCTCTTCAAGGTCGCCCAAGGCCGTCTTGCCGCGAATCACCAAGTCACCACCTTCGGGCCGCAGCTGCACCGAAATGAGCGCCGGAGAGCCCCCGTACACGTCGGGCACCCGCTGGGGCGCCACGTCGACGACCGCGCTGCCCGTCACCGTGACTTCGGTCACCAACGGTTGCGACGTGCGGGCCAGCAGGCGCTTGACCCCCACTTCGACGTCTTCACCGAGCCCGACGACGAGCTCGACCCCGCGGCCCGCGCGCGCCGCGGGTTGGGTGAGGCTGCGGTTCACGCCCGAGCCCACGCCAATGGTGTGCACGCGTGACGACGCCGGCAAGCCGTGGGCAATCGCCTGCAGCACCTCGTGCTCGCTGCCGATCAGGCCGTCGGTGATGAGCACGATTTGGCGCTGCGCATCAGACCGCAGGCCACGCAACGCTTCGAGAATGCCGCTGCGCATTTCGGTGCCCCCCGAGGCGCGCAGTTGCGCCAACCAGGCCTGGGCGTCGCGGCGGTTGGCCACGCTCGCCGGCAGGGCCCCGACTTCCACCGGCGGGGCGAATTCGAAAATTCAATCAGTTCGAGTTGGTCGACGTCGGTGAGCGTGTCGATGAGCGCCGAGGTGACCCGGCGCGCTTGGTCGAGCGGCAGGCCCGACATCGACCCCGAGGTGTCGAGCAGCACGATGAGGTCGCGCGGCAAGGGCCGCACGTTGGCCTCGGCCAGCGGGGGCACGAGCGTCACCAAGCCGTACGCGTGGCCATTGGGCAGCCGCGCGGCGTCGACCGACGTGCCGACCGTCATGGCCGCCGCTTTCCACCGAACGACGACGTCGCGGTCGAGGCCGACCCCTCGCTCGTCTCCGAAGGTGACGTCGGTGCGCCCCAGGCCCCGCCCGGTGTGGAGCGCGTGACTGGGCGATTCGGGCCGAACCCCGTCGGCCAGCGGGTCGCGAATCGACAGGCCGAGCGACAACTTCACCGGCAGCGCCTGGTCGGCCACGTCGACCGTGACCTTCGCGTGGTCGGCCACCCGGCCCGGCTCACCCAAGTACCGCGGCGCCACGACCGTGGGAAAACGCCACTCCCAACAGCCGTCGGGCAACCAGGCCAACTTCTGGTCGATGGTGACTTCGCAGACGACCTCGGTGTGCGGAGGAATGTTGCCGACCTCTTGCGTGAACAGACTCGTGCGCTCTTGGTCGAGAATCGCCGCGGTGCGGCCCTCGACAATCGCGTCTTCGAAGCGTTGGCGCGCCTGCTTCTTGGTGTCGACCTCACCGACGATGCGCTTGTCACCAATGCGAAAGGCGAAGCCACTGACCGCGCCGTCGGCCGGCAGCGGCAGCGAGTAGGTCACGCGCAACGGCTCGTTCCACGAGTTCGCGAACGTCTGCTCGAGCATGACCCGAATGACGCCGCCCTTTGCGTCGGCGGTCAGCGCCGCACCCTTGAGCGGCAGCACCCGCCCGTCGGCGCACACCAACCGACCTCCGGTGCTCTCGTACGAGCCACCCGGCCCTCGGTGAGACGGTTCTGAAGAAAAGTTCGGGTTGGCGAGCGGGCTCATGGGGTTTTCCTTTCGACTGCGGGTTCATTTCGCTCAACGCGACCCGCTCGCTTTTTGTGACAGCGAATAAAACACCAAGCAATTTCGAGAAGTTAGACAATTCAGTACGCTGCGGTGCATGGGTCTTGGCCGGGTGCATGCCTTCGACTGGCTCCGTGGAGTGGCGGTGGTGGTGATGGTGCAGACGCACTCGCTCGTGCTGCTGCGGCCCGAATTGCACAGCCAGCCGCTGTTCACCAGGCTGGTGCGACTCGACGGGTTGGTGGCGCCGTCGTTCATTTTTTCGGCGGGCTTTGCCTTGGCGCTGGTGCAGTGCCGTGCGGCCGCCGACCGCGAGCAACGGGCCGCGCAGGCGCGCAAGTCGCTGCGACGCATCGGCGAGGTGCTGGCGGTGGCGAGCCTCGTCAACTTCATCTGGTTCCCCCTGTGGAAAGAACCGAAGTGGCTCTTTCGCATCGACATTTTGCAGTGCATCGGGCTGTCGCTGTTGCTGGCCTTGCCCCTGTTGGTCGGGTTGGCGACCCGGCCGAAGGCGCTGCGTTGGGTGATGCTCGCGCTCGCCGCGGTGCCGTTCGGCCTCGGGCCCTTGTGCGAAAACCTCACCGGCGTCGCCAGCATTTTTCTCAACACCCAAGTTGGGTTCTTAGACGCCACGACGGGCACGACGTTCCCCCTCCTGCCGTGGGCCGGGTACGTGTTCTTGGGAGCGTCGTTCGGCGCCACCGTCGCCACCATGAAACACGAGCGCGAATTGTGGGCGTGGCTTGGGCTGTTGTGGGGCTTGGGCGCGGTGTTGTGGGCCTTCGAAGACGTGCTCAAAGCGGCGTACCCGCCCCACCACTTCTGGGTGACGAACCCGGCCAACGCAGCGCAGCGGTGGGTGCTGGTGTTGAGCCTCGTGGCGGTGTTTCGGTTCATCGAGACGCGCGTACCGGCGTCGGTGACGTCACGGCCGGTGAAGGTGCTCGGCACCTTCGGCGCGTCGTCGCTGTCGGCGTATTTCTTTCACGAAATGCTGCTCTACCAACGGCACGTCGGCCTCTTCACCCGCTTCTGGCGCGAACGCTGCGACTTCGTCACGTACTGGCCGGTGCTCGCCGCCCTCATCGCCGCGACGTGGGCCTGCGTCGTGGCGTTCGACTGGGCGCGGGCGCGACTCCAGGCGGCTCGGGCCACGCCCCAGAAAACGTCGTGACTTCATGCCGTTGCACGGCGCAGCAGCCCTCGCGCTCGAAGCGACACCGAAAGGGCGGCTCGTTCGTTGGAGTCACCCATGCGCACCGCATTCTGGCCCTTGGCGTTGACGTTGCTCTGGTCGGCCGCCAGTCGAGCCGATGACGACGAGCCGTGCCCCCGGCCGTTGCCGGCGGTCTTCGAAGTGAAGGTGCGCTTGGCCGAGGGCGAATGCGCCAAGCCGCTCAGCGCATTGCGGGCGTCGGTGCGGGCCGTCATCGCGGTCGACGAGAGCGATTGCTCGGCGCTCGCGAGGGTCGACCGGGCGCAGTACGCGAAGCTCACGGCGCGGGCCGACCTTCGTGCCGAACCGTGGCAGCCGCTGGTCGAAACGCCCGCGGCCGTCATCGACGTGAGCACCCGCCCGCGCCTCGAACCACCGCTCGCCACGCCGGGTTGGGCGTTCGACGCCCGGGGCGCCCGGGGCGTCTACCTCGTGAAGCTCGCTTCGCCCTTCACCGCGGCCCACAACGAGTTCATCGACCAAGTCGCCTCCCGGCTCAACGCGACCCCCGCCGACCTCGAATTCGCCGAGGTGAATTTCGGTTCACCCCAAGCCGCGCTGCGAGGGTTCTTGACCCGAGACGAAGCCGCGCGCGTCTCGAAGATGCCCGAAGTTCGCTGGGTGGGCGCGTTCGAGCCGGTGCTCAAAGTGTCGTTCTCGTTTTTCGGGCGCGAATGCCCCTTCACCCGAGCCGACGAAGCCGCGCGCGCGGTCAGGTCGCTGACCAACCAGCAGCAGGTCGCCTTCACCGTCGGCGCCATGGAGGCCACGCCAGAGATGCGAGCGATCATCGGCGGCCACCAGGCGACGCTGCCTTCTTTGGGCCTGTCGACCGTCACCGCACCGGGCGACGTGTTGCGGCGCCTCGCCTTGCGCCCCGAAGTCGAGTGGTTCGAACCCGAAGCGACGCCGTCGCTCGACGCGTTGGCGGCGCCGTCACCGTGACTTCGCGCTCGGTCGTCGCAAGGGTTCGAGCGAGTCGAGCAACAGCTTGAGGCCAAAGGCAAACGTGCGTTCCCATTCTTTGGGTTGAAACCATGGCGCCATCGCCAACAGGGTGGGTGCGAGTTCGCGTTGCTGGTCGGGCGGTACCGGCTCGGCCGCCGAAGGGCCCTTTGCGTACCCCGCCGTCTCGTCGAGCAACGCCCCCATCAAGTAGTAGCCGACCGCTCGAAATGCGCGGGCCCCCGTCTCGGCAGAAAATTCGCCCGACGTCATCGGCCCGACGATGACGGTTTCTAAGAAGCGCAACGTGGTCGGCGTGTTCATGCGGTGCGTCAGCGCGAAATGCGCGAAGCCCGGGCGACTGAGAATGGCGCGCCGGTATGACCAGCACGCTTCTTCGACCCGCTCCCGCCACGGCAACCGGGGGTTCGGTAGCGCGATGCCCGACACCAACTGGTCGAGCAACGCGTCGAGCAAGTGCCCCTTGCTGGGAAAGTGGTGGTACAGGCTCATCGCCTCGACTTTCAGCTCGGCGCCCAACGCCCGCATTGAAAAGTCGGGCCCCAACCGCTCAATCACCTTGGCCGCGGCTTCCAAAATGACAGGTGTCGTCAGGGGTGTGCGTCTTCGCGGGCTCATGACTTGACACCTTACGACGTAAGGGTGAATAGTGAAATGAACCTTACGCCGTAAGACAAAGGAGCAACCGCATGTCACTCGACGACTTGGTGGGCCTGGTGATCGTTGGCAGTTTCTTTTTGGTGATGGGGCTCGAGGCGCTGTGGCCCGCGCGCGCCTACCCCAAGCGCACGCTGTGGCGACTGCGGGGCGTGGGGTTCTTGGCGGTCATGGCGGTCGTGGCCACGGTGCTGCCGCTGCTGCTGCCGGCCGAGTGGGTCGCGAAGCACCGGCTGCTCGACGGCACGGGGTTGGGCACGGTCGGCGGCGTGTTGGTGGGCTACGCGGTGGTCTCGTTCGTGAATTTCGTGTGGCACCGTGCGACGCACCGGTACGACTTTCTGTGGCGCACGTTTCACCAATTGCACCACGCACCGGCGCGGCTCGACATCGCCGGGGCCCCGGTGTTTCACCCGTTCGACTTGGCGATGTACGTGTTGCTCAGCACCGTCACCACGACGTTGGTGCTGGGGCTGACGCCCGAGGCCGCCGCGCTGACGAGCTTGGTCGCCCAGCTCTATGCGTTCTTTCAACACGCGAACCTGAAGACGCCGCGGTGGCTCGGGTGGGTCATTCAACGGCCCGAAGCGCACTTCGTGCATCACCAGCGGGGCGTGCACGGGTTCAATTACTCCGACCTGCCCCTGTGGGACATGCTGTTTGGCAGCTACCGAAACCCCGCGACGTTCGGCACCGAAGAAGTGGGCTTCGAACCCGCCGCCGAGGCCCGCTACGGGGCGATGCTGCTAACCTGCGACGTGGGCCAAGCGGTCGGCACGCACCCATTCGGCGACAAAACGAGCGCGACTCCGCTCAAAGCAACCTGAAGCCGACTCTTCGCAGACCGACGCTCCGAAGCGGAGGAGGCGTCACCTTGACTCCAAGCGTCGGCCGGAAATCTTCAGCCGCTTTCGCCGGCCACCGAGCGACCAAGTCGCAGAGGAGTGCTCGAAATGGCACGCGACTTCGACACCCATCGACCGGGGCCGTGAGACACCGCCGCATGGCTGACGAGGGCCACCGAGCGAATTCTCTTGTGGCTTCGCGAGGTTCAGCAACGCCCCCATTCGCACGGCGATACTCCCACTGGAGACGATGGAATCATGACCGTGCAAACACGACTGACTGCGAAACGCCGCGCGATGACCTGTCTGCTCGCGGCGGCCCTGTTGGGCGGCTCGGCGTGCTGGAAAGACCGACTCGTCAGCGCCTGCACGTCGACCAGCACGTGCGAGCCAGGCGCGGTGTGCTTCGAATCGATGTGCCGACCGATGTGCAAGTCGAGCGCTGACTGCGAAAACCCGTGCTTCGAGAGCGGGCTCAACGCGTCACAGTGCGATCACGGCATGTGCCTCTCGAAGTGCTTGCCCTTCGCCACGGCCGAAGACGCGGGAGCCGACGCTGGTCACGTGGTGGCATTCGACGCCAGTCTCCCGTTCGATGCCGGGTTCGACGCCAATGCCGGGGTTGACGCCGGGGCTGGGTTCGACGCTGGTGGGTTGAGCGATGCCGGCGTGCCAGCCGACGCCGGAGTGGTCTTCGCACGGGCCGTCTGCAAGCCGCGCTCACCAAGCGTCGATGAATCGAGCGACGACTGGTATTGGGTCGACTCGAGCGGCACGATTCAGGGCCTGCGCATGGCCTGCCCCGACGTGCCACGCGGCATCAATTGTTCTGACCGCGACGGTTGCTGTGGCCCCGCGGGCGTCGCCATCAACGGGGCGTGCGTGCCCTATTCTCTCCAAGGAGGCACCTGCTACGCGAGCCCGCAGTGCGAAGTGGGCCTCAGCTGCAACAACCACGTCTGCATGCCGTAGGGCTTCACCCGACCAGCCGTTCAAAAGCGTCAGTTCAAATATTGCGGCTTGGCCGGCTGCGCGTTCATCAACTCGAGGCCCGAGCGCGTCAGCAAGAAACGAACGGTGCCCGACCCGCGTTCGGTTTCGACTTGGGCCTCGAAGACTGGCCCGCCGATGGTGCCGACGAGCGCGTCTTTCTTGAGGTTGTGCACTTCGCCGCTGAGCAAGTCTCCCGCTACGGGCGCGACCGAGCCGCCCGTTCGGTACAGCTCGAACGCCGCCTGGTGGAGGCACATGGCCACCGCCGGAGAGAGCGGGAACGAACTGAACAGCACCGAAATCAGCTGCCAGTACTCGGGAGATTCGTGAGCCACGGAGAACGCCGTTATTTCTTCGGCAAGACGGCGTCGATCTGTTTTTTCAGTTCGGCGCTCATCGGCTCGACTTTCGACGGCAAGTGGGCCACGACCTTGCCCTCGGGCGTGACCAGAAACTTGTTGAAGTTCCACGTCACTTCGCCGCCGTTCTCTTTTTGCTCGGTAAGGTACTTGTAGAGCGGGTGAATGCCCTCACCCTTCACGACGATTTTGCCGAAGAGGGGAAACGTCGTTTTGTATTTGAGTTCACAGAACTGCTTGATTTCGGCGTTGGTGCCGGGCTCTTGCGCCCCGAACTCATTCGCCGGAAACGCGAGAATCTCGAAGCCCTTCGCCTTGTACGCCTGGTACAGCTCTTCGAGGCCTTTGTACTGAGGCGTGTAACCGCATTGAGACGCGGTGTTCACGATGAGCAACGCCTTGCCCTTGTACTGCGAGAGCGAAACGTCTTTGCCGTCAATGCTCTTCACCTGAAAATCGAAAACCGACGCGGGCATGGGAGTTCCTTGGAGCACGAGAGATGCGACGAGGGCGGTCAACATGGGGGCACGTCGTAACGCCGGCCGCTCTCAGTTGCCAGCCGAAGTGCCGACCCGCCGCACGCAGCGCGTCAGTGCTCTTTGACGAACACTTCGAAGCGCGCTTTCGCCGTGGCCTTGTGAAACGCGTCTTCGCCGGCGATCTTGCCTTCTTCGGCGAGCTTGAAGAGCACGTCGTCCATCGCCTGCATGCCTTGGGCTTTGCCCTGCTGAATGATCGAGTTGAGCATGGGCGTGTTGCCCTCTCGAATGATGTTCGGCAACCCGGGCGTCTTGAGCAAAATCTCGTGCACGGCGACGCGCCCACGCCCGTCGGGGGTCTTGAGCAACAGCTGCGAGACGACGGCGGCGAGCGACTCCGAGAGCATCGTGCGAACCTGCTGCTGCTGGTCGGTCGGAAACGCGTCGATCACGCGGTCGATGGTCTTGGGCGCGCTGTTCGTGTGCAGGGTGCCGAACACGAGCACGCCCATTTCTGAAGCGGTGATCGCCAGCGAAATGGTCTCCATGTCACGCATTTCGCCGACGAGAATGACGCCTGGGTCTTGGCGAATGGCTGAGCGCAACGCGTTCGAGAAGCTCTTCGTGTCTTGCCCGACTTCGCGCTGAGAGAGCGTGCACTTCTTGTTCTGGTGAACGAACTCGACCGGGTCTTCAATGGTGATGATGTGCTTCGCGTGCCGGCTGTTGATTTGGTCGATGATCGCCGCCAGCGTGGTCGACTTGCCCGAGCCGGTCGGGCCGGTCACCAACACGAGCCCTTGTTCGAGGTCGGCCAGCGCCGACAACGCCGTCGGGGCCTTCAATTCTTCGAGCGTTCGAATTCGCTCAGGAATGATGCGAAACACCGCCGCCGCGCCGCGTTCTTGGTTGAAGTAGTTCGCGCGAAACCGCGCCACGCCCGGCAACGCGTAAGCGAAGTCGAGGTCGAGGTTGTTGACGTAGTGGGCCCACTGGGTCTCGTTCGCCAGCTCTTTGAGGTGGTCGCGCAACGACTCGTCGCTGAAGAGCGGCCAGTCGGGTATCGGCTTGGCTTCGCCGTGTTGGCGCAGGTGGGGCACCATGCCGGCGGCGAGGTGCAAGTCTGAACCGCCGTTGTCTTTCAAATACCGAAACAGCACGTCGAGTTTGGCCATGACCGGGTTCTTTTGAAAAAGTTCAGGCGAAGCGCTTGGGGTCTTCGGCGTGTTTGCGCGCGTCTTCTTTTCGAACTTGGCCCGACTTCACCAATTCGAAGAGCGAGTCGTCGAGCAGCGACATGCCTTCACTCCGGCCGGTCTGCATGACCGAGCGAATTTGAAACGTCTTCTCTTCGCGAATCAGGTTCGGGAATTGAAGGTTTGACGAACAGCGTCTCGACCGCGACCAGCCGCTTCGTACCGTCGACCGACGGCACGAGCCGCTGTGAAATGATGCCGCGCAGCGACTCAGACACCATGGCCCGAATTTTCGACTGCTGCTTCGGAGGAAACACGTCGAGCACCCGGTTGATGGTGCGAATGGCGTTGTTCGTGTGCAGCGTGCCCAACACCAAGTGGCCTGTTTCGGCCGCGGTGATGGCCAACTGAATCGTCTCGAGGTCGCGCAGTTCGCCAATGACAATGATGTCGGGGTCTTCGCGCAGCGCGGCGCGCAACGCATTGGCGAACGACTTGGTGTGCTTGCCCGCTTGCCGCTGGTTGACGATGCAGCCTTTCTGCGGGTGCACGTATTCAATGGGGTCTTCGACGGTGATGATGTGGTCGTGGCGGGTCTCGTTGAGCATGCCGACCAACGCGGCGAGGGTCGACGACTTGCCGCAGCCCGCGGGGCCCGTCACGAGCACCAACCCCTGGTGGTATTCGGTGAACTTGGTCAGCGACGACGGCAGCCCCAATTGCTCGAGCGTCGGTATCTCGGGAGGTATCGCTCGAAACACGGCGTCCCAGCCGCGCTGTTGGCGGTAGAACGAACCGCGAAACCGCCCCACCCCGGGTATGGCCAGGGCCAAGTCGAGGTCGAACGTTTCTTCGAGTTGCTTGCGCTGCTCGGGGGCGAGCGCGTCTTTCAAGATGCTCTCGATGTCGTCGGCGTTCATGACGCCCGTGCGCAATTCGCGCAGCGCGCCACCGACCCGCATGAGCAACGGCGCACCCGAATGCAAGTGCACGTCGCTCGCCTTCGCTTGCACCGCTTTGGTCAAAATTTGTTCGAGCGACGGCAGCTGCCGTGGCCCTCGGGGAGCCGACAGCTGGGGCGCGGGGGGCGCGTTCTGGTGGGCCACCGCGGCGAAGGGCGCGGCGGGGGCGGGCGCGGTCGGGCTCGAGGGCTTGGCCGCCGCGACGGCCGGAGCCGCCGGAGCCGAAGGCCGCGGGGCAGGTGCCTGCGCGGGCGCGGGAGCCGACCCGCGCTGCTTGGCGAGGTACTGCTCTTGCGCCGTGAGCAACCACTTGAGCTGATCGGCGCTGATGAACTTCAGCTCGAGCATCACTTCGCCGATTTTCTTGCCGGGCGAAGCCACGTGCCGCTGCGTCGCTTGCGCGAGTTGCTCTTCTGAAATGAGCTTGTAGTGGAGCGCGATGCGGCCGAGAACGGCATCTTCTTGGGCGTTCGACATTCGGCCGAAAGACTAGAGCCAAGTACGGTGGGGCCGAAATGGTTTCGCCGCCCGCACCGCCCGAACGCGAAGAAACGTGAAGAGCCCTGGTGGGGCCTCGAACTGTGGTTAGTGTTCGCGACGTGCGTCCCGCTCCCACCGTTAACGACAAGCCGACCGCCCCTTCGACCCGCGTCACGCTCAAGCGGCTCTATTCGCTCGCCTGGCCCGAGCGCGGGCCCTTGGCCGTGGGCATGGTCTTCTTGTTGGTGTCGAGCGCGGGCATGCTCTCGTTTCCCCTCGTGGCGGGGTCGCTCATCGACACCGCGCTCCAAGGGGGCTCGGCCATCGACCTGCAGCGGGTCGACCGCCTGGCGCTGATGCTCGTGGGCATTTTCGCGGTGACAGCGGTGATGACGTCGCTCCGGTTCATGACGTTCAACCGGGCGGGCGAGCGCATCGTGAACCGCCTGCGGGTCGACCTGTACCGGGCGCTCATGAGTCAAGAAACGGCGTTTTTCGACGGTCAAAAGACCGGCGAGTTGTCGAGCCGCTTGTCGTCTGACGCGACCGTCTTGCAGACCACGCTGACCGCGAACGTCAGCATGGTGCTCCGCAACGCCGCGCAGGTGGTCGGGTCGCTGGGCATCTTGCTCTACCTGTCGTCGACGCTCACGCTGTCGATGCTCGCGGTGGTGCCACCGGTGGCCCTGACCGCGGTGCTGTTCGGCCGGCGGGTTCGCAAGCTGTCGAAAGAGAGCCAAGACGCCTTGGCGAAAGCGAGCGAAGTGGCGGTCGAGTCGCTCGCGGGCATTCGCACCGTGCGCTCGTTCGCCGCCGAAGAAAAAGAAGTGACCCGGTACTCGACGGCCATTGAGCGCACGCTCGAGCTGGCGTTCAAGCGCATTCGGCTGTCGGCTGCGTTCTTCGCGTCGGCCTCGTTCTCGGGGTTCTCGGCCGGGGCCTTTGTCTTTTGGTACGGCGCCCGCCTGGTGGCCCAAGGTTCGCTCTCCGCGGGGTCGCTGCTGACCTTTCTCATGAACACCATGCAGCTGGCGTTCGCCTTGTCGGCACTCGCGGAGTTGTGGACCGACGTTCAGCGGGCGTCGGGCGCGTCAGAGCGGGTGTTCGAACTGCTGGGGCGAACCCCCCGCATCGCTCCGCGCGGGGGCCTGACCCCTTCGACGGTGCAGGGCCGCGTCGCGTTCGACCAGGTCGACTTCGTCTACCCGACGCGCAACGACATGCCGGTGCTCAACGCCTTCACCTTGACCCTCGAGCCCGGCGAAGTGGTCGCGCTGGTCGGCCCTTCGGGCGCCGGCAAGTCGACCGTGGCGTCGCTGCTCTACCGGCTCTACGACCCCACCCACGGCCTCGTCTCGCTCGACGGAGCGCCCTACCCCACGCTCGACCCCGAGTGGCTGCGCCGCCAGGTCGGGGTGGTCGCCCAAGAGCCACTGTTGTTTTCGACGAGCATCGCCGAGAACATTCGCTATGGCCGCCCCGAGGCGAGCGACGCCGAAGTCGAGGCCGCCGCCCGCATGGCGAACGCGCACACCTTCATCACCGGTTTCCCCGAAGGGTATGCGACGCTGGTCGGAGAGCGGGGCATTCAGCTCTCGGGTGGCCAAAAGCAGCGGGTCGCCATTGCGCGGGCGGTGCTCAAAGACCCGCGCATTTTGATTCTCGACGAAGCGACGAGCGCGCTCGACGCCGAAAACGAGCACCTGGTGCGCGAAGCGCTCGACCGGCTCATGAAGGGGCGCACGACCCTCGTCATTGCGCACCGGCTGTCGACCGTGAAAGACGCGAACCGCGTGGTGGTGCTCGAAGGCGGCCGCATCGTTCAGACCGGTACCCACGCCGAGCTCTTGGGCGAAGACGGCCTGTACCGCAAGCTGGTCGAGCGGCAGTTCGCCGCCTAACCGCGCAGCCCAACGTCGGCTACGCGGCGCGCCGCTCGCTGAGCAGCGCCATGAGCCGCGCCATTTCGCGCTCGAGTTGGGCGTACATGTCGGCCGCTTTGCTGAGCTCGCCTTTCGACCCCATCAGCTCGAGTTCACGCGAGGTGAGCACGCAGGGTTGGGCGGCGAGGCTCGCCAGTGCGCCTTTGAGCCGGTGCGCGGTTCGCTTCACCGCCAACGAGTCGCCCGACTTCACCGCCGTACCGACGTCGGCCAGCATGGCCGGGCCATCTTTTCGAAACAGCTCAAGCACTTCGGCCACGAGCGATTCGTCACCCGCGCAGTTCTCCAGAAGCGCATTCCAATCAATCGGCTCCATTACGACCTCCCGGGTCTTGCAGACCCCTTTAGGTACCAGCTGACCCGCCCCGCCCCCAGGAGTGGCACGTACCGAACCTGCCATGTGCAAGCCCGGCTCCAATCAATTGTAGCCGAGGTGCGACGTTTGCACTCAAAGTGTGACACAGTGCGCCGTCAAAGATGCCAGCTGACCACGCACTGCTGGGCTCGGTGCCCTTGT
>JBGAIY010000700.1:0-2831 GCA_044225205.1 Myxococcaceae bacterium | reverse complement strand
TCCCACGCGTCGGGAAACAGGTGGCTGCAACCGTCTTGGTAGAACCAGTCAATTTCCCACTGGCGCAGCAAGAAGATGCCCCGCAGCACCAGCTCTGAGACCCGCGCCGGGTGCGTCTGGGCGTACGCCAGCGCCAACGTGCTGCCCCACGAGCCACCGAAGACCTGCCACTGCTCGACGCCGAGGTGCACCCGCAACGCTTCAATGTCTTCGACCAAGTGCCAGGTGGTGTTGTTCTCGAGCGAAGCGAACGGGGTCGACCGGCCGCACCCTCGTTGATCGAACAACACAATTCGGTACGCCTGGGGGTCGAAGAATCGACGCTGCTTGGAGTCGGTGCCTCCGCCCGGGCCGCCATGCAGAAAGACGACCGGCTTGCCCTTGGGGTTGCCACTTTCTTCGAAGTACAGCTCGTGCCCACCACTCACCGGCAACCGCCCCGTGCGGTAGGGCTCAATCGGAGGGTAATACGTTCGCCGCGATGTCGGCGTCGTCGAGGTCACAGTCGGCGCTGAAGCCATGGCGATGCGCGTAGCACGGCTCTTGGCCACGCGCAGCGACACCGTGCGGCCGTTCAAAGAAACGAGCGGTGCCAAAAAACTGGCAGCCCGCGGGCTACGGGCAGACGACCGACTTCGATTCAGACGCGTCGTCACCCTGGTTGATGAACCAGGTCGCGTCGGCAAAATAGGTGACCTTCGCCACCCGGTCGGTACGCAACCCTTGCCTCACGCCGCGCTGCATCACCTCGGCCATGGTGCAAGCCAGCGGAGGCAGCGGCGGCTGCCGACACCCGCCGCTGTCGGTCACCACCCTCGCCTCCACCTCACGGGCGTTGACGATGACGTAGAACTTGCACGCCACGTCTTGGTCGCGCCTGGCAACAAGGCTGACCACGCTGCGTGACGGCGGAAGGAACACGTAGGTGACGTCACCAGGGTGCAACGCGAAGTCGGCGAACCCGTCGGCCGACACACCGTAGCCCCACAGGCCGACCAACAGCAAGTCACTCATTTTGGCCTTCGCGAGGGCCGCCGCCTTGGGCAAAAAGCCAAGAAAGTCGAAGTGCTTGGTCGTAGTCAGCTCGACGTCGCGGAGGGTCGGCCAAGGCCACCCGCCTCCTGCCAGCTGCTGACCCGTCACCTGGTTTCATCGGCCGTGCCCCGAGCCGGCACAGCCAACACCGAATCAGCGCCCCCACCGGCCGGTGCGCGGCAGTGCGGCGGAGGTCGGTGCGGCCTTCGGAATCAACGGCCCCCGGCTGGTGCGGCAGCGCCGCCGAGTTCGGCGGGTTCGCCAACGAATCGGGGTCACCCACGGGTCGGTTCAGCGGTGCGGCCGAGGTCGGTGCGGCCGAGGTCGGTGCGGCCTCGGGCGAATCAGGGTCACCCGGCGGCGGGCCCGGCCGGGTCGCGGAGCCGGGCGCGACGACGACGAGCGACGGGGTTGGAGAAACCGTCGGCGCACTCGGCGCAACGGCGTCTCGCGGAGCGTCAGGCCGTTCGAGCGAGCCCCCCCACGGCCCGAGCGTGACGGCCGCCACGACCGCCGCGAGCCCAGCCAAAGCCGCGGCCATCGCCAGCCCCATGCGGTTCGGCGTGCGCTCCCGCAAGGTGGTGGGCAACGAAGAAAACGGCGAGTTGAGCTCGGCGGCATTCTGTGGCGACGACGACGCTCGCGCCTCGCGCTTGGTGGGCACGTACGCCGCGCTGGGAGTGGCCGTGACCGGGCCGCCCGACGACGCGGCCATGGGAGCCGGTGGCGTCGCCAACTCTGGCAGCAGCTGCGGCATCACCGCGGCCAAGGCGGCCGACATGTCGGCGGCCGACGAGAAGCGCCGAGCGGGCTCCTTCTCAAGGGCCTTGAGAATCACCCGCTCCAACGGTTCTGGCACCTCGGGGCGCAACGAGCGTGGCGCGGGCGGCGGCGCGTGCATCTGCTGTTGCAACAGCTCGACCAGGCTCTCGCCGTCGAACGGTCGGTGCCCGGTGGCGCACTCGAACAACATCACCCCAACCGCATAGACGTCGGCTCGCCCGTCGACCGGCGCCGACGCCACTTGCTCAGGGGCCATGTAGTGCGGCGTGCCGACAATGGCGCCCTGCACCGTCACTTGGGTCGACGGCTTGTTCAGAACCTTCGCGACGCCGAAGTCGAGCACCTTCGCTCGGCCGTTTGGGGTCACGCGTACGTTCTCGGGCTTGAGGTCGCGGTGAATGACCCCGTTCGCGTGGGCCACCGCCAACGCCGCCAGCACGTCGGTGGCAATTCGGGCGGCGCGCGCGAACGACATCGGCCCCCGCGAGAGCAAGTCGCGCACGTTCTCGCCTTCGACGTATTCCATCACGATGAACGGGGTACCGTCGGGCAACCGGTCTTGGTCGATGACCGCGACGATGTTCTCGTGCCCCAGTTTCGCCACGGCGTGCGCTTCGTTCAGAAACCGCTCGACGCCGGCGACTTCGGCCGAAGCGGCGGCGTTCAGAATCTTGATCGCCACGTGGTTGCCGAGCGTGGTGTGCACCCCCAAATACACGTCGCCCATCGCCCCGCTGCCGAGCTTCTTCTCGAGCCGAAACTTGCCCACCACACCGCCGAGGCGACCGAGGGCAATGGTGTCAGGGAGGTTCATAAACGGGCAGGCCACAGCAACCGCCGCGCCGACCTTCGGCGTGCGCGAGTCATTGAATTGTTTAGCAAATTCGCCCGGCCGAGGGCCCGTGCTTGGCAAGAAATGGCCGGCGGCGGTTGGCCGGCAAGTCTTTGCCGAGCCGGGCAGACCGGGGTGAAGGCCGAGTCAGAAGCGCCCGAATTTGCTGCTCCACCGCGGT
>JBGAIY010000699.1:0-2454 GCA_044225205.1 Myxococcaceae bacterium | reverse complement strand
ATGAGCCGGCCCGACCCCTTCATCAACTCGCGGGCCTGGGCCAAACACAGCGCTCCACTCTTGCCCGCCCCCAACATCACCACCGTCATGCCTGGTTTCACGTAGCGCGCCACCAGCGCTGGAGCCCCCGCGACGTCGAGCGCCGCCAACGACAAGGTGTCGGGCAAGTCGGCCGGCAACTTCGCGTAGATGCCAGACGCGAAGAGAATGGCGTGCCCTTTGATGTCGACCCGGTCGATTTCGGGCTTGAGGCCTCGCACTTCTTCAATGACCAGCGGCGTCAACGTCAGGCTCACGAGCGTCGCGAGCCGGTCTCCCGGCTTCAGCTGGCCATTCTTCGCCGCGGGGTGTGACGGCGAAATCTCTCGCACCCGCCCAATCAGCATGCCGCCCGACCCCGTCACCGGGTTCTGCATTTTGCCGCGCTGAGCGACGATGGAGCGAATCGCCTCGACGATTTTGGCCGGGTCGCCGCCCGCGGCCTCTTTGAGCTGCTTGAACGACGCCGCGTCGATGTTGAGACTCTCGACGTCGATGAGCACTTCGCCGTCGCGGAGCGGCAGCGAGGGGTCGAGCACGTTCGCGCGTTGGGGCAACACGCCTTTCGCACCCACCACCCGACTCAAACCATACGGGTCAGCGACTGAGGCCATGTCGGTTACCTGGTGCTCGGCGCACCGTCAGAACGTGTATTGAACGCGCGGGTAGAACGAGAGCGCCAAAATGTTCGGCCCGATCACGAAGCGAAACGACACGTCGAGGCCAATCGAAAAATGGTCCATGTTCGTGGCGTACTCGAGGCTCGCCGCCACGCCCGCGCTCAGGCCGCCGTTCACCGGCTTCGAGTCAGCCGTGTACACCGGAGCGGGGTCGAGCAACGTGTACCCGATGATGCCCTTGCCACCGATGTAGAGGCGCTCGACCACGCGCGCGAGGTAGCCGCCCGTGACGCTCAAAAACGTGAGCGTGAAGTTGTCGGCCTGCGAGCAGTCACCCGTCGACTTCAAACCCGCGTAGCAGTTTTGCGCGTTCGCACCGATGGCGACGTGAAAGCCAATGGGCACCAGCCCTTTGCCGTCGCCAATGGTCAGCTGGTAGCCGACGCCCAACTGCAAATACGTCTGCAAGTTCGAATAGCCGTTGTCTCCACCCAGGGTGAAGAAGCCGCCGACGTCGGTTTCGGTGAAAAAACCGCGACGAACTTGAAGAGGCACGCCCTCAGATGGGGTCGCAGCAACCGCAGTCTGGGCCAGAAGCAACATCACCAACGCCACAAGCTTCCGCACGGGTACCTCTCCAGTCAAAAACGAGCGCGGCACCATACCCGTGGGCCCAGGCCCCGCCAATGTGAAAATGGCGCGGCCCACTCGACCGCGCCATTCGCGCACTTCACGAGCTGTGCCTGCCGAGCCCGAACTTACTCGTCGCCACCCTCACCCGCGGCCTTGAAGATCCACGGGAAGGTGACGTTCACGACACCGCCACCCTGCGGCTCAGGAAATTTCCACCGGCGAATGCGCTGAACGATGCACGATTCGACGTTCGCATTCGACATTGACGACTCGCTCACGTTCGCTTCGGCGACCCCACCCGCGGGGTCAATCGTCCACGCGACGGCGACTTTGCCGGCCAACGACGAATTCTTCTGCAGCTCTTGCTCGTAACAGAACTTGATTTCGTTCTGGTGGCGCTTGATGACCTTCATGATCACGTCTTTGTCGAGGCCGCCAACGACCGTCGTCTTGCCCGGTATGACGCGGGTGCTGTCTTTGCCGCGACCGCCGAGGTCGAACCCCGTGCCGCCCGCTCCGCCTCGGCCACCACCCTTGGTGCCCAAGCCGCCCAGGCCCAACCCGGTACCACCGCCGCCCGTGCCCGAACCGCGCGACCCAAGCCCGCCGACGCCTTGCGCGTCACCCACGCCCGCTCCGCCCTGCAAGCCGCCCAACGCGTTGTTGATGCCGGTGCCCAAACCGCCGCCGCCGAAGACGTTCGACGCCGCGCCGCCACCGAACATGCCCGCCATGAGCTGGCTGACCTTCTTGCGGTCTTCTTCGCGCTTGTTCGCGTCGACCACCGGGGCGCCCTTCTTCGAAGGGTCGGCCTTGTCTTTTTGCGCGTCTTGCTTGCCGAACTTCGCTTCTTTTTCTTTCGCCTTTGCCGCTTCGGCCGCGCCCGAAAGTTCTTTGAACTTTTTGACTTCTTGTTTCTTCTCGGGGCGAATCACCATCTTGACGTATTTCGATGGGTTGGCGAACAGGTCGTCGCCGTCGCTGCCGTCTCCCACCGGGGTCAAGATCATCGCCGCGACCAGCGCAATGAACGCCATCAAGCAGATCGAGACGATCTTGAAGAACGTGAAGTCTTGGTCTTCGAGCGTGTTGACGCTGATCGCCGAACTCGGCCGCACGTAGCGAATGATGAACGCCACGTTGTCGAACGACACCTGCGCCT
>JBGAIY010000114.1:0-22818 GCA_044225205.1 Myxococcaceae bacterium | reverse complement strand
AGAGCTCAAGCCGCACCTCGAAGGCTACGGCATGCACAGCGAAGACGACCTGCTGATCGCGGTCGGCTACGGCAAGGTGCAGCCCCAACAGCTCGTGCAGTTGTTGGTGCCACCCGAGGTGCTCGAGGCGAAAGAGCACGCCGAGGCCTTGCCGGTCAGCTCGTCTCCCAGCGGGCTGTTCTCGAGCGTGACCGAGCTTGCGCGCAAGGTCGTCGGCCGCAAGTCGACCGGTGGCGTCTCGGTCGGTGGCATCGACGACGTGCTGGTTCGCTTTGGCCGGTGCTGCAACCCAGTGCCGGGCGACTCCATCGTCGGCTTCATTACCCGGGGGCGCGGCGTGACCGTGCACACCGCCAGCTGCGAAAAAGCGCGAGCGACCGACCCCGAACGCAAAGTCGACGTCAGCTGGGACGTGAAGGGCGAGTTCAAGCGCCCAGTGACTTTGCGGGTGCTCACCGCCGACCGCCCGGGCTTGCTGGCCGACATTTCACAAGCCTTCAGCAAGAAGGGCGTGAACATTTCGCAGGCGAACTGCCGCGCGACCGGAGACGACCGCGCGGTGAACACCTTCGAAGTGACGATTTCTGACTTGAAGCAGCTCAACGACTTGATGCGCAGCATCGAGAAGCTCACTGGGGTCTTTTCGGTCGAGCGGGTGTAGGGGCGGGCGAGAGAATTCGTGATCACCGCGCGTGCCGCCGGGCATCTGATACGGTGATGCAATGACCCGTCAGGTGATTCAGACCACCCAGGCCCCCGCGGCCATTGGCCCGTATTCTCAAGCGATTTCGGTCGCCCAGGGGAAGACCGTGTATTGCTCGGGGCAAATACCCCTCGACCCGAAAACCGGTCAGCTCATTGAGGGCGATATATCGGCCCAGGCTGATCGTGTTCTACAGAATCTCAAGGCAGTTCTCGAAGCGGCGGGCCTCGACTTTTCACACGTGGTGCGATGCGGCATTTTTCTCACCGATCTCAACGACTTCGCCAAGGTGAACGAGGTCTATGCCCGTTACTTTCCCTCGGCGCCGCCCGCGAGGTCGACGGTTCAGGTTTCGGCGCTCCCAAAAGGGGCGCGGGTTGAAATTGAAGCAATTGCCGTGGGTTGACCAAAAAGGCCGAAGGTCTCCCCTGAATGGAGTTGGTGTCATGTCGAAGCGGAGCTCGTTCAAAACGTTGGTCGTGGTGGTGACGTTGCTTTCGTCGCTGAGCGCGTTCGCTCAAGCGGCCGGCAGTCAGTGGACGCCGCCGCCCATGGTGCCCGCCGGGCCACCTCCGACGCCGGCGCCTGACCCGAATGCGCCACCCCTGCCGCCACCGGCCGCGACGACCGCGCCCGCGCCTGGCCCCGGCACGCCGCCGCCTCCGTCGATGGTGCCCCCCAACGGCTACGTGCCTGGCGGTTCGACCGGGTACCCGTATTCGCCCTACGGCCAACCGAAACAAACCGAGAAGCCCAGCCCCGAAATCGGGTTGATGGTGAGCGAGTCGCTCTTCGGCATGCTCACCGCCGCGGGCGTGGTGGTGTTGCCGTATTTCTTGCTGTTCGGTGGCGCGCAGCTGCTTGGCGGAGACCCCACCATCAGTTCGGTCATTTTCATTGCGATATTTGCAGCGGTGCCACTGGCCGTCGCTCAGACCCAAGTGTCGCTGGCCAACGGCAGCCGGCACTATTTTTCAGAGACCTGGCCCGCGGCGTTGGTTGGGCTGGCAGGGCAGGCGGCCGTCATTGGGCTCTACTATTTGACGCTGCGCGGTCAGACGCCCGGCAGCGTGAATGGCAGCGTGCCGTTGTTGTTCATTGGTGCCATTGGCGTCGTGCCGTTGATGCAAATGGCGCTCATCAACCTCACGAAGCAGCCGAAAATGAAGTTCGCCGGGCTCAACTACAAACCGGGCGAAGGTTTGGCGCTCGGGCTCCCGCTGCCGTCGCCGTTGGTGGCGCAGACCACGCAAGGGCTGTCGCTGGGCGTGCAAGTGCCCTTCATCAACATGACGTTCTGAAGCGCGCGGTCACGGGGCCGTGGCCGACACTTCGTTCGAGACCATGCTCTCGCTGACCGCGTCGACGGCCGAGACGACGTAAAAATACGTCGTGCCGCTCGAAAGCAGGGTGTCGGCGAAGCTCAGGTCGACCAGGCTCGTGGCTCGAGCAGTGTAGGGGCCACCAGAGGCAACGCCGCGGTACACGGTGTACGAAACGCCGGGCGAAGTGCTCGCGTCCCAGACGAGGTGAATGCCTGGTCAGCCCGCGTCAACGGCACCCGCGCCGCCAGCGTCTTGCGTGCTGACGACGCCCGCGTCTTGAGACGTGCCCGCGTCGACCGAGCCACGGTTCATCACGCCGGCTTCGCCTGCGCACCCACTGAACGCGAGGGCGGCGGCGAGTTGGGCGAAGCGGCGAAACGAAACGACGGGCAGTCTCATGGTGCGCTCCAAAAATGGGCTTCGCTTTTGGTGACACCAAGAGCGGCACCGCTGCAATTTCTGGCGGTCAACGCGTTGATTTCACAGCCTCGCCCTGGCCTCTGGTTCCTAGAAGAGCCGGTACCCAACGCCGAGGCGAATGGCCCAGGCGGCGCGTGCTTGGGTGACACCGAGTGGGGCTTTGAGCACGTCGAAGCCGAGTTGCCCGAGCGTGAGCAACGAGAATCGGTTGCCGAGGACCACATTGAGTGAAATGGCCCACGGCACGTCGACGAGGGCGAGCGCTTGCACGGTATCGCTCAGCTCGTACGACGCGACTGCGCCGAGCCGTGGTCGCAACGCCACTGAAGCAAAGTTGGCGGGGTCGTAATAGGTCGAGCCAGAATTGAACTGCAGGCCGACGCCCGCCGTCGGAGCGACTTGCAGGCGATTGCGCCGAAAGACCGGCACGCGCACGCCCGCTTCGAAGACGGCTGACAACTCGAGGTAATTGAAGGTGGCTTTGGCTTCGAGTTCGAAAGCCGAAAAACCTTGGCGGTAGCCGACGCCCAGGTCGGGCGCGCCGAGGAGCCCCCAGAAGGCCATGGTGCCGGCCGGCAGCGCGGCAGGCGCCATCGCACCTCCGACCACCTGGTCGTTGGCGGCAGAGACGCGCGTGGCGAGTGAAGAGAATGACGGTTCGGCCGACATCACCAGGAGGGCGATCAGGTGGAGCATGGGCCGCAAAGTAAGCCGGTTTTTTGACGGTCACCAATTTCCGCTACAGCCTTGTGGCATGGCAACCGATCGACGACGTCAGATGCGAGAGCCGACCAACCTCAACCGCCGCCGCTACCCACGCTTTCACCTCGACGTCGACTGGTTCGTCGAATCAGACGGGTGTTCGACGTTGGGGCGAAAACTCGAGTTGTCGGTTCGCAACGCGGTGCTGCCGGTGACGTGCACCAGCCCCTTCACCCCGAACGTCACGTTGTACGTCGCGTTGCCTGGCCGCGCGAAGATGTTCAAGGCGCGGTGTTCGGCACTGATGAAGCCGCACGGCTGGGTGCTGAGCTTTCACGAAGTCGCGCCTGAAGACTTGCAGCTGCTCGGCAACACGCTGATTGGCGAATATGGGCTCTTGGCGTTACCCAATTTGTCTCGGCGTTTTGGCCGGTTCGCCGAGTTGGCACCGCATTATCTTCGGTAACTGGCTGATATTGCGGTGGCTTTCTTGATGTAGGCCCATGAAGTAGGGTCTGCGCATGCCCTTCGGAGCTCGTATGCAAGGTCTTCAAGTCTCGCCGTTGCCCAACTCGGGGGCATCGGTTGACGGCCGGCGCAAGCCGTTGGTGTTGGTGGTCGACCCTGACTCGAGCGCGCGCTCGGTGTTGGAGGTCGTACTGGTTCGCGACGGCTTCGACGTGTGGAGCACGGGCAGTGGTGTCGAGGGGTTGACGTTGCTCGCCAAGCGAACGCCCGACGTGATTGTGCTCGAGTCTGACCTGGGCGGCGAAGACGGCTTTTCGTTCGTGTCGCAAATTCGCGGTGAACTCAGAACAGCGCACGTGCCGGTGCTGCTGCTCGCCCGCCCCGACGACGAAAACGTGAGCGACTTGGCCGAAGTGGTGGGTGTTGACGACTACGTGCGCAAGCCAGCCTTCGCGCGTGACATTTCAGCGTTGGTGCGGCTCGAGCTGGCGAAGAACAAGGGGTCGAAAGAAGTCGTCTTTCAGTCGGGCCAACTGTCTCCGGCGCATTTGCTGCGGGCCCTGCTGTCGTGCCCGCGCTCGGGCCGGCTGGTGCTGGCGGGCGGGCGCGGCAAAGTCGAATTTCGCGACGGCCGGGTGGTCGACGCGCGGTTCGGGCAGGTCTGGGGCATCGACGCGCTCGTGCGCTCACTCGTGCTGACGCACGGAGAGTGGAAGTTGTCGCTCGAGCCGGTCGAGCAGGGCAACGTGTTTCACTGCAGCTTGCGCGAGTTCGTGCAAGTGGTGCTGCCGCGCGTTCACGCTTGGGACCACATGCTTCTTCGCAGCGTGCCCCTCGACTCGCGTCAAGCGGTCGACTTCTTTCGGCTTTCGAAGTCGCTCGCGTCGATGCCTGACGATGTGAACCGAATCGTACAGCTCTTCGACGGCCAACGAACGGTTCGGCAAGTGCTGCTCGACAGCCCCTTCGAAGAGACGATGACGCTCGAAGTCGCGACCCGGTTGTATTTGATGGGCGTGATCGTGCCGCTCAAAGACGACCCCTCTCGGCCGATCGTGCCGAAAGCGGCGCCGAAGCTGTTCGAGCCGGTAACGGGCGCCGAAGGTGCGCTGGTGGCGTCGGCTGCGGCGGCTCCATTGGGCCACCAGCAACCCCACGAAGACGACTTGTCGTTCGCTTTCGACGACGACGCCTTTGCCGACACGCCCGCGCCTCGTGACTCCGCGCCCGCCGCCTCGGCCGACGAGGGGTGGAAGACGGCCGCCCTCGACAGCCCTGAATTGGCTGAGCTGGCGCCCGATGTCGCGCAGCAGATCGAAGCCTTCAACATTCGCATCGAGGTCGAGCCTCGAGAAGTGAAGCGCCCCTCGCCTCAACTGAGTGCGCGCCCGAACGCCGCGCCGGCTCCGGTGGTGGTACCGACGGTCGTCGCGAAGGCACCCATTGAAGCGAAGGCACCGGTTGAGGTCGACGAACCGCTCGTGCCGGTCGCCAAGCACTTCGACCGCCAGCAGCGCATCGTCACGCCCACCCTGACTCCGGCCGCGGTTGACCCGCTCGAAGCCTCGTTTTTCGGTACCGGCGACGACGACATCACGCCCATCGCCACTCCACGGAGCTTGCTCGTCGGCAGCCCTTCGCCCAGCGTCGCTCCGGTGCAGGCCAAGCCGGTCGAGGTGGCCGAGAAAGCGAAAGCGGCAGCAGCCGTCGTCGAAGCCAAGGTCGAAGCGCCGGCGGCCGACGAGGTCGATGAGCGCACGCTGACGCGCAAGTCGCCGACGCTCTTCATTGGGGTCGGGGTGGCGGTGCTCGTTCTCGCCATCGCCGTCGAGATGTTGGTGATCAAGCCGACCGTTTCGAGCCCCGAGCCGGAACGTGCGCCCGTCGCGCCGCCCCCGGCTCCGGCCGTGGTCGCGGCACCCGTGCTGCCCGACATTGAAGAGCCCGAGTTCATCGAAGACGAGGCGCCGGCGACCGTCATCGACGTGTCGAGCCCGTTGCGTGACGCGAAAGCGAAATACGAACTGGGTCTGTACGCGCAAGCGATCGCCATGCTCGAGCAGGTTGTGGCCGACGAGCCGAAGTCGGTGCAGGGGTGGTTGCTCTTGGGCCTCGCGCGCTACGACTTCAACAACGCCAAGGGTGCGAAAGAGGCGGCCGCGAAAGTGCTTGAGCTCGAGCCGAACAACGCGGGCGTTCAAATGTTGCTCGCGACGCTGTCGTTCGACTCAGGCGACAAAGTGGCGGCGAAAGAGGCTCTGCAGAAATACCTGACGCTCGCGCCGAATGGCCCCTCGGCCGACGAGGCGCGCGCCCTGCTGGCCCGCTAGATAGGCAAACCGCTTAGCGCTACGCCGCTCGACGGTGTCGCTCGATTTCCTGAAGGTTCACGACGGCAGCCGCGCGGCGTAGATCGAGTTCGTTCTTGCGAACACCCTTGTAGCGAGCCTTGGGCCCCTGAATCGCCTCAATGCGAGCGAGGCGATGTTCGACGACCGTTCTTTCGCGGTAGGCGCTGCGACCGGCTTTGGTCGCCTGCTGCTCACGCAGCTCAATGAGCATCGCTTCATTTTCGTGAAGGCGTACGGCACGTTGGCGAGAGGTCGTGCACTGCGGTTTCAGCAGGCACTTCTTGCAATCGATTTCCCGAAACCAGGCAATGTTGGATTTCGGAGAGATGCGGGCAATGTTGCCTGCGGGGCAGATGGCGATGCCGTCATCGAGGAGCAGCTTGAAGTGCTCCTTGCCGATGGAGCCATCGTGCCCGGTTCTGAAGGCACGTGAGCGCAGTTCGACGCCATTGCGCCATAGCTCGGCAATTTCAGGCGCCGGCAAATAGCCGCGGTCGACCAACGCTACCGCGATGGTTCCGTGCCGTTTGGCGTCGGCGAGAAGCCGTGAAACCGGCCGGGCCTCGGGCTGGTTGGCGGGCTCGACTACTCCGCTGAGAATGATTCGATTGGCGATGCCAATATGCCGCTTGAATCCGCGGATGGTTTTCGACCGACTCTTGCGGCCATGGCGCATCTCTGGGTCTCCCACCGAAATCACCCGCTCGTGCGCCACGCCCTCTCGAATTCGGAGGCCATCCCCATCTGGGTCGGGCTCGAGGTCTTGGCCTACGACACGACGTAGCAACTCGAGGGCATCGGAGATGGGTGGCTTGTCGGCGTCGGCGCATCGCTTGAGCACCCAGGATTCAAGTCGCTCGGCCTCGGCTACGAGGAACTGCAACGCGTCATGTCGCTCATCGGCGTCGGACCAATCGACGTCAAGCGCAGCCTTGATGCTCGGCCCCGCCAAGAGATTCAATTCTGCCTGTTCGATGATGCTCGCGACCTCGGCGCCGGTCGCCTTCGCGACCGCACCGACAAGCTTCGACATTGCCCGGCCGATGAGGTTCCACGTGTCCTCGACACGGCCAGCCCCTTCGAGCGGTGATGAATCGAGAGCAAGCCGCAACTTTCGCGCGTCGAACAGCTTCGTCTTCTTGGCCAATTCCACGGTGCGGTCGAGCAGCTTCTGGTCCAAGTCGTGCTCAATGGCTCGGGTACGAAATCGCACCAGACTGCCTTGACCGAACGGCGCCTTCCTCTTGCTCAGCGTGCCGAGCCCCAGCTGCCACCGACGGTCATTCTCGGCCGCATCAACGGCAGCCGCATCGCTCAGGCCCGTGTAGCGCTGCAGCAGATTGGCCATCGCGAGCATTGCCGGTGGGCAGGGCTCCTGACCGCGTGGCTCGTACGCGGCGCAGAGTTCCTCCTGAAATGCGTCGTCGAACAGCTCCGACCGAATGCTCCAGAGGAACACGTAGAACTTGCTCGACCGTCGCAGGCTCGCCGCAACCGCCTTCTCTTTCTCGTGGGGCGTAGTTTTCCATCGCATGGGCGGCGTAGATCATCCCCATGCCAAACAGTCGATCACTTCCGTTATGCGGATCGGCTATCTAGCCGAAAAATGATGAAGAAAATTGAGATGTTTGCCCACTGGGGGTAAACATCTGTTCCGTATGCGCGTTCTCGGCATCGACCCCGGCAGTCGGTACCTCGGTTTTGGGGTCGTTGAGCTGAGAGGTCGTGAGCCGACGTACGTGGGGCATGGCGTCGTTCGCACCGACGGCCGAGACACGCTGGCGTCGCGGCTCCAGGTCATTTTTGAAGAATTGCAGCGGGTGGTGAACGTGTTTCGGCCCGACGCGGTCTCGGTCGAAGGCGTGTTCACCCACAAGAACGCCCGGAGCGCGCTGATCTTGGGCCACGCTCGCGGCGTGGCGTTGTTGATCGCCGCGCAGGCGGGCCTCGAGGTGTTCGAATATGCGCCCGCTCGGGTGAAGCGTTCGGTCGGCGCGGGCGGCAACGACAGCAAAGACTCGGTGGCTCGCATGGTGACGACGTTGCTGAAGTTGAGGTCGCCGCTCGAGCGCGCCGACGCGTACGACGCCCTCGCGGTGGCGCTGTGTCACGTGCACCAGCTCCGTCGGCCGGCGGTCACGGGGTCGGGGCGGCGGCCGGCGCCGGGTGGTGGCTTCGCGGCTCGCCTGAGCCCGAGTTTCGTGCCGGGGGCTCTGGCTCGTGAGGTCGGGTCTTGATTGCCGCACTGCGGGGCGTCGTCGCCGAAAAGAGCGCGACCGATGCGATTGTCGACGTCAACGGCGTTGGGTACCGGGTGAACCTGTCGCTGTTGTCGTTGTCGAAGCTGCCAGAGCTCAACGCCCAGGTCGCACTGCGGGTTCGCACGGTGGTGCGAGAAGACGCATTTGACCTGTACGGCTTTCTGACGCGTGCTGAAGAAGAACTGTTTCTGTTGCTCACTTCGGTCAGCCACGTGGGGCCGAAAATGGCCATCGCCGTGCTCTCGGGGCTCGAAGTCGACGACTTGTTGGCCGCGCTCGCCAAGGGCGACGTCGCGAGGCTCACGAAGATACACGGCGTCGGCAAGAAGACGGCCGAGCGACTCGTGCTCGAGCTCAAAGACAAGGTGAAGCTCATCGCCGCCCAGGTCGACGGCAAGCCGGGGTTGAAGACCAAGAACGCGACCGCGTCGGCGCCCAAGAGCGACTTGGTCTCGGCGTTGGTGAACCTGGGCTACAAAGAGGCGCAAGCGGAGAACGCGGCGCAGGTGGTCGCGGAGCGCGTCGACGCCGAGGCGGGCTTCGAAGTGCAGTTTCGCGAGGCGCTCAAAGTGCTGCGCACCGGCTCCTAGATAGCCAAACCGCTTAAGACTACGCCGCTCGGCGATGTCGCTCGATTTCCTGAAGGTTGGCGACGGCGGCAGCTCGCCGGAGGTCGAGTTCGTTCTTGCGAACGCCCTTGTAGCGAGCCTTCGGCCCCTGGATCGCGTCGATGCGAGCCAGCCGATGTTCGACAATGGTTCGTTCGCGGTAGGCGCGACGACCGGCTCGCGTCGCCTGCTGCTCACGCAGTTCGATGAGCATGGCTTCGTTTTCGTGCAGGCGAACGGCGCGTTGGCGAGAAGTCGTGCACTGCAGCTTGAGCGGGCATTTCTGACAGTCGATTTCCCGAAACCGGGCCACGTTGGACTTCGTGGAAATTCGAGCGATGTTGCCTGCAGGGCAGATGGCGATGCCTTCGTTGAGGAGCAGCTTGAAGTGCTCCTTGCCGATGAAACCATCGTGGCCAGTGCGAAAGGCACGTGAGCGGAGTTCAACGCCACCGCGCCAGAGTTCTGCGATTTCAGGCGCCGGCAGATAGCCGCGGTCGACCAGCGCTGCAGCGATGTGCCCATGTCGTTCTACGTCTGCGAGAAGACGAGGAACTGGCCGAGCCTCCGGCTGATTGGCAGGCTCGACGGCGCCGCTGAGAATGATTCGGTTGGCGATGGCAATGTGTCGCTTAAATCCGCGAATGGTCTTCGACCGACTCTTGCGGCCATGACGCATCTCGGGGTCTCCGACGGAAATCACTCGCTCGTGAGCCACGCCATCACGAATGCGCAGTCCACCTCCATCTGGGTCTGGCTCGAGGTCTTGCCCCACGACTCGACGTAGCAGCTCAAGTGCATCCGAGATGGGGGGCTTGTCGGCATTGGCGCATCGCTTGACGACCCAGGCCTCGAGTCGCTCGGCCTCGCCGACCAAGTACTGCAGTGCATCGTGTCGCTCGTCGGCGTCGGACCAATCGATGTCCAACGCGGCCTTGACGCTCGGGCCCGCCAAGAGTTTCAAGTTGGCTTGCTCCGATGATGCTCGACACTTCGGCGCCGGTTGCCTTCGCGACAGCGCCAACAAGCTTCGACATTGCCCGACCGATGAGATTCCACGTCTTCGACACGGCCGGTTCCTTCAAGTGGCGATGAATCGAGCGCAACCCGCAGTTTTCAGGCGTCGAACAGCTTCGTCTTTGGCCAACTCGACGGTGCGGTCGAGCAGCTTCTGTCCAAGTCGTGCTCGATGGCACGCGTGTGCGGAATCGCACCAAACTGCCTTGGCCGAACGGAGCCTTCCTTTTGCCGAGGGTCCCGAGCCCCATTTGCCACCGGCGGTCATTCTCAGCCGCATCAACAGCCGCAGCGTCACTCAGGCCCGTGTAGCGCTGCAGCAAATTCGCCATTGCAAGCATTGCTGGTGGGCAAGGCTCTGACCGCGTGGCTCGTAGGCGGCGTTGAGCTCATCCTGAAAAGCGTCATCGAACAGCTCCGAGCGAATGCTCCAAAGAACACGTAAAACTTGCTCGACCGCCGACGCAGGCTTGCCGCGACCGCCTTCTCTTTCTCTTGAGACGTGGTCTTCCATCGCATGGGCGGCGTAGATCACCGCCACGCAAAACAGTCGATCACTTCCTCTATGCGGATCGGCTATCTAGTCGTGCTCAACGAGACAGCGGGCGAAAACCGCACTGGTGGCTACCGGCTTCGTGGTGGCGCTTGACGGCCGCGTCGTCGAGTGCGCGGTCGTACACCGACACCTCGTCGAGTGCTCCCTTGAATGAATACCCAGCGCCGCGCCCGAGCTGAAACCCGCCCACGGGGGGCACGAAGGTCGCGCCCGACGTCGCTGTCTCGAGGGCGCCGTCGACGTAGAGGCTGAGGGTGTGGGTGCTCTCGACGAAGGTCACGACAACCTGGTGCCACTCGTTGCTCTTGAGCGGCACCAACGAGGTCACGGTTGAAGTGCCCCCCGATTCGGCAGACCACCAGACCCAGCGCCCCGACTTGCCCGCAGAACGTCGACTGTGGCGCCAGGCGAAAGCCACGCGTGAGGTACTGCTCTTGAACGACCGCCATTTGGTAGCCCGAAAAGTCGTGAACGTTGGCCCAGAATTCGACCGTGAAGTCATGGGCCCACGGGTTGACCGTCGCCGGGGCGACGACAGCGTTCGCCTGACCCGTTATGGCGCTGTCGAAGTCGAAGCCGCCATTGTCGGCGAAGGCCAACGGGCCGGGCGCGAGTGACAAGGCGCTCGGCGCCCCGGTGATGACGCCGTCACGGTGATGGTCTGTCGAATCGACGGCGATGCCCCCGTCGGTTGCTCCGAACCGGTAGTACGCGAGCGGGCCTTCGGCGGTGATGACGGCCGCATATTCGGTGGGAGGCACGCACGACCCGTCGGCCGACGCGGCGGGGCTGACGGGCGCGGTGGGCGCATAGTCCCAGTCGGTGGTGGTTGACTTGATCAACTGGGGCTCCCCGGTGATCACGATGGCTTGGGCGCCTCCGAGCGACTGCTTGCGCCCGTCGAGCAATTCGGTCTCGACCGCGCCCCATTCGGCCGGGAGCGGCAAGACGACGACCTCGGACGTGACGGTCGACCACACCAACCGCCCCACGCCCAGCGAATGCCGAGTCAGTTCGCACACGAACGTGCCATGACCCGCGAAGAAGCAGGCCCCGAACGTCGCACCTTCGAGCCATTTGGCGATTTGACTTTGGGCAACCCCGGCCGGCGTTGGTACCCCTGAATCGGGCGCCGAGAACAGCCCGCTGTAGCCGTCATACGAGTAGTAAAACGAGCGCTGCGCGCCCATGAACTTCGCCCAGATGTATGAACGCGCCACCAAGCCAGGCACGAGCGCCTGGTCGACCGCGTTCGGGTCGGAGGGAAACGACTCTCGCGAAGCCCAGCCGCCTTCGGTGTTGAACAGGGGCAGCGTGTCGAGACCGTACGGCTGTTGCACTTCGCGCAGTCGGCGCACCAGGTCGACAATTCGTTCAGGCGTGCCCGAATAGAAGTGGTAGCCGAACACGTCGGCGTACGTGGCGTAGGCGCCTTGGGTCACTTGGAGGTACGTGGCCGCCGACCCTCCGGGGTCGCCGACGAATGCCGGGCCGATGAGCTGCGCCGACGGGTCGATGCTTCGAAGCGTGTTGAAGGTGACCTGCTGCAGTTCGAACAGCTTCGCGGGGGTGCCGGTGAAAAAGAGGCCGGCGGTGCCCTCGAATGACGGCTCGTTCCACACTTCGTAGTAGCGAATTCGGCCTTGGTAGCGGCGAAAGAGGGCCTCGAGAAAAGCGACGTAGTCGGCCAGGTTGGCTGGATTCGGCGGCGCCTCCGGCTCCGTAGACGAATGGTTCGGTCGGGCGAGCCGAGGCCCAAGCGGGGGTGCCAGGGTTCAGCGTGTGAAGAACGTCGGCCCCGGCGTCGCGCACCGTGTCGACGAAGAGGTCGAGGTTTCAGTCGAAAGCGCCGCGGGTCGGTTCGAGGTGTGACCAGAGCGCAGTGCTCGAGTCCACGTGCGGGCGATGCTGACGACCTTCCTCGCGCCCACCTTCGCGGGAAGATGGTCGGCCCTGGGGTGCCGTTGACGACCAAACGGTGAAAGTGTTGCCCGAAGAATTCGACGTTTTTTCGAGGTTGAGGGCTCCCGCGTCGGAGAGACCCGCGTCGGAGAGACCCGCGTCGGAAATGCCAGCGTCGGCAGTGCCCGAGTCACCGTCACGGCCCGCGTCGACACCGGAGTCGGCTCGAGGCACGCCCGCGTCGAGCGGTTGGCCGCCGTCGAGGGAGCCGACCGAGCCGGGCGCTCGCGCCAACCACCGCCATCACTGTGAACACGCGCCGCATTGACGTCGGAGTTAACGCAGATGAGGAATGGTGGCGTCAAACGCCTTGGACAGGGTTCGCAGGTGGTCGAGCACCACGCCTCCGTCACCGGGGAAGTAGGGTTGAATGGGGTGCTCGGGTGCATCGTCGCTCAAGGCGGGCGTCACGGTGACCTCGCCCACGGCCTCGCGAGAAAAGCGCACGTTCAGCAACGCGGTTCGCTTGTCTTTGGGGTTCCAATTGCCGCCGAAGACGAAATTGCCGAGTGAATACGCGATTGGGGCGCCGCGGTACCATTCGATGCCTTGGAGCACGTGGGGGTGAGAGCCGACGACGACCGAGGTGCCTTGGTCGACCGCGAAATGACCGAGGTCGACTTGGTATGGCTCGGGGGTGCTTTGGCCTTCGCGGCCCCAATGAAAGAACACGACGACGTGGTCAGCATTCGCTTTGGCGGCGCGCACGTCGGCGGCCACCATGGTTTTGAGCGCCGACAGGTCGTTGAAGTGGCCGGCCACGCCCGGGCTCGTGTCGGTGGCGATCACTTCACGGGGTTCGATGTTGCGTTCGCCGAGAAAGAAGTACCCCAAGAACGCGAAACGAACGCCGTTCTTGCTGACGAGCACGGGTTCTCTGGCTGCCGAAAGGTCGCGGCCGGCACCGAAGTGACCGAGGCCGTGCAGGTCGAGCGTCGCGAGGGTGTCGAACAGGCCCGCGGCCTGAAAGTCCATCGAATGGTTGTTCGCGAGGCTGACCAGGTCGACGCCCCCCACGAGCAAGGCTTCGACGAGCTGCGGTCTTGCCTTGAAGGTGAAGTTCTTCGCGAGCACGTCGCTGGTGCCGGTGAAAGGGCATTCGAGGTTGACGACGAAGAGGTCGGCCCGCGTCGTCACGTCACGAACTCGAGCGAACCCCCAGCCCAAGGCTTCGTCACGGGGCGTGCCCTTCGCGAGCAACGTGTCGACGAATTCTTCTGAATGAAAACCGAGCGTCACGTCGCCGGCGAACGTCACGGTCGCGCCTTGGGCCGGAGCGGCGCTTTGAGCGACGGTCATGACGGTGAAGAACAAAGCGCCAAACATGCAATGATTTTAAGCGGTTTCGGTCGCGGGCCGGGCAAGACATTTTCGAAACTCGGGCCAAGGTTTGTTATTGCTCTGCCATGGCCCGCGAAAAGGACACCCTCACTGCGTCCGACGAGCACAATGCGCGAGGCATTGAATTGGCTGATCGCGGGTGGCTCGACGAAGCCATCAAAGAGTTCAAGAAGGCGATTGAGCTCGACGCGAATTCGGCGCACGCGCACGACAACTTGGCGACCGTCTACGCCGAACGAAAACAGTACCGAGAGGCGCTCGAAGAATACCTCATGGCGCTGCGGCTCGAGCCCGACAGCGCGACGGCGCACTACAACCTGGCGTGCTTTCTTTCGGCGCATTCTGACGAGTTCGCGATTGGCGAATACAAAGAAGCGATTGCGCTCGACCCCGAGTACCCCGATTCGCATTTGAACTTGGGGCTGACCTACGCCGACGCCGGCCGCATTGAAGAGGCCATGCGCGAACTGCAGACGGCGATTCAAATTGAGCCGGCCGACCCGTTTCCCCGGCATGAATTGGCCGCTCTGCAGATGGACGAAGGCGATTACCGTTCGGCCATTGGGCACCTCAAAGAAGTGACCCGGCTCGAGCCCGACAATTTCGAAGCTTGGCTCGACTTGGGCATTTGCTACGCGCAAAAGGGGTTCTACGCCGAGGCTGAACGCGCCTACGAGTCGGCCCAGAAGCTGCGGGCCGACGACTTGTTGCTCGTCTACAACCTCGGCGCCGTCTACGCCTTGTGGAACCGGCCGAAAGACGCGCTCGAGCACTTGCGGCGCGCGGTGGCGATCGACAAAGAAAAAGTCACGGGCTGGTTGGCGACCGACCCCATGTTCGATTCGCTCAAAGGCCAAGCCGAATACGAGGCCTTGTTCTGATGGAGTTCGCCTCGCTCGGCGTTGCATTGGCGTTGGTGATCGCAAACGCGTTTTTCGTGGCGATGGAGTTCGCCCTGGTGAAGGTGCGGCCAACGCAGCTCGAGTCGCTCGCGGCCGACGAACGGGCAGGCGCGGCCTTGGCGTTGGGCATGCGCAAGAACCTCGACACCTGGCTGTCGGCGTCGCAGGTCGGCATCACGTTGGCGTCGCTCGCGTTGGGCTGGGTCGGCGAACCCGCGTTCTCGCGCTTGTTGGAGCCGCTGATTCTGCGAGTGGCCCCGTCGAGCGAGACGGCGCAAGCGGTGGCGAAGACGGTCGGCGTGGTGTGCGCCTTCGCGATCATCACGTTCTTGCACATCGTCGTGGGCGAGCAGGTGCCCAAGACGCTCGCCATTGCCCAAGCCGAGCGCACGGCCATGGCCCTGGCGTGGCCGATGCGCGCGTTTCACTTCGTGGCGTTTCCGGTGATTTGGTTGCTCAATTCGGGCACGCGCGGGGTGCTGCGGTTGTTCGGGTTGCGCCAGAACAGCGGGTCGGAGCACGGCGAGGCCTTGGGTGAAGACGAACTCCAGCTGATCTTCACGTCGTCGGCGCAGGCTGGCGCGATTGCGGAGTCGCGCGCCGAGTTGCTCAAGCGCGCGCTGTCGATGCTCGAGAAAACCGCGCGTCAGGTGCTGGTGCCGCGGTCGCAAATGAAGGTGCTCGACCTCGAATCATCGCTCGACGAGAACTTGGCGGCCGCGTACGGCGCGGGGCACACCTGGTTGGTGGTGATTCGTGGGTCGCTCGACCGCGTCGAAGGCCTCGTCAACGTGAAAGACCTGCTGTTCTTGCGCGCGCGGGGAGAGCTCAAGTCGATCACGCAGGTGCAGCGCCCGGTCGTGTTCGTGCCCGAGAACATCACGCTCGAGCAGTTGTTGGCCGAATTCAAACGCCGCAACAAGCAAGTCGCGGTGGTGGTTGACGAACACGGAGGCACGTCGGGGTTGGTGACGCTGGCCGACGTCGTCGCCGAGCTGGTCGGCAACGTGGCCGAAGTGGGCCGCAAGGTCGAACCGGTGAAGGCCTTGCCGGGTGGCAAGTTGGAGTTGCCGGGCACCGCCCAGCTCGACGACTTGGAGCACACCCTCGAAATCGAGTTCGACGTCGACAAGGCGCAAGTGACCACGATCGCTGGGTATTTGATGGCGAAGCTCGGCCGGGTACCGGTGGCCGGTGACGTGTGGGTGCACGAGCCGTTCAAGATTGTCACCGTGAAGGTCGACGGGCCGCGCGTGCAAACGGTGCGAATCGAGCCGCGGGTGGCGACGCCGTCGAGCCCCGCGCTGCCGAGCCCCGCCAAGCCGACATGACCACCCCGTTTTGGGTGGGCTTGGTGGCCGCGGCGGTCGTGGCACTCGTGGTCGACGTGCTCGCCCGGTGGCGGCATTCATTTTCACGTGCGGCCGCGGTGCTCTATCACGACTATTCGGTTGGCCGGGTCGACCCCCAACGGCTCGAGTCGCTCTTCGACCGCGCGCGAGCCGCCACGTTGTCGCACCACTGCGTGAATCAATTGGTCTGCATCGACATCGCGGCGGGGCGGTACGCCGAGGCGCTCCGTTGGCGAGCCCACCTGGTCGACGCCGCGGCCCACCCCGAAATGGAGCTGCTGATTCGGGTGAACGAAGCCGAAGCGCTGGCGTGCCTGGGGCGTCTGGGCGAGGCGCTGGCTTGGGTCGACCGCGATTCGAGCTGGGAGTGGCTGCGCGCCGGCTCTGCGGGCTGCCGGGCGTGGGTTCTTTCGCTGTTGGGTGAGGTGGCGCAAGCGCGGGCGGCGCTGGCCGGTACGTCGGCAGGTCAGCTGCCGGTTCCATACCGAGCCGAATGGCACTTGAGCGAAGCCGCCGTGGCGATGGCCGCGGGTGAGTGGTCGGCGGCCGAGGGTGCGCTGAACGAAGCGCAAGCGCTGGCCGTTCGTGAATCGACCCGCCGAAATGTGCACTTCATGCGCGGCCAGGTGCGCCTCAAAGAAGGGCGGGTCGCTGAGGCGCTCGAGGCGTTTTCGGAGGGCGAGCGGTCGGTGTACCCATGGCAAGGTGGTGACGCCCGGTTGGCCTGGGGTGACGCGTTGATGGCCGCAGGGAGAAGTGAAGAGGCCCGAGCCGTGTGGGCTCGTTGCATCGAATGCGACCCGCAGTCGCCGGCCGCGGCGATGGCGCGCGAACGACTCAGAAACAGATGACGCCGTTGCACTTGTTCTTGGCGGTACACGTGACGGGCACGTCGCGGTATCGGCACGAGTCGCACAACGTGGGTGGCAGGGTGCATTCGGCCACGGCGGTCGCCGCGTTCCACTTCAGGGTGCAGGAGTCGTTGGGGTACCCGCTGCACAATTCGGCGCGGTCGGTCACAGCCATGGTGTCGACGTCGGCGGCGGAGAGCCGCCTGCCTGACAGGGCCCGGGTGGCGGGCGAGAGTTTCTTCGCCTTCCACTCGTACAGGCCGAGGTCTCCGAGCTGGCCGTTCGAAAAAATTCGGGCGTCGCGCGGGCACTGGCTGGGCCCGGTTCGAGCGAAGACGCAGCGGCGCTGGGTCGGTTCGGGTTCGCAGGGGCCGCATTCGACGCCTTCGCAGGTCGGGCCGCCCTGGGTGTAACAGTCTTCGGCCATGGCCTGACAGGTCGCTTGGTTGCCGTTGCCTTGGTGGCACTTGGCGGCAAGTCGGAGCTGGCCGCAGCCGCAGCCCGACGTGCCGAACACCACAAAGACGAGTGCGAGCACGAGCCTGGTCACGCGTGCGACTCGATGTTGATGCCGACGCGGCGGAGCACCTCGAGGGCATTGGTGGTGGTCACGACGCCGTCGCGCAAGGTGTAGTCGAACGTCATTTCGCCGTTCACCATGAGGTCTCGAAAGTGAACGTTTTTCACGGCTTGGGGCCGCTCGCTTTCGAGTTCACAAATCGCGAGGTCGTGGGTCGTGACGGCGCCAATGCCACCCGCGTCGAGCAGTACGCGCATCAAATACTTCGAGGCGATTTGCCGTTCTTTGGTGTTGGTGCCCATGAACAACTCGTCGAGCAAGAACAGGCACTGGTTGCGGTGCGCGGTGGCGGTGTCGAGCAACAGTTTGATGCGCTGCACTTCGGCGTAGAAGTACGAGACTCCGCGTTCGAGCGAGTCTTTGACCCGCATGCTGGTCATGACCTGCATTCGTGAGACGCGCATCGACCGGGCGCACACCGGCAGCCCGGCGAGCGCCATGACGGTGTTGAGCCCCATGGCCCGCATGAGCGTGGTTTTGCCCGACATGTTCGAGCCGGTGATGACCAGCGCGTGGCCGGTAGCGCTCAGTTCGACGTCGTTGCGAACGGCCTTTTCAATGAGCGGGTGCGCGAGGCCTTTCGCGACCAAGTGGCCGGGGCCGTCGTCGACTTCGGCGAACACCGCGTCGGGTGTTTCGAACCAATACCCGGCGAATGACGAGAGGGCTTCGAGCTGGGCCAGCGCGTCGAACCACGAGCGAACTCCGCGACCGTCGGCGACGCGCCACGCTTCGATGCGAAAGAAAACGTGGAGGTCCCACAGGGTGAGGGCGTTGATCAGCGGGTGCAGCTGCCCCGACGCCTTGAGCTCGGCGAAGCCCATGAGCCGGGCGAACCGCTTGAGGCGCGCCGACACGGTGAGCGAAGCGTCTTTCTGCACGCCGGCCTGGAGCGCGACCAAGCGGGGGTGCGAGAAACGCTGCGCGTCGATGGCGTGAAACGTTTGTTCGAAGCGCACGAGCCCTCGTTCGCCGAGTTGCAGCGAAGCCCACAGCGCGTTGAGCGGGCCCTTGGTGGCCATGACGACGGCAATTTGCAGCGCGAAACCGACGTAGAACGGCCACGCGGCGATCACGTCGTTGCTGCTCAGCACCCCGAGCGCAATGGTCACCGGAGGCAACACGTGCGCGACGACGTATGCCCACCGAATCGACGACAGCCCCGAAGTGGCCTCGGCCCAGGCAATGAACTTCGACGGGTCGGCCTTTTCGGCCCCCGCCATGCGAGCCTCGGTCACGAGCGCCTGCCGAAAGTCGATGAGCGGGGCGAGTTCTTTCACCGCCGCTTGCCGTTCGCGAACCGTCGCGGCCGAGTCGTTGGCGTGGGCGAGCCAGTCGATGAGTTGTTGGTGGCCCGCCTTGGTGCCGGTCTCGTCAATGCGCTGGCACAGCGAGCCCTGACCCACGACGTCGAGGTCGGTGGCGTACAGGTGGCCCTCGGGCATCAACCCGGCGCCGGTGTCGACAAACGCTTTCCATTCTCCGCGGAGCCGTTGGAGCCCGCGTTGGTTGAGCGAGAGCAAGACGGTGCTGCGCGCTTCTTCACGAATGATGCGGGCATGAACGACGGCGAGCGCGACGAACGCGCCCAAGCTGCCGAACGAACCGAACAACGCGACGCGGGGGAGCTTTTGAAAAGCGACGAGCAGCAACAGCGCCAGAAATGCCAGAAAAGTAACGGTGCGAAGGTTGGCGATGAGTGCCGAACGGCGGTCGAGGGTTTTGAGCTGTTCGCTGTAGTGCTGGTGGCGGCGCGTGTAGGCCTCGACGGCCGAAGGGAGGGGCGACGACTCACTCATGATTCTCGTCATACAATTCGCGGTCGATTTCGGGGCACCTTTCCATCGTTGGGTGGGCACGGAGCGGCCAGCAGGGGTGGGGCGCGGGCCGGCAGAAAAGTAACGCGCGCCTGACCGTTGACCCTGGCTCCGAGAGTGTGCGAAGAGCCCTGAATTCGTTGAGGTTTTGGTTCGGCCGGGCCGCCGCAGGAGTTTCGATGAACAGGTCGTTTCTCGCGTCGTTCGTTCGCGTGGGCTTGGTCGCTCTCGCGTTCGCTTCGGCGAGCTGCCGCTGCGGTCAGACGAGCGGGCCGACGACCCTTTGGGGCGAAATTCGAATCATTTCTGACGAAGGGGGCGTGCAGGTCGGCGGCGACGACGGCACGTACGACTTCGGCACGGTGCCCATGGGCACGAAGCTCACCCGTCAGGTGACCGTGCAGAACGTGGGGCGCGGGGCGTTGAACATCGACTCGTTCAGCAAAGTCAGCGGCGACGCGGTGCAGTTGGGCACCGACGTGACCGAAGCGAACCCGATCTTCACGTTGCATTCGACGCCGCTGACCATTGCTTCGGGCGAGACCCAAACCTTCGACCTCGACTTCACGCCTCCGCTCGACGAGACGGCGATGTCGGTGGCCCGCGAGTCGGTCATCGTGTTGCACGCTTCGAACACCGCCCCCCAGCTCAAGTCGACGGCGCGGCTGACGCTCAGGGGCACGGCGGTGTCGGGGCAGTGTGACGTCGACCGGGTCGTCGACTTTGGGGCGGTGGCGCGGGGCTCGGCGTTGACGAAGACGTTGGTCGTTCGCAATGCGCAACCGAAAGACGTCACCGCCTTTGTCTGCGGCAAGCCCCAAGAGCCACGCGACTGCGTGCACCCGGAGTCTCCCACGCAAGACCAAGCGTTCGCCCTGACCGCCGATTCGCCGCGTGATTCGTTCACCATTGGCGTGGGCAAAAGTCGCACCGTGTCGTTGGCATTTTCGCCGACCGAAGTGCGCGCGTACTCGGCGGTGCTCACGGTTCGGGTGGCCGACCAATGCCCCGACGTGAAGGTTCGCCTGCTCGGTTCGGGCGTCTCGCAAGTCGTCGACTGGGCGTGCGACCCGAGCTTGAGCGGCAATTCGGCGACGTGTGATTTTGGTTATGTGCCTCCGCGGCAACAGACCACGGCGAAGGTCACCTTTTCGAACCGGTCGCTGAGCGAAGTGCACCTGACGGGGCTGAACGTGACCGACGTGAACGGGCCCACGTCGGTGTACAAGGTCACGCAAGCCAACGCGCAAGACCTCACCTCGCTGACCGTGCCCGCCGGCACGCGCGACGCGTTGTCGGGCAACGTGAACCCCGGCACCGCGAGTGCGACCGTCACGTTTTCTCCCGCCGTCTTGGGGGCCCGCCCGGCGTTTCTCAATGCGACGAGCGACGCCAATGGCGGGAGTGAGAAGTTGGTCGTCGCGCTGAGGGGCTTCGGCGGTGGCCCGAACATCGCGGTGAAGCCCAACCCTCTCGTGTTCGGGCGAATCGCCTATTTCGCGAACGCGGTGCCGGCGTCGAGCGCAACGCGGCGGTTGACGGTGCTGAACAGCGGTACCCGGCCTCCGACGCCCGACCCGAAAGCCAATTTGAAGCTCGGCGTGGGAGGCAAGCCGGCGACGAGCGGCCCCAAGTATTGGCGGGTCGTCGCGAAAAACGCGCAGACGTCGGTGGGCGAGCTGTGTGTGGGGGCCCAGTTCGACAGCAGTGGCCTGTGTCTCGACGACCTGCCGGCCATCGGTCAGGGCGCGTACGACCCGGTGATCGGGCTCGACGCCGCAGGCGTGAATGGGGTGCTCGACATCGCGGTGCAGGTGACTCCCAACTCGACCGATTCAAAAGCGTGGGAACTGACCTTGTATTCGAACGACAGTGACCAGCCCGAAGTGGTCATACCGATCACCGCCGACCCCGTGGTGGTGCCCTCGTGCACGGTGAGCGTGACGCCCACGAACGTGAACTTTGGCGTGATCACGCCACCGAACACGAAAGACTTGGCCTTCACCATTCAGAACCTCTCGCCGACCGAGAAGTGTTTGCTGACGAACATTGACCTCGCCGCGGGCTCGAACCCGGTCTTTTCGCTGCCGGCCGGCGCGGTCGACGAACACGAGCTGAACCCACTCGAGGTCATGACCGTGCTGGTTCGTGCCACGCCGGTGGGCGCGTTGCCACCGACGCCGACGACGGTCACCGGGCAGGTAGCGTTCAACGTGGCGAACCCGAGCATGCCGACGCAGCAGGTGACTCTGACGGCGACGCTCGCGCCGAACTGCCTGGTGATCGCCCCGCGCGACCTCGACTTCGGCACGGTGCAAATGGGGTGCAGTTCACCCGACCGTGCCTTTCAGCTCTACAACACGTGCCTTGCGCCCATCACCATTCAGAGCGCGACCATGGTGATGCCCGCGGGTGTGCCAGGAGGCGCGCCCGGGTGCCCCGGCCCGGCCGACTGCCCCGAGTTCATCGCCGTGAACACGAGCGGCCTGACGGGCTCGCTCGACCAGAACGACGCCCCCAAGTCGTTTCAATTGAAATACCGCCCGCTCGACCTGGGGGCCGACACGGGCGGCTTCTTGGTCAAGGTGGTGCAGTCGGGTCAGCCGATCGACTACGTCATTACCCTGCGGGGCGTGGGCGACGCGTCGGGCTTCAACACCGACGTGTTTCAGCAAGAGCTGCGGCCGAAGGCCGACATTCTGCTCGTGGTCGACGACTCCTGTTCAATGGCCGACAAGCAGCGTTCGTTGGGAGACAACCTCGCGTCGTTCATTTCGTACGCGACGACGAACCAGGTCGACTTTCGCATTGGCTTGGTGACGACCGACTTCACGTCGACCTACGACGGGTATTTTCGGTCAGGGCCACCCAACACGGGTTCAATCGCCCCCATTGTGAATCGGGTGATCACGCCCGACACTCCGAACTTGAAGGCCGAATTTTCAAGCTTTGTGAACGTCGGCACGGCGGGCAGCGGTGTGGAGTCGTGCATGGAGCCCGCGACCCGCGCGCTGACGGCGCCGCTGGTGAACGACGTCGCGGCCAACGGCGGTTTCTTGCGCGACGACGCGGTGCTGGCCGTCGTCTGCGTGACCGACGCGACCGACAACGCGCCGCACTTGCCCCCGTACTATTTGACGCAGCTGCAGAACATCAAGGGCGCGCAGAAGCCGAGCCTGTTGACGTACAACGTGATCGGCCCGTTTCTGGCGTCGGCTCCCGCGGGTGAGTGCAAGTACGACGACTCGGCCTCGACCGGAGACGACGGCAAGCACACGTTCATGGTGGCGTCGACCGGTGGCATCAAAGAAGAAATTTGCAGCGCCGACTGGAGCAAGGCGCTCGAGAACGTCGGCAAGAAGGCGTTCGGGTACCGCACGAATTTCTTCTTGAATGCCACGCCTGACCTCGCGGTCGCCCCGCCGGCCATCGTGGTGACCGTCGACGGCGTGTCGTTGCCGCAAGTCGACACCTCGAACGGAGCGACCGTGTGGTCGTATGACCCGCTCTCGAATTCGGTCGTCTTTCAGCCGACGTACTTGCCCGAGCCGGGCAGAACGATGACGGTCAGCTACCACGTGGTGTGCCACTGATGAGACGCG
>JBGAIY010000698.1:0-2462 GCA_044225205.1 Myxococcaceae bacterium | reverse complement strand
CACGTCACACGTCGACCAAAAAGACCGCGACGGCCTGGTCGAGCAGGTCGCGCGAGAGCGAGGGGGCGATGCCGCGGTACCGGGCGTTGTCTTTCACCAACTGCACCAGGTCGCGCGGGTGGCAGGCGCGCATTTCGAGCTGGCGCGGCTTGTAGGTGCTCTCGATGAGGTAGCTCACGGCTTGCTCGACGTACGGTATGCCCGACGCCTCGCACACCCGTCGAAAGATGTCGCGGTACTGCCGCTCGTCGGGGTTGCCGACCTCGATTTTGTATTTGATGCGCCGCAAGAACGCTTCGTCGACCAATTCTTTGGGGTCGAGGTTGGTCGAAAAGACAATGAGTTGGTCGAACGGTATTTCGAACTTCTTGCCGGTGTGCAGGGTGAGAAAATCGACCCGCTTTTCGAGCGGCACGATCCACCGGTTGAGGAGGTCGGTCGGGTGCACCTTTTGGCGCCCGAAGTCGTCGATGAGCAGCATGCCGCCGTTCGCTTTGACCTGAAACGGGGCTTCGTAGAACCGCGCGGTCTCTGAATAAATGAGGTCGAGCGTCTCGAGCGTCAGTTCTCCGCCGACGATCACCGACGGCCGCCGACAAATTTGCCAGCGCTGGTCGAGGTCGACCGAACGGCGCGCGTCGCCCCGACCCGACTCGATCGGCACTTCGTGGTGCACCAGCTCGTCGAAGACCTTGACGATCTGCCCGTCGATTTCAATGGCGTAGGGGATGTAGGCCTCCCCGCCGAACATGTGGCTGATCGACTCGGCGAGCGACGTTTTGCCGTTGCCCGGAGGCCCGTACAAAAACAGCGAGCCGCCCGAATTCACCGCGGGCCCCAGCTTGTCGACGACCGAACCGCGCACCACCAGGTGCGAGAGTGCCAATTCGAGCGTCTTTCTCGAAATGACGGGCAGCTCGCGCGTCTGGTTCTGAATGAGGGCGTTGTACTGCTCGATCGGCACCGGCGCCGGCCCGACGTACGTGGTGCGCTCGAGCGCGTCGCGCGCGTGCTCGCGGCCTTTCGCGGTCAACGTGAAGTCGACCGACATGCGCCCAAAGCCCTTGCCGCCCCGCAGGTCGACCAGCTTCTCGGTCGCCACGAAGTCGACGACGTGCTCGACGACGTTCGACCACGGCAACTTGAGCGTGTCAGACAGCTGCGCGCCGGTCGCGGTGCCCGAATAATAGAGGTACTTGAGCGTGATGTCGGCGAGCAGGCCCATTTTGAGGCCCGTCTCTTTCAGCGACTTCGCGGTCAAGGGAGCGATGTCGAGAATCGACGGGTTTTCGAGCTTGTACGGGTTGCGCACTGACGAGCGACCGGGCGCGGCTTCTCCGGTCGGCACGAAGTCGTCGTCGGCGACGAGGTCTGCGGTTTGAATGCGTTGCGACCGGTCGGTACGGCGTTGGGCCATGGGCCTGCGAGCCTACACGTACGTGAGCCAATTGGCGTATTTCGGCTCGTGCCCCCGCACGACGCGAAAATACATTTCTTGAATCGCCTTGGTGATTTCGCCCGGCGTGCCGTCGCCCACTTGGCGGTTGTCGACCTCGCGCACCGGCGTCACTTCGGCCGCGGTACCGGTGAAAAACACCTCGCCGGCAATGTAGAGCGCGTCGCGGGTAAAGCTGACTTCTTGCACTTCGCGGCCCATGCCCTTGAGCAGCTCGATGACGGTGTCGCGGGTGATGCCCCGTAAAATGGGAGACGACAACGACGGCGTTCGCACCGCCCCGTGCCGCCCGACGCAGAAGACGTTTTCACCCGACGCCTCGGCCACGAAGCCTGAAATGTCGAGCAAAATGGCTTCGTCGTAGCCGGCGAGCACCGCCTCGCGCTTCGCCAAAATCGAGTTGACGTACTGGCCGCTGATTTTGCCGCGCACCATGTTCACGTTGACGTGCATGCGGGTGAAGCTCGACACCTTGGCGCGAATGCCGTCTTTGAGGCCTTTGTCGCCGAGGTACGACCCCCATTCCCAAGGGCAAATGGCCACCCGGGTCGGGTTGATGGCCCCCAAACCCATGGCGCCGTCACCCATGAAGGCGATCGGCCGCAAATACGCCCCGTTGGGAAACTTGTCGGCTTGGGCGCGGAGCACGTCGACGCAAGCGTCCATCAGCTGCTGCTCGGTGTACGGCATCTTCATCATGATGATGTGAGCCGAATCGAGAAAGCGGCGAATGTGCTCTTTGAGCCGAAAAATCGCCAAGCGCCCGTCTTTCGTCTTGTAGGCGCGAATGCCCTCGAACACCCCGAGCCCGTAGTGCAACGCGTGGGTCATGACGTGCACGTTGGCCTGTTCCCAAGGCACCAGCTTGCCGTCGAGCCACACCTGTTCCGCCTTCACCGTCGCATTCGCCGTCGCGCTCATGTCGCTCGCCTTCTGCCACCTCATGCCAAGCGAGGCAACGGCGCCAACATGCGGGTCAGAAACGGTACTTCACCGACCAATTGCT
>JBGAIY010000697.1:0-2466 GCA_044225205.1 Myxococcaceae bacterium | reverse complement strand
GTTCATTCGAACCTCCGCGGCCAGTACGCCGATGCCTTCGTGGCGTGGTTGCGCGGTGAACGCGCGTCACCGGCGGTCGACGCCCGGCGCGCCAAGAAGCCGCGTTGAGGTGCGGCGGCGATGAGCAGTAAACGCCAGGCCGGCGAGCACCAGGGCCAGCCAGGCGAGTGAGTCACCGCCCGACGTGCAGCCGCAGCCATTGGGCGGCGGGTTCGTGACCACGCCCCCGTCTGGGCCAAGGCCAGAGTCACTGCCCGACGTGGAGCCCCCACCGCCCCCGGCCCCGCCGCCTGTACCGTTCCCACCCCCCGAGCCGCGCCCCCCGCCCGAGCCGCTCCCGCCGCCTGAACCGCTCCCACCGCCTGAACCACTCCCGCCGCCTGAACCACTCCCACCGCCTGAACCACTCCCACCGCCTGAACCACTCCCACCGCCGGTGCCCCCGCCTGAACCAGCGTCAGCGGGCGGTGTCTGCGTGCCGAACTCATAGGCACCAATGTCGATGACACCGACCGACGTGCGGGGCTGGGTTTGGGCTGGGTGCACATACTGTTGCGTGGGTATCAGCGTGAACCCGTCGCTGGTGTCAGCGACGGCGACGCCGGCGTTCACACACGGAGACGTCGGGGTGAGGTGGTAGTCGTACGCCGCCTCATTCACCAAGAGCGGGTTGCCCGTGAAGTTGCCGCCGGTCACCGCGCTGCCCTGGTTCACCGGTGTGCCGCCGCCCGAAAAAATGTTGTTCTTGACGACCGCCGCCGCGGCCGACCCCGAGCCGATGCTGACGAAGGTGCCGCTGCCCTTGTGGTTCACGAACGTGTTGTTCACCACGTACAGGTCTTTGCCGGGGTTGCTCAGGCCCTCTTCGCCGTAGGCGATGAACGACGGGTTTTGCGCGTTGACGCCTTTTTCGATGAGGTTGCCGAGAATGACCGACGTGCCGCCGTTGGGGAGGTCGATTTCGTAGCTCGAGGTGCCGTCGGCTTCGTCGCCGATTCGGTTGTAGAGAATGTAGTTCGTCTTCGCGCGCGACTTCACTTCGTGGCCTTCTTGCGCGCCGTGCGAATGGCTGTAGCGCAGCGTGAACTTCGTGCCGCTGACGTACATGTTGTGCGCGCAGCCGCTCGGGTCGATGCAGTTGCCGTTGTGAGCGAACTCCGAATATTCGATGAGCAGCTCGCCGCTGCCGCCCAAGATGCCGTTCTCGTTGTCGTGAAACGAACAGTTGCGAATGGTGAGGTTCGAGCCGTCGGCCCGAATGCCCGCGCCGTTGTGGTCGGGCACCGCGGCGCCGGTGAACTCAATGTTTTCGACGGTGGTGTCATTGCCGCCGATGACCCAGGTGCCCTTGCCTTGGGAGTACTTGCCATTCGCGTCGAGCTTGGCGCGGCCTTCGCCCACGCCGCGCAGCGTGAGCCCGTTCGTTGACCACGCACACACGTCGCCGGTGTAGGTGACCGACGAGTCGATTTCGATGGTGTCACCGGCGGCCGCGGCGGCGATCGCCGCGCACGGGGCTTTGTAGGTTTGGGTCGGGCCCACTTTGAGCGTGTTGGCGGCCCACGCTGAGCTCGCCGAAAGACACAAGACGCTCAGCCACAGTGAAGGTGATTTCATGGCGCTCTCCGGCGATGGGGTGAGGTGAGGGGGGCAGGGTAGCCGACGGCCAGCCCTTCGTGAAATCGACGGCGGTGATTGAGTCATGAATGGGCTCCGGTGGGGGCAGCAGTCGCTCCCCATGACGCCTCGGCGGGGCGGCAAGTCGCACCGGCCCCTGGGGTTTACCGCCGCAGCGCGCCCGCCATGGTCTGCACCGCCTGCCGCAGCCGCGCCGGGCCATACGGCGCGAACCCGAGCAACAGCCCATTGACCCGCTTTCGAGGTGCGAGCATCGAGTGCTCGGAGAGCGGCATGGCTTCAAGGCCGAGGCTTGCGAGCTTGGCGGTGAGCGCGCGGTCGTCGTGACGCGGCGTCTTCACGGCGAACCCCAGCCCCGCCTTCGAGCCGAACGGCTCGACCAACGAGGTACCGGCGAATTCGTGGGCGAGCGCGTCGGTCAACGCGCGGCGTCGCTCGTCGTACACCACGCGCATGCGCCGCACGTGCCGGCCGAAGTGACCCAAGTCGATGAACGCGGCGAGCGCGTCTTGCAGCAACAGCGGCGTGTGTCGGTCGACCAAGGTCTTGGCCATGACGAAGGGTTCGACGAGGCGCTGCGGCAAGACCACGTACGCCAGCCGAACCGAGGGCAGCAGCGTCTTGCTGAAAGCTCCGACGTGAATGACGCGGTCGTCGACGTCGAGGCTCTTGAGCGCGGGTACGGGCCGCCCCTCGTAGCGGTATTCGCTGTCGTAGTCGTCTTCGAGAATGAACGCCCGGGCGTCGCGGGCCCATGCGAGAAGTTCGGCTCGGCGTTCGATGGCCATGGTCACGCCGAGCGGCCATTGGTGGCCGGGGGTCACGTAG
>JBGAIY010000113.1:0-19885 GCA_044225205.1 Myxococcaceae bacterium | reverse complement strand
CCTGTTTCCCGACGCGTGGGAACAGTACGTGGCGCCCATACCGCCGGCCGAGCGCCATGACTTCGTGCGGGCGTATTTCAAGCGGCTCACGAGCGACGACGCGGCGGTGCGCACCGAAGCGGCCAAAGCCTGGAGCTTGTGGGAAGGCCGCACGAGCCACCTGTTGGCCAACGAGGGCTACATCGCCAAGACCGGCGACGAGGTGTTCGCGACGGCGTTCGCGCGCATCGAATGTCATTATTTCGTCAACCACGGCTGGCTCGACGGCAAGAAGGCGTTGCTCGACAACATCGACCCGATTCGCCGCATACCGGCGGTGATCGTGCAAGGGCGGTACGACGTGGTGTGCCCACTGGAGTCGGCGTGGGCGCTGCACCGAGCGTGGCCCGAAGCCGACCTGCGCATCGTCGACGATGCCGGCCATTCGGCTCACGAGCCGGGCAACGTTCACGAGTTGATTCTCGCCACCGACCGTTTCAAAGGGCGTCATTCATGAAGTCGAAGCTGCTGTTCACCTGCGTCGTCGTCGTTGCGTCATTCGCGTCGTGTGGCCCCGGGGTTGACACGCGCTCAAAGGCCGACCGGGCTCGGGTCGCGGTGCGCCGCGACGGCATCGTCGGGGGGCGTACCAGCTACAACGACCCCAACGTCTTCGCGTTGCTCATTCAGTACCCCGACGGAGACTTCATTTGTTCGTCGACCCTGATTTCGCACCGCACGCTGCTGACGGCGGCGCACTGTGTGGTACCCGAAAATGGCAACCCGCCCTTGGTTTCGGCGACCATGGCCGTGAACATGGACGCCGCCGACGCCGGCTACTTCGACGCGCAGTCGGTTCGGCCCAACCCGTCGTTCAACGAAGACAAGCTGACCGACGACTTCGCGATCGTGGTGTTGGCCGACGAGCCCCCGGTGCCCCCCAAAGCGTGGAACCGGTCTCCCTTGTCGCAAGACTTGGCCGGCAAGAACGTGAGGGTGGTGGGGTACGGCATCACCGACACGTTGGCCAACGACTCGGGCCTCAAACGCATGGGCACGACGGTGCTCAACGCCATCAACCCGTTGCGAATTGAGTTCGGGCAAGTCGCGGGCTTGGGTTCGACCGGCACCTGCAGCGGCGACTCGGGCGGGCCGACGTTCTTCACGTTTGCCGACGGCGTCGAGCGGGTGATCGGCATTCACAGCTTTCATTCTGGCAACTGCGGGCAGAACACCGACACCCGGGTCGACGCCTACGCCCCCACCATCAACGCGTGGATGACGGAGCTCGAGACCCCCTCGTGCGACGCCGACCACCGCTGCAATTCGAGCGCCTCGTGCACGACGCCCGACCCCGACTGTGCCTGCGTCGACGACGGCACCTGCAACGCCGGGTGCGGACCGCAGTCTCCCGACCCTGACTGCACGGCGAGTTGCGTGGCCGACGGCGTGTGCTCGCACGCGGCCTGCGCGACGGCCGACCCCGACTGTCGCGCCTTCGGCGACTCGTGCGGGTACGAGGCCCACTGCCAGTCGCGCTTGTGCAGCACCAGCGAACAGCACGTCTGGCCGTATTGCTCGCAAGCTTGCAGCGAAAGTACGCCGTGCCCGACCGGGTTCGATTGCGTCACTGGCCAATGCCAGTACCACGTGTTGCCGGTGGCCAAGGTGGGCGAGGCGTGCACGCCCGGCGTGACGTCGTGCGGTGGCCCCGAAAACACCTGCGGCGGGTACCGGCTCGAGACCGAACCCCGCTGTCGGCAGCGGTGTTCTGAAACCGCCGACTGCGCGGCGAACTTCTCATGTACGCGTTCAGACCAGGGGTACGGCATGTGCGTACCCGAAGTGTTGGCGCCACACCTGGCGGTCGAGAAGCTGAAAGCGGCGGGCTGCACGAGCGCGTTCGGCTCAGAATTCGCGCTTTCGTCGTTGATCTTGCTGTTCATTCGTCGGCGGGCGCGCCGCTGAATCGTGCAGGGGGCTGCGTACTCTTTCTTGACCTGGTGAGCCCCATCGTCCTAACGACGAGCGCATGGCATCGAAGTCGCTCGTGATCGTGGAGTCGCCTGCCAAGGCGAAGACCATCGAGAAGTTTCTAGGCTCTGAGTACAAGGTGATGGCGTCGGTCGGCCACGTGGTCGACCTGCCGTCGAGCCCGCTGTGTGTCGACGTCGAGAACGACTTCAAGTTGACCTACGAGGTCACGAAGAAAGACGTCATCAAAGACCTCAAAGACGCCTTGAAGAACGCGTCAGAACTGTACCTCGCCACCGACGAAGACCGCGAAGGCGAAGCCATTGCCTGGCACTTGCGCGAGCAGCTCAAGCCCAAGGTGCCCACCAAGCGCATGGTGTTTCACGAAATCACCAAGCGGGCGATTCAAGAAGCGGTTGGCAACTCGCGAGCCATCGACACGAGCTTGGTCGACGCCCAAGAGGCCCGGCGCACGCTCGACCGGTTGTACGGCTACACGGTGTCGCCGGTGCTCTGGCAAAAGGTCAACCGCAACCTGTCGGCCGGGCGCGTGCAGTCACCGTCGATTCGCCTCGTCGTCGAACGTGAGCTCGAGCGCATGAAGTTTCGCTCGGCCAGCTACTGGGACCTGGCGGCCAAGCACCCCACCAACCCGGCGTTCGAATCGACGTTGTTCTCGATCGACGGCGTGCGGGTCGCCACCGGCAAAGACTTCGATGACGCCGGTGCGGTCAGCCCGGCGGTGAAGTGGGTCGACGAAGCGGCCGCGCGCGCCTTGCAGGCTCGGCTCGAAGGCAAGTCGTTCATCGTGAAGTCGCTCGAGAAGCGGCCGTCGCGCAGCTCTCCCAAGGCACCGTTTCAAACGTCGACCATGCAGCAAGAAGCCGGCCGCAAGCTCAACATGAGTGCGCAGCAGGTCATGCGCTTGGCTCAAGGGTTGTACGAGCAGGGCTACATCACCTACATGCGCACCGACTCGACGAACTTGTCGGAGACGGCGCTGAACGCCGCCCGGGCGCAAGTCAAAGAGTTGTACGGGGCCGACTACCTGCCCGCCCAACCGCGCACTTACGCGAAGAAGTCGAAGAACGCGCAAGAAGCCCACGAAGCCATTCGGCCCGCGGGTGAAGTGTTTCGCACGCCCAAAGAACTCGAAGGCGAGCTCGGCGGCGCGCAGCTCAAGCTCTACGACCTCATTTGGAAACGAACGATCGCCAGCCAAATGGAAGACGCGGTCGGCGAGTCGCTGAGCGTGAAGCTCCAGGTCGACACCGGTCACGAAAAGGTCGAGTTCTCGGCGTCGGGTCGCACCATCGTGTTTCCTGGGTATTTGCGGGCGTACGTCGAAGGCAGCGACGACCCCGCGGCGGCGCTCGACGACCAAGAGTCGCCGTTGCCGGCCCTCACCGAGGGTGAGCAAGTCGCCGTCTCGGTACTCGAAGCGAAGGGGCACACCACTTCTCCGCCGGCGCGCTACACCGAGGCGTCGTTGGTAAAGAAGCTCGAAGAGCTCGGCATTGGCCGGCCGTCGACCTACGCGAGCATCATGGGCACCCTGCAAGCCCGCTACGTGTGGAAGCGGGGGTCGGCCCTCATTCCCAATTGGACGGCGTTCGCGGTCGTCAACTTGATGAAGACGCACTTCGGCGACCTCATCGACCTCGCGTTCACCGCCGAAATGGAGGAGGCCCTCGACGCCATTGCGGCGAACGAGCGCGAGAAGGTGCCGTACCTGAAGGAATTTTACTTCGGCACGAAGAAGCACCAGGGCCTCAAGCAGCAGGTCGACGAGAACATCAAGAACATCGACCCCGCCGAAATCAACTCGATCTACATCGGCAAAGACCCCGACGGCGTCGACCTGGTGGTCAAGCCGGGCAAGTTCGGGCCGTACCTGCGCCGGGGCAACGACATGGTGTCGGTGCCGGAGTCGCTCGCCCCCGACGAAATGACCGTCGAGAAGGCGCTCATGCTGCTCGCGGCTCCCAAAGGCGACACGCCGATTGGGGTCGACCCCGTGAGCGGCAAGAACGTGTACGTGAAGTCGGGTCGGTTCGGGCCCTACGTGCAGCTCGGCGAGCTGCCCAAGCGCGAGCCCAAGGCCAAAGGCAAGAAGAGCGCCGAACTGGCACCCGAAGACAAGCCCAAGACCCAGTCGCTCTTCAAGACCATGAAGCCCGAGACGGTGACGCTCGAGCAGGCCCTGGAGCTGCTCAGCTTGCCGCGGCAGCTCGGCGTCGCACCCGACGGTGAAGTCGTGACGGCCCAAAACGGCCGTTACGGGCCGTACCTGACCAAAGGCAAAGAGAGCCGCAACTTGGGCGGTGAAGCCGAGTCGAAGTTGCTCACGATCACCCTCGACGAAGCCTTGGCCGTGTTTGCCCAGCCGAAGCAGTTTCGTGGCCGCGGGGCCCCCAAAGAGCCGTTGGCGCGGTTCGGCCTCGACCCCGTGTCGGGCAAAGAAATGGTGCTAAAAGAAGGGCGATTTGGCTTCTACATCACCGACGGCGAGACGAACGCTTCGCTGCGCCGTGGCGATGAACCGGGCGACCTGACCCCAGAGCGCGCGGCCGAGCTGATGGCCGAGCGTCGCGAATACATGGCGTCGCCCGAGGGGCAAGCCAAGGCGGCGGCGCGCGCGGCCAAGCAGGGCAAGAAGCTCGTCGCCAAGAAGGCCCCCAAGAACAAGGCCAAGGCCCCCGCCGCGGCGGTCGAGGCGGCCGAGGCTCCGGCGGCGAAAGCGCCGCGGGCACCGAAAGCCAAGGCGGCCCCGGCGGCGAAAGCCAAGGCCGTGAAGGCGCCGGTGAAGGCAGCGGCCAAGGCCGCCTCGGCGAAGAAGAAGCCAGCGGCCAAAAAGACCACGTCGCGCAAGTCGGTGTGAGCCCCGCATGAGCCGAAGCGCCGAAGAAAAAGCGTTTCTCGCGAGCTACCGGCCCAAAGACTACCCACGGCCGTCGGTCGCGGTCGACTTGGTGATTTTCACCATCATCGACGCGCAGCTTCGGGTGCTGCTGGTTCGGCGAAAAGAGCACCCGTTCAAGGGCTCGTGGTGTTTGCCAGGCGGGTTTCTGCGAGTGGGCGAGTCGCCGACCGAGCAGGGTGAAGACCTCGAAGCCGCGGCGCGGCGCGAGCTGCAAGAAGAAACCGGCCTCGACCCCGAGCGAGTCTATTTGGAACAGCTGGCCGCTTTCGGCCGGGCCGGGCGTGACCCGCGCATGCGCGTCGTTTCGGTCGCCTACGTTGCGCTCGTGCGGCCCGACCTCGCGCCGTTCGTCAAAGCGGGCGGCGACGTCTCAGACGTCGACTGGTTTTCGGTGGAGTCGCTGCCGTCGCTCGACTTGGCTTTCGACCATTCAGAAATCGCCAAGGTCGCGCTCGAACGCGTTCGCACGGGCCTCGAGTCGACCAACATTGCGTTCGACTTGGTGCCGCTGACCTTCACGATACCCGAGCTGCGGCACGTCTACGCCATGGTGCTGAACAAACCGATGGACCCCGGCAATTTTCGACGCAAGTTCAACCGGCTGGTCGAAGACGGCGTGATCGAACAGGCGCCGGGCAAGCGCATCACCGCGTCGAAGCCGGCGACCGTGTTTCGCTTCGTCAAACGCTGACCCATGCCGGTCATGCGAGACATTGGTGGGGGCTTTTTCGGTACGCGGTTCTTCTGGGGCGCGCGGTTCGCCTTCGGTGGCATTTCTTGGGTCTTCAAACACCGAACGTTGTGGTGGTGGTCGCTGACCCCGATGGTGGTTCAGGCGGCGCTTTTTGGTGCGTTGCTCGTCGGGGGGTTTCACTTGGCCGGCTTGGCGGTCGACGCACTCGGCCCCGAGGCGGGGCACTGGTATTCGTTCATCGGTCGCCTGCTCATGGTCGGCGCCAAGGCCATGGTGGTGTTGGGCAGCATCGTCACGACGTTGTTGGTGGGCAGCGCGCTGTGCGACACGTTTTACGATGTGCTGAGCGAAAAGACCGAATCGGTGATGCTCGGGCGCGACGTGTCGTTGCCCCTCACACCGGCGCGCATCTTCGGGGGCATGGCTCGAGAATTCGCCGGCATCCCGTGGCGGTTGTTCTTGTACTTGCTGGTCTCGGTGCCGCTGTGGCTGTTGTCGGCGACCGGCGTCGCGGCGGTCGTCTCGGTACCACTGTCACTCGCGTGGACCTGGCTGTTCGTGGCGCTGTCGGGGCTGTCGCGGTCGTTCGCACGGCACTCGGTTCGCCGTCGGGTGCGGCTGTGGTCGGTGCTCACCATGCCTTCGACCGCGCTCGGCTTCGGTGCCGTGGGCTGGGCCATTTCGCACGTGCCGCTGACGTACCCGTTTCTCGTGGTGGGCGGCACCCGGCTGTATTTGCACTTGGCCGCGTTCGACCGGCTGCCCAACACGCTGACCGAAGCCGACAAAGCAGCGCTGCGCGAAGGCGGGGCGTTGCCCCATGGCGCGTGAGCGCGCTGCCGGCGCGGCGTTCGTGCGAGCGCCACCCTCGAAAAACCGACTCCATTCAGTTTGAACGGCCCCGCCTCGGCGCCCGTGTGCTTCGGCCCTCGCGGGCCCATGCCGGCGCTCGGGCCTGACCGAGTCTTCCCTCAAGTTCAGTTGAGCCGACCTCGCTTCGCTGTCGAGACCGAATGAAGTGCGCATGTTCGGTCGCGCGAACGGTTGCGCTGGCCTCAAGGAGTGCGAGACTGGTCGAATGATCGCCCTCGTCATTGGTCGTTTTCATGCGGTGACCCGTGCCCAGGCGGCGTGGCTCGAATCGCTCAAGTCGACCTCGGTCGACCGCCTGGTGTGCGTGGTGACGAGCGCCGACCACGCTGGCACTCGGCGCAACCCGCTCGACGTGGCGACCCGAGAGGCGCTCATTCGGCCGGCACTGGAGCGCACCGGCAAGCCGTTCGAACTGGTTCGGCTCAACGACATCGCCGAGAGCGAGCACTGGGTCGAGCACGTCGTTCGCGGTGTTCACGAACAGGCGCACCTCACGCTCGAGCCCGCCGGCACCCAGGTGCTGTCGGCGAACCGCGACGTCGAGGCCCTGTTCGCCGCCCGTGGTTTCACCGTCGTGAGCCCCGAAGTCAAAGGCCTCACCCCGCATGAATTGGTGCAGCGCGTGGTCGAAGGGCGCCCTTGGCAAGACGAGGCGTCGCCCGAAACCAAGGCGGTCTTTTCGCAGCCTGGCTTCGTGACTCGGCTCAAAGCGCTGTTTCAAGAAACGCTGCTCACCGATGACGGCGAGCTGGGCCACCAGCGCGATTTTTCGAGCTACGGCGCGCAGATGGACGCCTCGTTGCGCCAGAAGCTCGACGACTTGGTTCGCTGGGTCAAACCCGGCTGCGTCATCGACCAAGGCTGCGGCACGGGCAAGTTGCTCGTCGAATTGTCGAAGCTCTTTCCCCAGTCGCGGTTCGTGGGGGTCGACCTGTCGCGTGAGTTCTTGCGCCTGTGTGACGAAAACACCTACGCCACCGAAGACGTTTCATTCGTGTCGGGCAACGTCATTGAGCGGCACGTGCCCGAAGGCAGTGCCACGACGGTCGTCTTTTCTTCGGTAATGCACGAGGTGCATTCGTACACCGGCTACGACGTCACCCAGATCGACCGGGCGCTCAAGAACGCGTGCGATTCGCTCGCGCCGGGCGGCCATGGGCTCATTCGCGACGGCGTGAGCCCCGAACCGGCCCGCTGGCGGGTGACGTTCTTGAACGCGGCCACGAAAGAGACGTTCGAACGGTTCGCCAAGGAGTTCAAACGCGGCCAGGGCGTCGCGTTCGAGCGGGTGTCGGCCGACGGGTTCGAAGTGCGGCTCAGCGCGCACGACGCGAACGAATTCATCTGCAAAAAAGACTATTTGAAAAACTGGCACATCGAAGTGCACGAAGAATTCGGCCCGCTCACCGAGGGCGGTTGGGTCGACGCGCTCCGGCGTACCGGCTTCGAGCCGTTGCACGTCACCACCACCGTCAACGAGTGGATCGTGAAGAACCGCTACGAAGGCACGGTGCGCCTGCGCGACGACGCGGGCGCGCCGCTGCCCTGGCCGGCGACCAACGTCATCGCCGTGGGCCGCAAGCCGCGACGAGCGGGCGCGCCGCTCGAATGAGCCTTCAAATGCGCTTGAGCCCCGGGTTCTGCTTGAGCAGGGTGCCGAGGTAGAGGTCTGACTGCTTCTCGAGCACGCTGTTCGCCTTGAGCCGCATGTTGAGCTGCCCGAAGTCGACCAGGTCGAGGTCTTGGTCTTGGTTGAAGCACGAAAAGACGAACGACTCTTTGCCGGTGCGCGGGTCGACGTGCCGCTGCAGGCACTGGGCGCAAATTTCTTTCATCATGCACTGCATGGGCGAGTTGATGCTGCCGATGGCGCAGTGTTCGGGCTTGAGCAACGGTGCGAGCACGCCGTGGCGAGCGTCTTTGACCGCGTTCATCATTCGGTCTGAGCCAATGGCGATGAGCCGGTCGACCGACTTGAGGCTGAACAGCGCCTGGCCGAGCTCGCCCTTCGCGTAGGCGAGCATCGCCTGAACGATGTTGCCGCGGTAGGTCAGGTCTTGGGGGCGGCGGGGCTGAATCTGTTCTCCCGAGTCAACGGCCCAGACGACTTGGTCGGCCGCGCGCTCGAGCTCGTCGAACTTGTACGAGTCTTCTTTCTTCTTGTACCCGGCGAAGTAGAGCACCTTGCAGCCCGCTACCCGCAGCGCCTGCCCAATTGAAAAGAGCACCGCGTTGCCCAAGCCGCCGCCGGCCAGCAAGACGGTCTCATTCTTGGCGATGTGCGTCGGCGTGCCGGTGGGCCCCATCAACACCACGCGCTCACCTTGCTTGAGCATGGCGCACAGCCGCGACGAAGTGCCCATTTCGAGCACGATGGTGCCCATGAGCCCCTTTTCTTTGTCGACCCAGGCGCCGGTGAGGGCCAGGCCCTCCATGGTCAACTTGGTGCCGTCGACGACCGGCGCTTGCCGCTCGAAGTTCTGCAGCCGGTAGAACTGGCCGGGCTCGAAGTGCTGCGCGGCGTACGGCGCCCGCACCACCACTTCGACAATGGTCGGGGTCAGCCGGTTGACCGCTTCGACCGTCGCCAAGAAGGCTGAGTCGAGCCGGGCGAAGAACGCGGCTTGGGCGGCGTCGCGCTGGGGCTGGTCGGCTTTCGACGCGGCCGCCGTTTCTTTGGCGAACAGCTTGGCCACGTGCACGTACCCGTCTTTCGCACTGGCCATGGCCTTCACCACGTTGCCGGCGTACGTCGGGTGGTTGTCTCCGTAGAAGGTGATGAACTTGCCGTCTTTTTGGTACGACGTGAAGAACGCCACGTCACGGCCAATGTCTTCGTGAGGCTCGGCTTCGGTGAGCACCCCGTCGCGCCATTCGTAGTTGCGAAAGAACGACTTGTCGTCGTCGAGCGCAAACGTGTTGGGAAACTCGCGCTCGTAGGTCACGTTGGGTGACGTGCCCGCCGCGACGCACACCGTGCGCGCCGGCATTTCGTAGAACTGGCCCGTGCCTTTGAGTTTGCCGTCGAGCAGCGTCATGCGCTCGAACTTCATGGCTTTGACCGCGCCGTACTGGTCGGGCACCGCTTCGACCGGTGACACCCGTTCGATGAAGCGAATGCCTTCTTCGAGCGCCTTGGCCACTTCTTCGTGGTTGAGCCGGTACGCCGGAGACTCGGTCAAGCTGCGCCGGTAGCACAGCGACACGCCGCCCCAGGCCCGCACGAGCTTCACGAAGTCGGGTGCTTCGCCGGCTTTCTTCGCCCGTTCGCGCTCGGCCCGTACCGCGCGGCCGTGTTCAAGAAATTCGCGGTAGGTGGCCTGTTCTTCGGCGTCGAGCCGAGAAAAAATGGTCTCTTCGCTCATGCTCGCGAGCAGCCGCTCGTGCCGCGAGAGCGTCTTTTCGACTTGGCCCGGGTAGTAGGCGAACAGCTCGGTGGCGGTGTCGACGCCGGTGAGGCCTCCGCCGATGACCACGGCCGGCAGCCGCACCTGCAGGTTCGCGAGCGAGTCGCGCTTGAACGCGCCCGTCAGCTGCAACGCCATCAAGAAGTCGCTCGCCGCGCGAATGCCGCGAATGAGGTTGTTCTTCATGGGCACGATCGTCGGCTTGCCCGCCCCCGCGGCAATGGCGATGTGGTCGAAGCCCAACTGCCACGCGTCGTCGATGGTGAGCGTGCCGCCGAAGCGAATGCCGCCGTACAGCTTGAAGTTTTCTCGGCGCGCCAGGGTCAGGTGAATGAGCGTGAGAAACGTTTTGTCCCACCGAACGGTGATGCCGTATTCAGAAACGCCGCCAAACCCTTCGAGAATTCGCTCGTCGGTGGCGACGGCGAATTCTTTCCAATTTCGAATGGGCTCGAGCGCGTGGCCGTTCTTGCCGGTCAGCGCGTCAGGAAAGTGCTCGATCTTGAGCCCGTCGATGCCGACGACGGTGAAGCCCTCGTTGAGCAGGTAGTGCGAGAGCGTGTACCCAGCCGGGCCCACGCCGACGACCATGACGTTCTTGCCGTTGGCGGGCAGGGCGAACGGCCGCTTCACGTTGAGGGGGTTCCACCGGGTCAGCAGCCCGTACATTTCGAAGCCGTAGGGCAGCGCGAGCACGTCGGTCAGCGCCGACGTCTCGATCTGGGGAATGTTGACGGGCTCTTGCTTCTGAAAGATGCACGCCTTCATGCAGTCGTTGCAGATGCGGTGACCCGTGCCGGGGCACATGGGGTTGGCGATGACGATCATCGCCAGCGCGCCCAGAGAGTCGCCCTTGCGTTTGAGCAAGTGCATTTCGGAGATGTTCTCTTCGAGCGGGCAGCCGGCGAGCGGTATGCCCAGCGGGTTTTTCTTGTAGGTGTGGCCCGCCGCGACCGGGTCGCGCTCTTTGATGCCCTTGCTGCACGAGTCTTTCTCGCGCTCGTGGCAAATGACGCAGTAGTCGACTTCGTTCATGACCTGGCGGGCGTCGAAGCGCGCGTCGGTGAGCGCGAAGCCGTCGCGTCGCCGCAGGTGTTGGTCGGGGCCCTCGTACGCTTCGGGCATGTTCGCGTCGGGCACTTTCAGCTCGACGAGCTTGTCGAAGACGAGGGGCTTGGGCTGGGCGATGGTGCTCCAACCGTGAAACGTGTAGCGGAGTGAAGCTGGCGCGCGCCCACGTCCACCGGTCGGCGAGCGACAACAGGCCGCGCACCTGGGCCAGCGGCTCGCCCACCAGCGTCGAACCGAAGGCGTCGACGCCCGCGGGGGTCGCGAGCAGCTTGGCGCGCAACGCTTCGAACCGGGTCGCCCATTCGGGGTGGGGTTCTTTGAGTTGCCCCGCGAAGTGCCGTTCAATGTTGACCAGCAAAAGCACCGATTCGGCCAACTCGCGTTCGAAGTCTTCGGCGTGGGGGGCGACGTGCCCGCCCGCGTTCAACGGAGGCGCCTTCGCGCCGAACCCCAAAGACAACAGCAGCGTCATTCGGGCGTCGAGCGCCGGCAACTCGTCGCGCGTCGGCCGGTCGGTGGTGCCTTTCTTGAACACCCGACGGGTCACGAATTCTCGTTTGAATTCGAAGAGTTTCAGCTCGCCGGTCAGCGTGTGCTCGAGCGCGTCGAGTTCTTTTTCGACGCCGAAGAGCTTTCTGACGAAGCGCGAGAGGTGGTCGGCGACGCGCACCAACAGGTCTGACTCGGCCGGAGCCGCCAGGCCCCCGTGCTCGGTGCCGGCGTTGACGGCTTTTTGATAGGCGTCGAAGCGGGTGGCGAGCTCGGCGTCGGCTGAACGCAGCTGCTCCAAAAAGCGCGCGTGCAGCCGCTCGAGGCCGGCGGGGCGGTACAAATCGGCAAACGAAAACCCTGAAATACCAAGCGAGAGCATCGCTGGTGCACCTACCCGCGCGGGGCTCCGGCTTCAAGCGATGTGCACACTTTGCGCGCACTTCGCCCAACGCCAAGTTCTGGACCCAAAGAGCGAAACTGCGCCGGGTCGACCCAACGCGAGTTCAGCGCCGCCGCTTGGCGATGTAGGTGGCCTCGAAGTCGGCGTTGCCCACCGGCGTGGTGGTGAACGAGCGCCAGAACAGTTCGGGCCGGGTGCGGTCTCCGCCGGCCACGTCGAGGCGAACTTCGGGTTCGAACTGCACCCCCCGTTGGCCGAGCTGGCCGACGAGGCTGCGCGACCAGTTCACCTCGGGCCCGAACGAGACCACGTAGTCGGGCAAGCCCATGAAGCGAAAATGCACTTCGGGCAGCATGGGGTATTCGCCTCGGCGACCGGGGTCGAACTGCCACATGTACTGCAGCGTCGGCGCGTGAAACATCATGGGGTAGACGGCGAATTCGGGCCGAACCACGACGGTCGCGCCGGCCGGCGCGTTGGCGGCCAGCCAGTCGGCGGCCTCGCGGTACGCCTGGCGCGGTGGGTCTTTCAATTCGGTGAGCCACGCGACCAGGGTGCTGCGGTGCTCGATGCCGTTGGGCGCTTTCGCGACGGGGGCGAACCAGGCGTGCGGCCAGGTGGTGAGAAAGACGGCCGCCGCGACGGCCAGCGCAACGCCGCTCGCCACGCGTTGCGCCCAGACGTTCTTGAACTCGACCGAGCTGAGCGCGCGCACGGCGATGAAGATGCACAAGGGCAGGGCGCCGGCCATGTAGCGAATGTCAGACACGTTCGCCCAGCCGACGGGCTGCTGCGAGAGCACGCTCGCGACGAAGGCGTACACCGCCAGACCCAGCACCGCGCGAATGAGCCACTTGTCGCGCAAGCGGCCCGCGAAAAACGCCAGCACCGCCAGCCCCAGCATGGGAGGCCAGAAGAACTCGCAGCTGTTGAGGTCGCGAATGTTCCACCAAAAGAGCTTGAGCTTGTCGCCCCACCAGTCGGCGGGCACGTAGGGGGTGACTTTGCGGCCGAGCGGGTTGAAGAAGTACGTGAGCGCCCCGACGAAGGCGACCTGGCTGCCCAAGAAAATGAACCGCTCTTTCCACGAGTCGGTCTTCTTCCACACTTCGAAGAAGAGGTAGTCGAGCCCGAGGCCAACCATGAGCGCCGCGTAGCCCAGGTACTGGGTCGAGTAGAGCACCATGCCGGTGACGACGAGCAGCACCCGGTTTCGGTGCGATTCTCGGCGGTACACGTACAAGTAAACGATCGCGAGCGAGAGTGCCCAGGTCAGCGCGTAGTAACGGCTTTGTCGCGAGTACAAAAACAGCGACACGTTGCCGACGATGCCCATGAAGGTCAGCACCTGCACGAGCCAGCGCGCCTTTTCTTTTCGCAGCCAGTAGGCCCACAACGCGAAGCCCGCGAGGGCCGCCAACGCAAACGGCGCCCGCGCCGCGAACGACGTGCGGCCGAGCAGCCCCAGCCAGGGCGCCGCCCAAAGGTACTGAAACGGAGGGAAGACGCGGTTCTTGATGCCGGTCAGTTCGAGCCCGTCACGAAAGGCGACGATGTTGGTGCCGTCCCAGGCGACGAGGTCGTGAAAGTGCCACAAATTGCTGGCGAAAATGGCGGTGTTGGCCTCGTCGTCCCACAGGGCGTAGTGGCCGAGCCTTGCGAAGAGCAACACGGCGAAAACGGCCAACGCGACCAGCAGCGCGGCGTCTTGCAACCGAGCAGCGCGTCGATTGGCCAAGGGTGGTGGCAAGGGCTCGGGTGCCGAAGAGACGTCAGCCATGGGGGCCGCGTCAGACCAAGCCGCGCCTCACATGTCCAGCGCTCCGAAGGGGCGAGGGGCCAGAAAATCGCGAGGGCCCACGAAGGTCGCCGTGACCTCGCGCCGCGCGGTATAGGCCGTGGCATGAGCGACTTTTTCGTGCACCCGCAGGCGTTGTGCGAGTCGAAAACCGTCGGCGCGGGCACCCGCATTTGGGCCTTCGCCCACGTCATGCCCAAAGCGGTGATCGGCGAGAGCTGCAACCTCGGCGACCACGTCTTCGTCGAAAACGACGTGCGGCTGGGCGACCGGGTCACGGTGAAGAACGGCGTTCAACTGTGGGACGGCGTCGAACTGCACGACGACGTGTTCGTCGGGCCGAACGCGACCTTCACGAACGACCCGTTTCCCCGAAGCCGGCACCGGCCCGACCAATGGCCCCGCACCGTGGTGCACGCGGGCGCGTCGATCGGCGCGAACGCGACCATTTTGCCGGGCATCACCATTGGCGAACGGGCGTTCGTCGGCGCGGGCTCGGTTGTCACCAAAGACGTCGCCCCCTTCACCGTGGTGTTCGGCAACCCGGCCCAACCCCGTCGTCTCGTCGACGACCTGGGTGAATCGAAGTTGCCATTCGCCGCGAAGGTCATCGCTCCGCTCAAACCGGGCCCGCTGGCCCCGGTCGACCACGAGCGCGCGGTGTACTGCGTGCAGGGCGAAGTCGAGGTGCGCTGGCACGGCGCGAGTCACCCCGTTGCTCCGGGGCAAGCCGCGTTGCTCGTGCCCCGCCAGGTCGCCGCCGAGGTCTCGTATCTGTCTGAAAATGCTGTTGTTTTGCTGCTGAGCAACCCGTGAACCGTACCGGCGCGTTGGCCTTGCTGGGGGCGGTGGTGGCGTGGGGCGTGGTGTTGTCGGTCGTCATTTCGAGGCGTGACCCGGCGGGTCGGGCCGACGCTCAGGCCTTCGAGGCGGCCGTGGTGAAAGCCGGCCACCCGGTGACGACGCGGTCGACTTCGACGTTCGGGCTCGACGGCACGCCCATTCGGGTCGAAGTGCTCCCAGCCGAAGTCACCGAGAAGGGGGCCCACGTTCACGCCCGCGTCAAAGCCGGCGAGAGCGACCTTGATTTTTGTCTCACCGGGCCGACCGCGGGCGACGGCGGGTCGGCCGTCGACAACGCGGCGCTGCAGTTCGCCCAAGCGGCGCTGCCCGCGGTCTTGGCCGAGTACCAGCCCTCGGTCGACGCGGTGCGGCCTTTCGGTGGCGACGCACCGTGGGGCGTGCCCGGCGTGCGTGGCTTCGTCGGCGCCGTGCGCCCGGCGGGCGACGTCACCGTCACCGACGAAGCGTTTTTCTCGGGCTCACCGCGGCCCGACACCGACGGCCGACTGCACGTCGTCAAGTCGGTGGTCGCCTGCGTCGACGCCCGGCCATGCACCCGAAAGCTCGAGTTCGACGGGGCCCCCACCGAGACCGAGACGCCCTTGGCCGAGAGCGTCGCGCACGGCAACGGCTTTGCTTCGCGCTTTGCCGTCTTTCGGCACCCCGACCGCCGAGGCGACGCGTCGCGGGCGGCCTCCGCGCTGGCCGACGTGAAGAGCCAGCCGCCATGGCTCGAGTCGACGCGGCTGTGTCTCGCCGAGGCCATGCCCGCTCGCTTCGGGGCGGCCGAATTCGACCCCCATGGGTGCGAGGGTGGGCGGTTGCACGACTGCCTGGTCGAGTGCCAGCGCGGGGTGGCGGCGAGCTGCTATTCGGCGGCCCTGTCGCTCCAGCACACCGAAGGTGTCGGCGCCGACGTCGTGCGTGCGCTCTTCATGAGGGCTTGCGTGAACGGCTCGGCTTCGGGGTGTACCAACGCGGCCGCTTCGCCACTCGAAACCGACGGGGCCTGTGCCCAGCACACCTTCGAGCTGGTGTGTTCGCGGGCGCAAGACCCGTGGGCTTGCGTCATGTACGGCTCGGCCCTGCTTTCAGGGCCCGACCCCGACCTGGCGGCGGCCAAGCGGGCGTTGTCGGTCGGCTGCCGATTGGGCGACGATGACCCGGCCTGTAGCCAAGCGAAACGCTTGCTTCAGGGGCTTTGACGCGGGCGCCCAAAGCCCCTCGCGTTCTGTCGGGGTTCGTGGCAGATGCCAGGCCGCGATGCCTACACCTGCTCCGCTGACTCGTTCGGGGTTGACCGAGACGTTCAAGAACAAAAGGGTGCTCGTCACCGGTCACACCGGTTTCAAGGGCTCTTGGTTGATTTCGTGGTTGCTCGAATTGGGCGCCAAAGTCACTGGCTTGGCGCTGCCCGCCGACAAAGGGTCGCTGTTCGACCTCTGTCAGCTCGACCAGCGCGTGTCGCACCACATTGGCGACATTCGTTCGCTCGAAGTCGTGCAGAAGGTGCTCGACGCCGCGGCCCCCGACATCGTCTTTCACTTGGCGGCGCAGCCGCTCGTGCGACGAAGCTTCGTCGACCCCATCGAGACCATTACGACCAACGTCACCGGCACCGCGCACGTGCTCGAAGCCGTGCGGCTGCGCCAGGCGCCATGCGCGGTCGTCGTGGTCACCAGCGACAAGTGCTACGAGCCCGCCGGCGCGAAGGCGCACGCGCACCTCGAGACCGACCCCATGGGCGGCCACGACCCGTACTCGATGAGCAAGGGCGCCGCCGAATTGGTGTGCGCCAGCTACCGCCACTCGTTTTTCGCCCGCGAGCCGAGCCAGGTGTTGTTGGCCACGGCGCGCGCCGGCAACTGCATTGGTGGCGGCGACGTGAGCGCCGACCGCCTGGTGGTCGACGCGGTGCGTGCTTTCGGCCAAGGCGTCGCGGTGTCGCTGCGAAACCCCAGCTACGTTCGCCCGTGGCAGCACGTGCTCGACCCGCTGTACGGCTATTTGACCTTGGGCTCGAAGCTGTTGGTCGGCACGAAGGGTGAACGCGTGGCCTTCGCCGATGCGTTCAACTTCGGGCCGAACGCCGAAGACGCCGCGACCGTGAAGAAAGTCATCGAACTGACCATTGAGTACTGGGGCTCAGGCCGCTGGGCCGACGTTTCGGGCCAGGCGAACCCGCCCGAAAACCCGTTGCTCATGCTCGACACCACCAAGGCCCAAAAGGTCTTGGGGTGGCGCCCGATGCTGTCGTTGAACGCGGCCGTCGAATGGACGGTGAAGTGGTACCTGGCCGCGAACGCCAAGGCCGACATGGTCGAGACCACCCAGCGCCAGCTCAACCAATTCATGGAGCGCCTGTGAGCACCCAACGCATCGAAGCCCTCACCGCTGAAATCATGGAGCGCGTCAAAGAGATCGCGCGCCTGAAGACCGAGGCCGCGCCGTTCGTGCCCGGTACCTCGAAGGTGCCGTACGCCGGCCGTGTGTACGGCGAGCCCGAAATGGTGAACCTCATCGACGCGTCGCTCGAATTTTGGCTCACGTCGGGGCGGTGGCACCTACGGCTCGAGAAAGAGCTCGCCCAGTGGTACGGGCTGCGCAAGGCCTACCTCGTCAACTCGGGTTCGAGCGCGAACCTCGTCGCGGTCAGTGCGCTGTGCAGCGAGCTGCTCGGTGAGCGACGGCTGCGCCCGGGCGACGAAGTCATCACCGTGGCCGCCGGCTTTCCCACCACCGTCGCGCCGCTGTTGCAGAACCGCTTGGTGCCCGTCTTCGTCGACGTGCTGCCCGGCACGTGGAACTGCGATGTCTCGATGCTCGAGGCCGCGTTCAGCGAGAAGACGCGCGCGGTGGTCATGGCCCACACCTTGGGCAACCCGTTCGACTTGGGCGCGGTGAAAGCGTTCTGCGACCGCCACAAGCTCTGGCTCATCGAAGACAACTGCGACGCGGCCGGCTCGCTGTACGACGGCAAAAAGACCGGTACCTTCGGGCACTTGGCCACGCTGTCGTTTTACCCTCCGCACCACATGACGACGGGCGAGGGCGGGGCGGTGCTGACCAACGACCCGGCCATGGGTCGCATCATCGAGTCGGTGCGTGACTGGGGCCGTGACTGTTGGTGCCCGTCGGGCGTCGACAACACCTGCGGCAAGCGCTTCGAGCACACGTTGGGCACCCTGCCCAAGGGGTACGACCACAAGTACACGTACCGGCACCTCGGCTACAATTTGAAGATGACCGACCTCACCGCGTCGGTCGGCGTCGCGCAGCTGGCGCGGCTCGACTCGTTCGGCGCCGCGCGGCGGGCCAATTGGTCGTATTTGCGCAAAGCCCTCGCTCCGTTGGCCGACGTGTTCGACTTTCCCGAGGCGACGCCGGGGTCAGACCCGAGCTGGTTCGGCTTCATTCTCACCGTCAAAGAGAACGCGCCTTTCACCCGTGACGAAGTCGTGCGGCACCTCGAGAACAGCAAGATTCAAACGCGCATGCTCTTCGCCGGCAACTTGGTGCGCCAGCCCGCGCTCACCGACTTGGTGAAAGAGGCGAAGCTCGCCGGGGCGCCCATGCCGTACCGGGTGGTGGGCGACTTGACCAACACCGACGTCGTCATGAACCGCGCGTTTTGGCTCGGGGTGTACCCGGGCATGACCGAGCCCATGCGCCAGTACATGGTCGAAACCCTCACCGACTTCGTCAAAACCCGTCAACCGCGGTAAGGCCGCCCGCGCACCTTGGGAGCAACTCGAACATGAAAGTCGTCATTCTCGCTGGTGGTTTGGGCACGCGGTTGTCTGAAGTGACCGACGTCAAGCCCAAGCCCATGGTCGAAGTCGGCGGTCAGCCGATTCTCTGGCACATTCTCAACATTTACTCGGCGCACGGGTTCAACGAATTCGTCATTGCGTGCGGGTACCGGCAAGACGTCATCAAAGACTTCTTCTTGCACTACATGGAGCGGCACTCGGACCTCACCATCGACCTCGCCGCCGGCACCAAGAAAGTGCGCGAGACCCGCCTCCCCCCGTGGAAAGTGCACTTGGTCGACACCGGGCTCAACACCCAGACCGGTGGCCGCGTCAAAGCCCTCAAAGAATGGATCGGCAACGAGACCTTCATGTTGACCTACGGCGACGGCGTCGCCAACGTCGACATCAAGGCGCTCGTCGCGTACCACAAGTCGCACGGCAAGCTCGCGACGGTCACCGCGGTGCGCCCCGCCGCGCGCTTCGGCGAAATGAAGATCGCCGACGGCCGCGTGCTCGAATTTCGGGAGAAGCCACAAACCGAAACCGGGTGGATCAACGGCGGCTTCTTCGTGCTCGAGCCCAAAGTCATCGACTACATCGCCCACGACCAAATGCCGTGGGAACTCGACCCTCTCAACAAGCTCACCCAAGAGGGTCAGTTGATGTCGTTCGAACACGCCGGCTTCTGGCAACCGATGGACACCCTGCGTGACCGCCGCTTGCTCGAGACCCTGTGGGAACAGGGCAAAGCCCCGTGGAAGATTTGGTGAGAAGGAGTACGCTTTCGGGTCTGTGCCCCGAATGGCGACCAGGCAGTTCGCGGTCTGTGTCGCCGTCGCCTCGGCCGTTGGGCTGCTGAGCGCGTGCCCGAACGAGCGCCTGCGTGAGATCGCCGCGTCGCTGCGGTTCGAACGCACGCAGGTCGATTTCGGTACCGTCGCCCTGGGCTCGAGCCGCTCGGTCGACGTCGTGTTGCACAACGACAGCCGGGTGAATGCCGACGTCACCTGGCGGGTCGACGGAGAACACGACGCGGCGCAGGTCATCACCGTCGTCGAACCACCCGCCCAAGTCACTCCCGGCCCGACGACCGTGCACCTGGTCTTCGCGCCCTCCCAGCCCATTGAAGTGAACGCCGTGCTGTTGGTTCAAAGCGGTGACGCGGTGCTCGCGCGGGTGTTGCTGCACGGCCAAGGCGTGCGCGTCGAATGCCAGACCGGCCGGGCGTGCCACGAGAGCGTTTTCGACCCCGTCTCGGGCACCTGCAACGACCGGCTCGTCGCGAACGGTACCCCGTGCGGCAGCGTCGAACGCGACTGCGTCGAACGCGGCCAATGTGCCGACGGCGAATGTCGGGGCTCGGTGCCGACTTGTGACGACGGCGACGTCTGCACCGCCGACTCGTGCGCGCCTGGGCTGGGCTGCCTGCACGCCGCGCTCCGGTGCCCGAATTCGGGCCCCTGCTTGGTGGGCGAATGCCGGCCGACGGTTGGCTGCGTGTTGAACCCAGTCGAAGACGGCACGTCGTGCGGCCCCACGCGCACCTGCACCGTCGCCGACGTCTGCATTTCTGGGGCGTGCGTCGAACGAGACCCCCCTGACGGCTTCGTGTGCGCCGAACAGACTCCCTGCCAAGGGCGCGGCGTGTGCGTCGGCGAAGTCTGCCAGCAAGACGC
>JBGAIY010000696.1:0-2471 GCA_044225205.1 Myxococcaceae bacterium | reverse complement strand
GCAACACCCAGCGTGACACGGTCATGGTCGACAGCTCGCGCGGCATGGGGGCACTCGGGGGCGAAAGAAAAAGAAAATGCCGCGACCCCCGTGAGGGAGCCGCGGCATTCAACCGTCAACAACGGGTCAACTTACCCGCCGTCTTTGCCGGTCGAGCCCGCGTCGGTGGTCAACAGGTTGGTGACGCACGTGGTGTACGCGGTGATCTGCGTCGCGCAGGTGCTGGCGAGCTTGGTGCTGTCGGTCTTGTTGTCGCTGGTGCAAGCGACGCCGTTCGAGCAGCTGGTGACCGCGTCTTGCTGGGTCTTGCACGCGGCGTACTTGGTGACCGCGTCTTGGCAGGCCTTGACTTGGTCAGCCGTGGGCACCGGGTCAGCCGAGCAACGGGGAGTGGTGGGGCACGGGTCAACGCTCCCGCACGCCGAGAATGAAATCGCCGAAACGACGGTGACCGTCGCCAAACCCAACAAAATCTTCTTCATGTGTTTTCCTTTGGCGGCTAGTTGAAAAGGTGAAGGGGCCGCGCCCGTCAGGCGGCCTTCTAAGTCGAAAATTTTCCAAAAATCATCGAAAAATCGCACATTGCCCCACTGACCGAAATTCGCCGCGAGTCAACATTTTGTCTTCAACCTGAATCAACATTCATGCGCTCGCACACCTCCAGCGATTTACCGGGCCGTTGCCAGCGCTGCTGGGTGCGCACCGAATTCTGTGTTTGCGGCGAAATACCTCGGCTGGAGACGCGCACCCACGTGCTCATCGTTCGCCACGAGCGCGAGGCCTTCAAGTCGACGGGCACGGCTCGCATCGCGGGGCTGGCGCTCGCCAACAGCACCATTCTCGACTCGGGCGAAGAGGCGGCGAGAACCGACGCCCAGCTGGTGGGGCAATTGGCCGAGGCCCAGGTGCTCTTTCCGTCTGACGTGCCGGCGCCGTGGCCGAGCGCGCCCATTCGCACCCTGGTGGTGCTCGACGGCACCTGGCGGCAGACGCGCAGAATGTTCGCGAAGCTGCCCCAGCTGCACCCGTTGCCTCGTTTGACCCTGCCCCCCAAACAAACCGCCGTCTTGCGGCTGCGGGAGTCGACCTTTGCCGAGGGCCGCTCGACCTTAGAAGCCATTGCCGACGCGCTCGGCTTGCTCGAGGGCCCCGAGGTGGCCGAGCGGCTCCACCGCCTGCACGAGGTGTATGTCGAGCGGGTGTTTCGGGCGCGCGGCGTGTGGGAGATGAAACGACAAGCGGGCGGTGGCGGGGCCTGATTCGTGCCAGGGCCCGGCAGCTGGCATAGCCTTCACCGGAGCATGGACGAAGAAGACGAACTCGACGACGGCACCGAGACGGCCTCGCACGCGGTGCCCGCCGTGCTCTACAAACGCGAACCCCTGCCGTGGGTACTCTTCGTCGCCACGCTGGCCATTTTCTTGGGCGCGACCATTGTCTTGGTGAGCCGGCTCAACACCGCCGAAACCCGTTTGGCCGAAGCGACCGCGGGCCAAGAGAAAGCGGAAGCGCGGGCGAAGGCGGCGGAGGCCGACCTCGAACCGCTCAAACACCGCATCGAGTCGCTCGAGGGCGACGTGAAGTCGTTGACCGGCGACCGCGACGCTCTGGCCGACAAAGTCAAAGCCTTCGAGCTCAAGTACCCCGACACCAAACAGCCGTCGGGGCCGCCGGCGGCTGCGACCGCGGCGCCCGCGCCCAAGAAAAAGGCGGTCGTGGCCCCGCCCAAGAAGAAGAAAAAGTGAGCGCGCGGTGAAATTCGAACTCATCGACCAAGCGCCAGGTTTTCGCATCGGCCGCATCGGGGCCCTGGTGGTGAGCGCGTTCACCGACGGCGGCGCGTCACTCGAGGCGCTCGCCTGCATCGACCGGGTGCATTCGGCCCACCTGCGCACCTACCCCCACTTCACCACCCTGGCCTTGGTGAGCGGCGTGAAGCTGTCGCCACCGCCGTCGGGGGTGCGCGAGCGCTCGGCCGAGCTCGACGTCAAGTTCGACGTCAACGTCTTCGGCTCGGCGGTGGTCATTGAAACGAAGGGGCTGGCGGCGGTCGTCGCGCGCAGCTTCTTGGCGACGTACAGCATGCTCTCGCCCCGCTCGCGGCCCTTCAAGGTCAGCTCGACGCTCGAAGAAGCGACGACTTGGCTGCAGTCGCTGCCCGAGCAAACCGACGAATTCAAAAACGAGCGCGCGCTGCCGGCGCTCGTGCGCGAAATTCAGAAGTGACTCACCGTTTGAGCCATTCTTGAATGGGTTTGTAGGTGCGCACGCCGGTCGCTTGGCCTTCGAGTGCGCCGACCGCCATGCGAGCCGCTTCGATGGTCGTGAAGTGCGCCACGCCCCGCAGGAGCGACTCGCGGCGAATCGAAAAGCTGTCGGCGATTTCTTTTTTGCCGGCGGTCGTGTTGAACACCAGCGTCACTTCGCCCGACTTGATGCGGTCGACCACGTGGGGGCCTCCTTCGAGCACT
>JBGAIY010000112.1:0-19187 GCA_044225205.1 Myxococcaceae bacterium | reverse complement strand
CGGGTCGTTTGCAAGGCCTGGTCGGGCACGCAGCCCCCGGTTTGCGCGTTGACGCACGCGGCGATGCCCTGGTCGTATTTCTTGTACCCGTCTCGTGCCCCAAAGTGCAGCGCGAGGCTCGTGCCGATGAGCGCCGCCCCCGCGCCCACCACCACCCACGGTACCGCCACGTGAAAGCGCCTCCGGTACTCGGTCAGGTCTTCGGTCGTGAACAACTTCAAGTTGTACGTCGAGGTCTGGCCGGCCTGCATGACCTGGCTCTGCTCGGTCGTGACGTACCCGTCTTTCGACGCCAAGATCGTGTGCTCGCCGGCCCGCACCCGCCCGGCGAAGCGGCCCGGAGAAACGAACAGCGTCTTGCCGTCGAGCTTCACGGTCGCGCCATCGGTGTTGCAAGTGATGACGATGTTCGACAGCTGCCCTTCGAGCAGGGTTTTGTACCGGGTCGCTTGGTCGTATTTGTCGGCGTCGAGCGGCGCACGGCCATACTTCAGCGCCGCGACGATGTGGGTGTACGTTTCTTCGGGTGGGGCGATCTGCAGCATGGCGAGCGCCAAGTTGTAGTGAATGGCCGGGTGGTCCCACTGGGTGAGGGCTTGCGTGTATTTCTCGGCCGCCGCCTTGAAGAGCGTGTCTTTGAGCGCGGCGTTGCCGTCGCGAAACAGGTCGAGCGCTTTCTTTTGCTTTTCGGCCGACACCCCTTTGGCCCACGGCCGCTCGCCCGCCGCGTTGTTGTCGAGGTTCGTTTGCTGAGCGTGCGCCAGCCCCGGCACCAGAGCCGAGCAGATCAACGCGAATGCGGGCAAAACGAAAAGGCGGGTCATGCGTGGCTCCGAACCTGGTTTCGATTATTTCAATTCGTCGATGACGGGGCTGCCGAGCTGCTGCTCGAGTTTTCGCCTCCGCTCAATTTCTTCTTGTCGGAGCGATTCGACCTTGCGCATCGCTTCTTCGACGCGCTGCTTCGCGGCTTCGCTTCGGGCTTTTTGGGTCGCCGCTTCAGCGGCGTTGATGACGGCGCGCTCTTCAGACCGCTGGGCCTCGGTCTTCGCCGCTTGCGCTTCGTTGAGCGCGTTGAGCAGCGCGGTCTGTTTCGTCGTGAGCTGTTCGGCGGCCTCTTGCGCGCGCTTCGCCGCCTCGTCGCGCGCTTTGGCGTTGAGCTCGGCTTTCACCAGGTTTTCTTTTGCTTCGTGTTCGGCTTTTTCGGCGATGGCCCGCTGCTGGTCGGCTTCGTTCTTCGCCGCTTGTATTTTGACCAGCGCCAGGCCCGCCGCCAGCAAGAGCGCGCTCAGCACGGCCAGGGCGCCGGCCACCAGCGTTCGCCGCCTTCGCGCCGCCCGCGCCCCTAAGGCGATGGTCGCTTCGAGAAACGCCCGCTGCGAGTCGCTCAACGGCCCTCGGTACCGGCGCTCGAACCGCGCCGCTTCGTCGGCCCATTCGCCGCGCCACAACAGGTCGGCGTCACGGCCCTGCTGCTGCCATTGCCGGGCGGCGCTTCGCACTTGCTCGAGAAACGCCGAATCTTCGCTGCTCTCTTCGAGCCACCGCTTGAGGGTCGGCCAGCGGTGAATGAGCGATTCGTGAACGAGTTCGACGGTCGCCGCGCCCGCGCCGGCGCCCGTTTGAACGACCAGCAACCGCGCCTGCACCAATTCGTCGACCAGTCGCTGGGTCTGTTGCTGGTCTTTCGACAGCTCGCGCAGCTCCTCGAGCGAGACGATCGCCCTCGTTTTTTCGGCCGTCACCAAGCGCAACAACAGCGCGCGCACCGTCGGCAAGGCTTGCGGCGGCAACTTCGCCAAGACCGCGTCGGCGTGTGACGCGAGCGCTCCGACCACGCCGCCAATGGCCTCGTAGCCCGCCACGGTGAGCCGCTTTTTCGCCGAATCGCGGTTTTCCCACAGCTTTTGCGCGGCGAACTGCAGCAAGGGCAAGGCCCCCGGAGTCGCCGCCAGGTGCGAGACCATGTCTTCGACAATCGCCGCCGACTCGAAGTGGTACCCCGCAAGTTCGGCCGGGTGCACAATGGCCTCTCGCAACCCCTCGGTGCCCGGTGAATTCATGAACACGAGGCCCTGGCTCAACTCGGCCATGAAGCGGGGGTCTTCGGGCACGCGGTCAAGAAAGTCAGACCGGAGCGAGAGCACCAACCGAATGGGCGACGTGACGTCGTCGGCGACCGCCGCCAAGCACGAGGTGAACGCCCACCGTTCGGCGGCGTCGGGCACCAACGTGTACAGTTCTTCGAACTGGTCGACGAAGAGCAACAGGTTCTTTTTTTCACGGCGCGCCCTGGCCCGCAGCACCGCGCCCACGAACCCGGGCTCGGTCTTGAGCCGCTCGGTCAGCTTCTTTTGTTCTTCGACGTCGTCGGCCACCGACCCCGACGTGCCGACCAGCGGGGCCACGAGGCTCGCCAACGCCGCCAGTGGGTTCTTGCCCGGCCGCACCACCATCGCCTCCCAGTCGCCCGACCGCTTGAGCGCCGGCACGACGCCCGCCCGAACGAACGACGACTTGCCCGCGCCCGAAGGCCCGACAATGCCGACGAGCGGCCGCTCGCTCAGCCGGTTGACCAGCGCCGCCACCTCGAGTTGCCGCCCAAAGAAGCGGTCGGCGTCGTGCTCTTGAAAAGACGACAGGCCGGCGTAGGGGCTCTCGTCGAGCTGAAGCTCGCGGGTGAAGCGGCCCGGTAAGAACGGCTCGAGCGCGCGCAGCAGCGACACCGCGTCGGGCCACCGTCGCTCTTTGTGTTTGAGCAGGCACCGGTCGACCGCGTTCGCCAGTTCTTTCGGCACGTCGGGTGCGACGGTGCTCAGCAGCGGCATCGGCTCGGTCAGCACGCCCGTGACCATGAGCTGGTGGCCCGCGAGCGGGTGCAAGGGGTGCCGGCCCGCCAACATTTTGAACAACATGATGCCCACCGACCACACGTCGGCGCGGTGGTCGATCGGTACGCCGATGCCCCATTGCTCGGGAGCCATGTACGCGAGCGTGCCCATCATCGCGCCCTTTTGGGTCAGCTCCGAGTCGTCTTCGTCTTCGAGGCTCGACTTCGGCGCGCGCGGGCGACTCGCGTATTCGGGCGCCTTTTCGTCGCTCTGCAAGACCTTGGCGATGCCGAAATCGAGCACCTTCGTGATGCCGCCGTCGGTCACGAAGATGTTGTCGGGCTTGAGGTCGCGGTGCACCACGCCCTGCGAATGCGCGTACGCGAGCGCCCGAACGACCGGCACCATGAGCTCGACCGCCCGGCCCGCAGCCAGCGGCTTGTGCTCGGGCATGAACTTGGTCAACGGCTGGCCCTGCAAGAACTCGAACACCATGAACGGCGAGCCCCGCCAGGCGTCGACTTCGTAAATGACGACGATGTTCTCGTGGCTGCACGCCGCCGTGGTGCGCGCCTCGAGAATGAAGCGCTTCGTCAGGTCAGGCGACTGCGTGCGAAGAAACTTGATCGCCACTCGGCGACCGAGCCGAGTGTCGCGGCCCAAGAAGACGCTGCCCATGCCTCCGCGCCCGATGAGCTTGATCACCTCGTAGTGGTGAATGCGCGTGCCCGGTTCGGGGTCGGTGAGGTGAAATTCGGGGTCGGTGTGCTCGCCGCGCTCGGGCGGCGCTTCGGCTTCGGGCGTGGCCTGGCCGAGCGCCGGCGGTGCCCCCAACCCCGCGGCGGGCGCTGGCGGCTCGGGCGTCGCCAACTCGCTCAACGGCAACGGCGTGAGTTCTTGCGAGTCGGTGTCGAGCTCGGGCCACGGCTCGGGCATGGGCGTCGGCGGGGCGGCCCGCTTCGGCTTGGGGAACGTGGTGACTTCGACCCGGGCTGGGCGCGCATGAGGCGTCTCGGGCTCCGCTCGCCCGGTCTCTGCTCTGATCAGCGTCTGAATTTCGGCCTCGACACCCGAGACCTCGTTCGGCTTCGTCACACGTTTCTCACCCGTTCAGTGGTGGCCGCCCACGAACGTTCAACCACAGTGTCGGCAACCTCGAAAGAGAACGACCAACGCCCCGACGTGGTCTCACCTTTGACTGCCCTCGCCGCTGTTGTGCTCTGTCGTAGGTGCTACAGGCCCAGCTGCCACCCGAGCCACGACGGCCAGGCCTCGCCCGAGGCCGCTTCGAGCGCCAGGGCAATGCCGCTCGCCCCTTCGAGCAACGACGGGTCGTCGTCGAGGCCCCGGCTGCGCACGGTGCGAAAACCGAACGGCGCTTCGCCCCACGGCCGCCGAAACGACTCGAGCCGCTCGAACCACCGTTTCGCCGCCGCCGACACCGCGGCGCTCGGCATGGTCTGGGCGAGCGACGCGAACACCAGGCCCGCCCCCGCCGCGCCGTGACACAGCCCCCCGTCGACCACGCCGCTCTGTTCGAACGAAACTTGGGCCGCATGCTCGGCCAAGTCGGTCGCCGCCTCGTGCCAACTCGGTTCTGACCGCGCCCGCGCCGCGCGTTCGAGCGCCGCCGCCATGCCCAAGTCGTTGTAACACCAGGCGAGGCGGCCGCTCGGCGTGCGCTGGTCGGCCGCATAGCCGAAGCGAAAAGTCTGTTCGGTCGGCCCGCGCTGCGACAACAGCCAGGCCACCGCGTCTTGCAGCAACGCCTCTTCGCGCCCGCTCGCCCACCCGCGCTCGACGAGGGCCGCCAACGCCGCCACGACGCCCGCGGTGCCGTGCGCGACGCCGAGGTCTGGGGGGGCGGTGGCGTCACGGCGCCAAAAGGTGCCCCGCTCGTCGTGGCTCGCTTGGGCCGCGAGTCGACCCAGCAAGGCCTGGCGCGCCCGAACCGTCGTGTCGGTTTCGGGGCGCTCGACGACGTAGAGCAACGCGCCCGCCGTACCCGACAGCAGGTCGAAGTCGGGCCCGTCGGGCTGCTCGGCGGCGGCCGCGAGCCCCACGTCGATGTCGGCGCACACGTCGAGGTCTGCGCCGAGCAGGGCGACCGTTTGCTGCATGGCCAGCCCGAACCCCAACGCGCCGTCGAGCCGGCTGGGCAGCGCGCTGTCGACCGTCGCGTCGATGGCGCGCTGGAGCACGGCCCCGAAGTCGACCGGCACGTCGCGGCGAGCCGACACGGTCGCGAACACCAGAGCCATTTCGGCCAGGCGCCGGGCGTCGGCGACCTGAGGCTCTTGAGCGATCAACGCCGAGACGACGCCGTCGGCCGTCTCGAGTGCCCGTTCACGTTCACGACCCGTCAACACCGGTGACCATGGCGCGCGCACGCCGTGAAGCCTGCATGAAGCGCCCCGGCGCCACAAGCGCGGTGCGATGTTGCCCCACGGCCTCGCAAAGTTCAGTAGGTACGCTGGCATGCGCAGTGATTTGCGGGTTCGCGCCCGAGAACTCGACTTGCCCCTGGGTCGCTTCAAGCCCGGGCGGCACAACGCCAACACCGACGTCGAAGGGGTGCTGGTCGGCCACAGCACCATCATTCGGGGCGCGGCCGGGCCGCTCAAGGTCGGCGAAGGGCCCGTGCGCACCGGCGTCACCGCGATTTTACCCAACGAGCGAAACATTTTCATGGACCGGCTGGCCGGCGGCGCGTTCGTGCTCAACGGCGCGGGCGAGGTCTCGGGCCTGACCCAAGTGGTCGAATGGGGGCTGCTCGAGACACCCATTTTGCTCACCAACACCATGTCGGTCGGCGCCGTGAGCGACTCCGTGGCCCGCTACATGGTCGAGCAATACCCGGGCATCGGCAACGAGCACGACGTCATCATCCCCGTGGTGGGTGAATGCGACGACAGCTACCTCAATGACATTTCGGGCCACCACGTCAAAGAAGAACACGTTCGAGAAGCCATCGCGGCCGCGAAGAGCGGCGTCGTCGCCGAAGGCGCGGTCGGTGGCGGTACCGGCATGATCACCTGCGACTTCAAGGCCGGCATCGGCACCGCGTCGCGCAAGCTGCCCCAGGTGTTCGGCGGCTACACGCTCGGCGTGCTGGTGATGAGCAACTTCGGCAAAATGCACAACCTGCGCGTCGCCGGCTTGCCGGTGGGCGAAGTGCTCGCCGAGCAGCTCCGCGACCTGCCCAAACGGCAAATGAGCTACGGGTCGATCATTGCCGTCGTCGCGACCGACGCCCCCCTCAATTCGCACCAGCTGAGCCGCTTGTGCAAGCGGGTCGGCCTGGGCATTGGCCGCGTCGGCAGCTACGCCGCGCACGGGTCGGGCGAAATCGTCGTGGCGTTCTCGACCGCGAACGTCATTCCACGGCGAACGCGCAAAATGGTCTACAAAATGAAGGTGTTGCTCGACCAACGGCTCGACCCGCTCTACGAGGCCGTCATGGAGGCGACCGAGGAGTCGATTCTCAACGCGATGTGCATGGCGCCCGCCATGAGCGGCGTGCACGGCCACGAAGTGCCCGCGCTGCCGCTCGACGAAGTTCGTCGCTTCGTCGACGCCACGAGGCCCATTTTCGCCAGCGTCAAAAAGAAGCCCCAAGACCCCGCCATGCCGGCCAACGCCGAGAAGCCGGCCGACATCGACCGCGAAGTCGACTTCGACTTGGCCCAAGCCGCCCCCACCGACGTGCGGAGCGCCGAAGGCATCCCCTTTCCCACGCGGCCGAAAAAAACAGAGTAATTTGGTTTGCTTCTGGTACGACGCGCCCGAACCCGCCGTTCGTTTCACGTTTCAAGGGAGCAACCCATGGCTAACAGCAAGAGCAAGCACCAGCGCGTGCGTTCGAAGATTCGCCTGAAGTGGAAGAAGCGCCGCGAGCGCAAGAAGGTCGCCGCCGCGAAAGAGACGAAGAGCAAGAAGAAGTAACGTCTTTGGCTGATGGAGCTCGCTCCCGGCGTCGAGTACGAAGTTGATCGTGGAGTCGCGGTGGTGACGCTGCGCAACCCGCCCGTCAACGCGATCACTCAAGCGATGCGGAGCGGGCTCCTGGCCGCGGCCGAACGCGCCAACGCCGACCCCGCCGTACGCGCCCTCGTCATCACTGGCGCGAATGAGACGTTCGTCGCGGGTGCCGACCTCCGAGAATTGGCGCAAGCCGGTGCCGTGCCCGCCCGGCCGATCTTGGTCGAAAGCCTCGACGCCCTTGAAGCCGGTCGGGTGCCTGCCATTGCCGCGGTCGACGGTCACGCCTTGGGCGGCGGCCTCGAAATCGCGCTCGCCTGTCACGCGCGCGTCGCCACTTCGCGGGCGAAGTTCGGGTTGCCCGAAGTGAATGTCGGGCTGTTGCCCGGCGCCGGAGGCACCCAGCGGCTGCCCCGCGTCATCGGCCCCGAACCCGCGCTGAGCCTCATGCTGACGGGCCGGCCCATCGACGCCACCCACGCGTTGCAGCTCGGCCTCGTCGACCTGGTCGTCGACGCTCCGGCTGACTTGCGGTCGGCCGCGTTTCGGTTGGTCGACGCCGGAGTCGCCCGGGTGAAAGCGAGCGAGCGCACCGACCGGGTGTCTTCGGTGAACGTCGCGGTCTTCGCCGAGGCGCTCGCCGCGAATGCCCAGGCCTGGCGACACGAACTGGCGCCATTCAAGATCGTCGAAGCGGTGAAGCTCGCATGCACCGGTCGCTACGAAGACGGGCTGCGTTTCGAGCGCGCCGCGTTTCTCGAATGCCAACAGAGCGCGCCGCGCAAAGCCTTGTCGTACCTGTTCTTCGCCGAACGAGACGCGGCCAAGGTGCCCGGCACGAGCGGTGCGAAGCCCAGACCCGTGAAGCAAGTGGCCGTGGCCGACCCGTGGCTCACCCCGTGGCTCTCGAAGACCGGAGTCGCCGTGCACGCGGGTGCCGAGCTCGCGTTGGCGGCCAGCCCAGGGCCGGGCGTCATCGCGCTGCGAGTCGAAGGGGCGCTCGTCGAGGTCGCGGTGGGGCGGGGCGCTTCGGTCGACGACGCCGCTCGGTGGGTGGCCCACGCCCGTCGCTTTGGCGCCACGCCCGTCGTTACGCACTTCAGCGCGCCTGGGCCGTTCGCGGTTGATCAGCTCCTCGCCGATGAGCGGGCCGCGGAGTCGTTGGTGCGGCAGGGCGTGTTCGCGCGCGAAAGCGACGTCGACGTCGCGCTCGTCGCGTGTGGCGCGTGGCCGCGCGGTCTCGGCGGGCCCCTGTTCGCCGCGCGTCTCGTGGCGCGTTGAAGCGAACCGGTCGATGCTGGCACGCGGGGCCGTCTTCGGCCGCGGTCGTGCAAGTGGCCGTCATTCGCCGTGCCCAGGCGCTGCAACGGCGCTTGCGGCAATTCGCTGACCTGCTCGCCGACGTGCGCGTGCCGACGGCCGGGTCGGCGCCTGGGTCTTCGCCGGCGCTGTGGTGTACTGGAGAGCCTCAACGGAATCGGGTGACGGGCGGCTTTGGCCGTGCTCACCCCGACCAGCCCCTTTGCCCGACGGTCGGTTGCTCTGCTTTCAGAGCAACGGGCCTTCGCGTTCGACCGCTGGGCGGCCGGCCTCGGCTTCGAGAATCTTCAAGCGCCGAGAACGTCTCACTCGCTGGCGCTCGAAGTGAACAGCAGGGCCCAGGCTTCGAACTGAACCACGCACCGAGCGAATCACTCCGGCCGAACCTACGCACCGTGCTCGCTCGGAGAGCGGCTGAAGACCGGTTGGGAATGAGGGCTGCCCTGTCTTCGGGCGATCGCGGGCGAACCTGAAGGGCGAGCGCCGCCGAGTTCGAACTCAGGAGCCGCCCGACCCACGGGGAGCTGGTGCCACGGTTCTCGAATAGGCAGTAGTACTGACGAACTCAGAAACCCGCGCCCGGCGGCAACCCAGTGCGTGACCCGTTCTCGAGCAATGGAGCTGGTCGGGCAGGGCACGGCGAGCGCCTTCAGCGGCCCCTCTCGCTTGTCGAGGCGAACCGAGAGGCCTTCACCCAGGCGAGTCGCCCATGAACCCACTTCGTGAATCTCGACGGCTAGATCTTGGTGCCTTCGAACGACTCATCGACGGCGCAGGTACCACCGTCGCTTGAGGTCTCGCGGGTCGTCATCGTGCCGGTAATGCGCGCGCGGGTACCCGAGTCGGGCAGGCCGACCACGACGCGGCCGCGCAAGCGGTAGCTCGGGGCAACGCCGCCCGACAGCACGAAGTCGTACGTGTCGTACAACGTGCCCCCGAGTGACTGGCCGCCGAAGGTGGTGTGAACGGTTGACGCTTCGCGGGTGAAGGTGAGTTGGTTGGGCTCGGGCGCGCTGAACCCGCACGCCCCCGACCCTGCGGCCCACGTCGTCGCGTAGGTGCCTTCGAGACTCGGGCACCTCGTGCAGGGCGCCGAGTCGCCGCACGCGAGCACCAGCACGGCCAAAACACACCCGTAACCACCCAGCGAAAAGCGCATGCCTTCAATGTACCAAGAGTCGAGATCGGCGCGCCGTCATTCAGCGCAGCGCACCTCGTGCGCCGCGGTCGCGTCTGGAGCGAAGACCCTGCCTTCGTGCCCGAGTGGGTGCCCAAACCGGTTCGCGCATGAGACACTTTGGGCCGAGAGGTGTCGAACGACATGAAGGTGCGCTTGAAGGGCTCGCTGTCGGTCGCTGGTGGCGTGCTCACGCTGTGCGCCTGCACCGTGACCCTGCCGGTGGTCGTCGATTCGGGTCTCCCGTTCGACGCGGGCCCGCCACCGACGTCGCGCATACCGACCGTCACCACCCCCTGCGTCGACGAACGCACCGAGCTGGCGTTCGACGGCGACGAGCTGCTCGTCTGTTGGGGCGAAGACTGTCTGACGAGCGAGCGAGCGCCGCGACCCCGGCCCGACGCCGGTACGTGGGCGACCGGCCGAGTGGGTCGTGACGACTCGACGCCAGAACCCACCTTTGACGCGACCCGTGTTTGCACGGCCGAGGCGTGCGACCCCCTAGGGCCAAGACTCGCCAAAGTCATTCGCGCGGCAGACACGCCCCAGCTGCGCTCGAACGCGACCAAAGGCCACGCCATCGTCGTGCTTGAGCGTGGGCTCCACCGCGAGCTGTGGAACCGCGCGCTCGATCGGCGACTGCCGCTGCCGGTGGCGCCGCGAGGCGTGCCGCACCCCGAGGTGCCTGAACTGATGCCGTTCGGCCCAGACCGCGTCTTTGTCACCTGGAGCTACGAGGAATATTGCAATTCGACCACCCAGGTTCTCGACGCCCAAGGGCGCCCCCTCGGTGATTCGTTTTCAACGCCCATCAATTTTCAAGGCGATGGCGACCTCGTTCGCTTCGGCGACGACCAATACCTCGCCCTCGCCGACTTCGGTGAAATCGCCTGGCTCGAGCATGGCCGCCCCGTCGCGTTCGTCGACCTCCTTCGCCCCTCTGGGTTTGGGCCCCCTCCAGACCCGAGCGTTCAGTCGACGGCCGTGAGCGGAGCGGGGCAGGTGGGCCTCCTGTGGTGCATTTCGACCGGCTGCCGGGTCACCCGCGTCACGCCGCAACGCTCGGGAGACGACTTTGCGCTGGCCCTGAGCGAGACGCTGGTCTGGCCCAGCTGCCCCAGCGCCGACTGAGACTTGTCGTCTCCCAATGCCGAACATGGGTCTAATGCGTTGAAATAACGAAAAACGTCGACTGGCGAGCAACCCCGGCCCATTGGGGTATAAGGCCGCCCCATGCGTTTTTCTCGAGTCGCCCTGTTCGGCCTGCTGTTCGTCGCCTCGTCGGCCTGGGCGCAGAAGGTCGTCGTGCTCGAACTCGACGGCGACCCCAACAACAAGCTCCACAACCAAATCGAGAACGCGCTCCGCAAGGCGGGGGTCGTCGAGCTCATTTCACTCGAGAAATACAAAGAAAACGCGGCGAAGAAGAAGCTCAAGGGCGGAGCGGCGATGACCGCGGTCGGCGTGACCCGCACCGCCAAGCTCATGCGCATCGACGCGGCCGTCGCCGGCGACGTGACACCCACCTCGTACAAAGTCGTGATCTACGACTCGCTCGGCCAAGAATTGTGGACGAAGTCGCTGCCCCTCAAACGGGGGCTGTTGAGTGAAGACTTCGCCAACAAATTGGCCCGCGCCATCGCCGCCGCGGGCGACCAAGGGGCGTCTCACGGCACGACGCCCACCGACACCGATTCAGGCTCGAGCGGCAGCGGCAGCACCAGCACCAGCACCGGCGACACTGGCGCGAGCACGGGCACCTCGAGCACCGTCGGCGAAGGCCTCGACTTGAGCGACACCGGCACCACCGCCTCCACGCCTCCCGCGCGAACCGGCCCCAGCGACAGCGCAGGCCATGTCGACGACCCGTCGCGCGACACCGACCTCGACAACGAGGCGAAGAAGAACGAGCACCGCGTCGGGCCCCCGTTGATTCGCGCTTGGCTGGCCGGCACCACCACCTGGCGCGCGCAGTGCTTGCGCCCCGGCCCGCGCACCATGGCCAATTGCAAAGCCTACGATTCGATAACCCCCAAACCCCTGGGCATCGTCATCGACTTCACGGCGTCGGTGCCCTACCTGGGCCTGCTCGCCAACGCCGAGCTGTTTCCCCTCGCGAACTTCGACAACCGAATTCTGCAAGGCTTTGGCGTCGTGGGGCACTTCGGCTACGGCGCGTCGGTCACGAAAATCGTCGAGGCGTCTGATCAGGGCAACAGCCCCGAAAAGCGCATCAACAGCACCGACGTCGGCTGGGCCGCGCAGCTCGTCTGGCGCTACCACTTCGCCATGGGCTTGGGCACGCCGCAGGCCGTGGGCTACGCGGGCGTTCGGGGTGGGGTGCAAGGGCGCTCGTTCAACATCGACCCCGAGGCCGGCGTGTCGCTGCCGTCGAGCCAACGCGTGCTCTTCGGCGCCATCGGCCTCGACGTGTCGGTGCCCATCATTCGCTATTTCAAAGTTGATGCATCGTTCACCTACTTCATCAACCCGAAGGTCGGCCCCGACCAAATCTTGGGCTACGGCAACGCGGCCGACGACACGGGTGGGGTGGTCTCGCGAGGGCTCTCCTTCGAAGGCGGTTTTTCGGGTGAAATTTGGGGCCCGCTGGGCTGGCTGTTTCGGGTGCGGTATTTCTCGTTCGGCGACCAATACTTCGGCCAAGGCCGCAAGTGGACAGTGTGCAACGACTCCCAGTGTGGCGGCATCGCCGAAGAGAGCTACACCTCGCTCGTGTGGGGCGTCTCCGGCAGCTTCTGAGCGGGGCCCACTCTTGGGCTTGAATGTATTGACACTCCCTACCCCCACTTCTACGGTCGCCGCCCTTCTGTGGCCGTGCGCCGTTCGAGAGGAAAAGCAGTCATGACATCACGTGTTTTCGGCTTCGCCGCGCTGGGCTTGTCGCTCGCGCTGACCGCTTGCCCCGTACCTCACCCTGGCACCGACGGCGGCGAAACCGACTTCGACGCGGGCAACCCTGAACCCAAGGGCGCCTGCTCGGGTGGCTGCGCCGAAAACCAAGTGTGCGACACGGCGAAGCGCACGTGCGTCTCGGGTTGTGTCGGCGGCTGCGACGGCGGCGCGTGCGTGAAGAACGCGGGCGGTTTTCAGTGCGTCGCCGCGCCGGTCACCAGCTGCGCGGGCACCACCTGCGAAGCCGGCCAAATTGCCTGCCTCGCCGGCCAATGCAGCTGCCTCGCGAGCGCCCAGAGCACCGGTGACAGCTGCACCGCATTCGGCAAGTGGTGCAAGGGCGGCGCGTGTCTCAACCCGCAGTCGCTCGAAGAGTGCCAAATTGGTGGCCCCGCGTGCCCCACCGGCAACACGTGCAAAGACGTGTTCGACAACAACCACCCCATTTGCGTCAGAGACTGCAAGAGCAGCGCGAGCTGCGACGTCGGCCAAATTTGCTTCTCGGTCGGCTGTCTGCCCTCGGCGCTCACCAGCGGCCAAGAGTGCGCCCAGTACGCGTTCTTGCCCGACGGAGGCCTCGACGAAACCGACGCGGGCATTCGCCGCCTCACCGTGCCTGTCAGCAATACCTGCTTGCTCAAAGACGACAACGGCAACATTTCGTCTGACACCGGCAAAGGTTCGGGCAACTGCACCTATTCGTTCTTGCGCTTCGTCGACGACGGCGCGGTCGCCATTTCGACCTGCCGCGCGCCAGGCACGGCGCTCGAGGGCCAAGCCTGCAAGACCGACCTGAGCCGCAGCGCGACCGCCACCCAGTGCGGCACGGGGCTCAACTGCGTGACGACCAAGGGCGGCACCGAAGGCTTGTGCTTGCGAACCTGCAACGCCAACCCGCCGAAGTTCGGCATCACCCCCACGCCTGCCTGCAATGCCGACGAAGTGTGCGTCAACCAGTACCGGTACACCGACCCCAGCGACAACGCGGTGTTGGGCGTGTGCATGAAGAGCTGCAACGTGTTCGACGCTGCCAAAAAGAACTGCGCGAACATCGGCACCACTCCCACCAGCTGCGTGCCGTCGTCGGCCGACGGGCAGTTGCTGGTGACGACCGACGGTTCGGGCATCTGCGCTCCCCAGCAAGCGGCCGTCGCCAAAGAGGGCGAGAACTGCAACGAAATCGACCCGTTCCGCGGAGCGGTGTGCGGCTCGGCTCAGGTCTGTGCTGCCATCAATGTGCAAGACCACGCCAGCTGCATCGCGGTGTGTGACGTGACCTGCAGCCCGACCGACGGTGGCACTGGCCCCGCTCGCTGCGACACCCAGCCCAACGCCCGCTGCGCTGCCGGCAAGACGTGCAAGCACAGCACGACCACCACGGGCGCCGTCGTCGGCTTCTGCTTGTAGGCCGCGCCCTTCACCCAGGCCGACGCGCGTTCTTCTCGGGGCAGGCGCGCTTTTCTGCTTTGTTCAAAGCCATGGCGCTTTTGGACTCGCTCCCCGCCGACCTCGCCCGAGGCGTCGACCCGCTCACGCCGCTGCTCGAAGTGCGGCAGTACGTGCGAGCCGACTGGCCCGAAGCCGTGCAGCAGCAGTACCTCACCGGGCTCCAAGGCGGCGCACGGGCGCTCGGTGAGTCGCTGCGCGAGCTGGTCAAGCGCGGCGCGTCGGTGCACGTGCTGCCGCAGCCCGACCCCACGCTCGTGCGGGTGCGCGTGCGGCAGGGCGGCTACAACTACATCGACCTCAAGTTCAACGACGAGCAGCGCCTCGTCGACTGGTACGTCTACGACTTGGGCGAATGGTTCAGCGAGAGCCACGCCCGGCTCTCGGTGCTCTCGGCCGACGCCGCCACGCCGGTGCAGCGGGCGCTCTTCGAACACTCCGACACCGTCATGGCCCTGCACGCCGCGCTTCGCGCTCAGCGCTGGTCGGCCGTATTGGTGAGCTATTGGGCGCTGCCGCAGGTGCTCCAGAAAGACCGCAGCTGTCTGCGCTTGCGCGTCACCGCGGCCATGAACCTCGACGAGACCTCGTACGGCGAAGCGCTCGCGGCGTACCTCAAACTGGCCCCCGACGACCCCAGCGGCGATCTGCTCGCCATTGACGGCTGGTTGCTCGCCCGCCGCTATGACCGCAGCCTCGCCGCCATTGACCGGCTCGAAAAGCGCGTCGGTGACCCGGTGCTCGGCAACCTGCGCGCAGGCGTGCTCGTGCGGGCCGGTCGCGTCGACGAGGCTTTGCAAGCTCTTGAAACGGTTGCTGATTTGGTGCCCGCAGACCCTGACGCGCACTGGGCGATCATCGGTCTGTCGCTCCAACGTCAAGACTTCGAGCGGGTGGCCTCGGGCCTGACGCGAATTGTCGCACACGCTGGCGTGACGCTCCGCGACCTGAGGCCGATGGTTGAGTACAGCGCTTTTCTCGCCTCAATGCCGGGGCAACGCTGGCTCGAGACGCAGTCGCAGGGTTCGTAATTCTTTTTTGTCAGAGGCACCCATGGCACCGCCGATTGGAAAAACCGACCGCCTTGTGACGACCCCGAAGCTCGAACGGGCGACTCGGCCCATCGCTTTGCCCGATGAGGTCGCGGCGCGGGTCAACGCTGGCGAGCTCGAAGTGGTCGAGGTGAAGCGAAACCACTGAGCGACACCGAAGCCACCGTACGGGTACCCGACGCGACGGTCGCGGGTGGGGCCCGCGAAGTTCGCGTACCGCTCGATTTGGCCGCCGCCACCCGCGAGGCCGCCCAGGTCGGCCGCTGGCGTGAAACGCTGCAAAACGGAGCAACCCCGTCGGCGCTGCTCACCGAGTCGGTGCAGGGGCTGCCCAGTGGCGCCCTCGTTCGCATCACCTCGATTTCGGGCCGCGACGCGACCGTCACCGGCCCCTCGGGTTCGGTCAACGTGCCGTTGGCGTCGTTGCGCACGGCCAGCGCCGCCGACCGCGGCCTCTCCGTCGGCTCTGACGTCACCATCACCGGCACCGGTCAGGGCGGTGGCCTGTGCGGCAAAGTCACCGGGTTCGACGGGCAAAACCTGATTCTCGAAATTCCTTCGCCCACGTCGGCGAACCCGAGTGCCGTGCGCACCATGCACGTGCCGTTCGACTTCGCTCAGCGCATCACCGCGGGGCCGAACCAGTTCACGAACATGTGGGCCGAAGGCCTCAAGCGGGGGCTCGTGCCGGTCGCGCGAGTCAGCGGTGAAGGCACGAGCCTCGCGCCCCCCGGCTCGTTGCTCCAAATCGTCGACATTCAAGGCGACTACGCGGTCGTCGCGGCGCAGCGAGGCAGCGGCACGATACCGCTGTCGAGCCTGGCGCCCGCGAGCGCGGCCGAACGAGGTCTTCGGGTCGGGGTCGAGGTCACCGTGCGCGGAGACTCCGTTGTCGCCGGTCAGCAGGGCAGCGTGCTTCGGCTCAACGGCAACATGGTGACGGTGCGCGCGGTCGACGCCAACGGCAGCGTCACCGAAGTCTTGATGCCGCTCGACTTCGTGACCGTGCGCAGGCGTTGAGGCGTCTGAGCCGCTGCTTCAGGTGTCGAGGTCTTTCTTGAGCTTCGTCACGAGCGCGTCGCGCTGATCGGCCGGGCTGTTGCCAAAACTCGGGTCGATGGAAATGGTCAACGTGTCTTTGACCACCTTCACGCTGAGCGTGCCCTTGCCCTTGGTGCAGCTCACCTTGGTCAGCTTGGCCAGCTGCGCCTTTACCGCCGCGTTGTTGAGACACGCGCTCTCGATCGCGTCGGTGCCCATGCCACAGAGCGTCGACACCGAGTGCCATTCGGGTTTCTCGTTTTGGCGGGGGTTGAAGCCGAGCTTGCCGCCTTCCCAGGTCACCTTGACCGTCGCTCCGCAGCCGTTCGAGACCGACGAGACGCCTTTGTCGAGGTCCTCCTGAAGCTTGGCCTTGAACTCAGACTCTTGCGCGAACGCGGGCAGCGACAACACGACGACGACAGCAACGAGAGGCAAACGCATGTGTTTCTCCAGAGAGGTTGACGCCAACACCAATGGGTGTGGCGGGGTATCAACCCGGCCAGGCGTCGCGAAGTTCCACCGGTCAGAAACATTGTCGTCGACACGTGTGGAGTGGGCCGTTTCTTCGACCCTGCTCTCGAAGGTCAATGAACTTCAGCTCACCAACAACGGGTGCGCCGCGAAGTGCTCGACGAGCGCGTCGCGAAACGCGGTCAATTTGCGCGGCAGGTGTTTCGCCGGGGCGTGCACGAAATACAACGCACCGGTCGGCACCGAAACCTTGGGCAAGACCCGCACGAGCCGACCCGTGGCCACGTCGTCTTGCCCCAAGAACGCCGGCAGCACCGTCAACCCGAGGCCGGCGACCGCGGCGCCACGGCAGAACATCAGGTCGTCAGAAACCACTTTCTTGACGGGGTTGCGCAGGCCGCACGACTTCGGCATGGGGCCGGGCAGGGTGACCCATTCGTACCGGGCGGCGTCGTCGGGGGTTCTCGGCGCGCCGCCCATGCGCGCCAAGTACGCCGGAGCGGCGTAGACCCGCGTCTCGAGCGTGACCAGCTTCTTGGCCACCAGCGAAGAGTCGCGCAGGCGCCCCATGCCGACCCGCAAGGCCGCGTCGTACCGCTCGGAGACCAAGTCGACGTACCGGTTGCTCAACCGCACGTCGAGGCGCACGTTCGGCGCGCGCAGCGAAAACGCCGCGATCATGGCGGGCAGCACCGTCGCCCCCAAGTCGTGCGGCGCGCTGATTCGCAGCTCTCCCGACGGCGCTTCTTCTTGCTCGGGCAAGTCGCCCAGCACTTCGGTCAATTCGTTCAGTTTGGGCCCCAGCTTCGCGTACAGCGCCAAACCCGCCGTCGTCAGCGCCACCTGCCGCGTGGTGCGGCTGAACAACTGCACGCCCAAGTCGCGCTCGAGCGCGGCGACCCCGCGGCTCACCGACGACCGCCTCACCCCCAGCTTCGCCGCCGCCGTCGAGAAGTTGCGCGCGTCGGCCACCGCCAAGAAGACCGGTAACAGGTTGAAATTCATTGTTGCGTTTCGTGCACCAGAGTTGTTCTGTGCGAATCACTTGTGCGCATGACGCGACAGTCGCATGGTTGGGGCCACTTTCGCAAACCAAGCCTCGCCAGGAGCCCGCCATGACCCCCACGACCGTTGCCCCGAATGCCGCCCCTTCACCCAAGGCCTGGTCGATTGGGTTGTGGGTTCCCCAAGTGCTGCTTGCGGTCGCGTTTGGGCTCAGCGGCACCATGAAGCTCGTGACGCCGCTCGACCAGCTGGTCGACAAAATGCCCTGGGTGGCGCAGGTCGGTGTCTTCGTTCGGTTCATTGGTTTGTCTGAAGTGGCGGGCGCGCTCGGGCTCATTTTGCCCGGCGTCACGCGCATCAAGCCGGGGCTCACGGCGCTCGCGGCGCTGGGGCTCGTCGTGATCATGGTGTTGGCGGCGGGTCTGCACGCCAGCCAGGGCGAGTGGGGCGTGCTGCCGGTGAACTTCGTGCTGGGCGGTCTGGCGGCGTTCGTTGCCTGGGGCCGGGCCCGCAAGGCGCCGTTCGCCCCTCGGTCGCAGGCGTGAAGGGCGACTCCATGGGCACCAAGACCCCCGTCACCCGCCGCGCGGCCCTGGTCGCTGGTACCACCGCCACCGCGCTCGGAGCGCTCGCGCTCGCCTCATCGTCGTCACCCTCGCCCAAGAGCACCACCATGAAAATGCCCGTCGCTTACGTGCCGCACGGTGGAGGCCCCTGGCCCTTCGTCGACCTCGGCATGGACCCCACCGAATTCGCCGAGCTGTCGACCTACTTGAAAGACGCGTTGCGCGCGTTGCCGCAGGTGGCGCCCAAGGCGCTGCTCGTCGTGTCAGCCCACTGGGAAGAAGCGGTGCCGACGGTGATGACCGCCGCGCGGCCACCGATCTTGTACGACTACTACGGGTTTCCTCCCGAGTCGTATTCGATACCGTGGCCCGCGCCGGGCCAGCCGGCACTCGCGCGGCGGGTCGTCGACCTGCTCAAAGCCGCCCGCCTCGACGCCGCCACCGACGACTCGCGCGGGTTCGACCATGGCACCTTCGTGCCGCTCAAACTGACCTACCCGAACGCCGACGTGCCCACCGTACAGCTCTCGCTCAAAGCCGGGCTCGACCCCGCCGAGCACTTGGCCATGGGTCGCGCCCTGGCCCCCCTGCGAGACGAGGGCGTCTTCATCGTCGGCAGCGGCATGTCGTACCACAACATGCGCGGCTTTCGTGACGGCACCGGCCGCACCGCTTCGGTCGCTTTCGACTCGTGGTTGCGCGAAACCGCCGCGCTCGAACCCGGCCAACGCGACGCCCGCCTCACCCAGTGGGCCAGCGCCCCCGGCGCTCGCGCCTCGCACCCCCGCGAAGAGCACCTGTTGCCGTTGATGGTCATCGCCGGAGCGGCGGGTGACTCGCTCGGCCGCACCGCCTTCAACGGCACCGTGTTCGGCACTCGGGTCTCGGCATTTCACTTCGCGTGACTTGACCCAAGTTCGGTCATTCTCGCGAATTGAGAATGCGCCTGTCGCTGCGCGGGCCCTGGCGGCCGCGGCCCGAGAGTGACTAGAACTTCGGCGCGCGTCACGCCCAGGAGTCACCATGCGCCGATTGTTGCCGTTGATTGGGTTGGCCCTCGTGTTGGCGACGTGCGCCGACCGCGAGCCTGCCGCTCAGAGCCCCGCGGGCGACGACGCGCAGACCTCGCGCGCGCTCGACTGGGGGTCGAACGGTTCGGCGGTGCAGCTCTACCGCTGGCGCTGGCAAGACATCATGTCGAACATGGGCCGCATTCGAGACATGGGGTTCACGACCATTCTCATTTCGCCGCACATGGCCACCTGCGGAGGCGTCTTCAGCGCCGGCTACGACCCCTACGACTTCGACAACTTCAACAGCGGCTTCGGCAGCGAGTCTGACCTCTCCTGGCTCATCGGCACGGCGCATTTCTACAACCTCA
>JBGAIY010000111.1:0-19467 GCA_044225205.1 Myxococcaceae bacterium | reverse complement strand
CGGGCGTCGCACGAGCGAAGGCTCCGTCAACTGCCGGGCGGCGACCCCGAGCACTGAACCTCGGGGAGTGGTCTTCGTCGCGCCTCGGCTGACAGCTGCTGTGCACACCTGCCAACGAACCTTGTCCCGGCGAACCGGGAACGGCTTCGATAACCTCAACCGGAGCTGCCCGGCGTCACGTACCACTTCGAGGGCATGTACCTGATCAACGGCCGCGAGCAGAAGTTCGAGACGAACATGGCCGTTTTCCGACCGATGCCGTTTCTCTTGCCCTGAGGTTGCCCCCACGAGGCTGCGTCGCCCGGTCACCAAGAAGACAAGAGAAATCAAACCACTGGCTCTCGTCGGCGATTCTCTTTTTCTCAAATCGCAACAAAACCGTCAGTGCGCCGAGAACAGCACATGGCGATTTCATCGGTGAGCGGGAGCGGTGTGGGCGCGACCTCCCTCGCGGTCGAAGCGAACGAGGCAGACCCGGGCGAGCCCTCGAGCGTCGTCAGCCCGTTCGAAAACAGCAGCTTCGAGGCGGCTCCCGCGGTCTCGGCGGCGCTGTTGGGCACCGTGGTCGACGACCGAGACCCCAGCGTCGACAGCGGCAAGCGGGGCATCGGCGACGACTCGATTCAAGACGGCAAAGCGGCTCGGCCAGCCGACAACAACACGCTCGTCGGCGGGCTGGGGGGCGGTGACGTGCAGGCGGCCATCGCCAACTTGCCCGAGGCCACGAAGGCTCAGGTGACGGCGCTGATCTTGAACCCCGACCCGTCGATCGCCAGCGACGCGCAATACGCGTTCGGCACCGCCAATTTCGCGAACCTGCCCGACGACCAGAAAGTGAAGTTCGTCGACCTGATGTCGCTGACCGGCAAAGACGGCGCCGCGATTCTCGCCAAAGCCTGCGAGTCGGCCACGGGGCTCTCGACGCTGCGTGCCCATGACGACACGACGGTGTTCGACAACCTCGATCGCATGGCGAAGGTGCCCGGGTTGGCGGCGTTCGTGCCGGGCGTCATGCAAGACATGCTGAACCCGAGCCGCATCGTTCAAGGCACGGCCCCCACGTGCACCGCGGCGACGATGCAGTACGAGCTCGCCTACCAACAGCCCGCCGAATACAGCCGCCTCATCGCGGGGCTCGCCATTGACGGGCACGTCACCATGGCCCGCGGGCAAGAACTGCAGGTGCAACCAGGCGCGGCGTTCAACGGCAGCATCAACGCCAGAGACCAGCGCTCACCCACCGAGGCGGTCTTTCAAGCCGCGGTCATGGAGTTCGCGAACGGCGACGAGACCTACGACCTCGACCGCCTCGAGAGCAAGCGCGCCGACGGTTCGACCCACGAGGGCCTCAACGCCCAACAAATCAGAACCGCGCTGACCCAACTCTTCGACCTCAACTACACGACCCGGTACATCGACAACGACGCGGAGGCGGCCTCGGTCTTGAAAACGCTCAACCGCGCCAATTCGCCGAACCGGCCGGTGCTCATCGACCTCACCCAAGACGACTCGCCGCTGAACCACTGCGTCTCCTTCGAGAAGATCTCGGGCAACCAAGTCTTTTTGCGCAACCCGCAAAATGGCGAAGTCGAAACAATGTCGGTCGACGACTTCGTCTCGCACTTGGCCCAAGTGCACCCAGGTCGACGCCGCCCATTCGCCCAGGCGGCGGCAACGTGCGGAGCGCGGGCAACATTCTCATCGCCTGACACACGGTGCTTGCGTGCTTCGCGAACTTGAGCGGCAATGCGAACCGACATGGCCACCACGCCCACGCCGACCCAAGCGCTGTTTCAAACGCTCAAAGACTACAAAGACCCGTTCACCAAGTACCTGCACCGCGACCTGAAAAAACCGTACGAGACCAAGTCGGCCGCCCAGCTGCGCGACATTCGAAAGGCGCTCAAGGCCGGAGCGAAGTGGAAAGAGGCCCGCGCGTCGGCGGGTGACGACGCTCCGTTCGCCGCGGCATTTTTCGAAGACCCTCGCCCGTTGGCGTTGATGCTCGACGCGGGTGTGCCGCTCGACCACACCTCGGCGCGTCGCCCGGGTTCGCTCATGCACCACGCGGCCAGCTTCGGCCGCACGCGCGTCATTCAGCTCTTGGCCGACCGAGGGGCGTCGGTTTTGGCAAAAGACAAGTTCGGCCAACTGCCGCTCGACAGCGCGCGAGCGTGGCGGCACGGCGAAGACGCGCTCCCGTTGCTGACCCGACTGACGAAGCGGGCGCTCAAGCAGGCACCGCCGGGGGCCTCCGAAGGCGACCTGGCCAAAAAAGCCATGCTGGCCGCGTTGCCCAAGGCGCCCTTTTCGAAGAACGCGCTCCGCGGTCTTGAAAAATTCGTCAAAGCGTCATTCGCCGCGACGAGCGCGCGCACCAGCGCCAACTTTCTCGAAGAGCTCAGCGGCCAGCTTCAAGACGAAGTGGTGGCGGCGGGCCTGTGGTTGGTGGCGCAAGCCACGACGTCGAAGCCGACCGTGCGCCGAGAAAAGGGCGGCGAAGTGCGGGTCTTTCACCATGGAGACCTGGTCATCGACGGCGCGGCCGACGCGGTGACCGTGGCGGTCACCGGTTCGTTGACGGTCAAAGGCCGCCTCACCAACTGGGAAGGGCGCGGCGTCTACGTGGGCGGGTCGCTGAGGGCCGACGCGGTGGTGACCGAAGGGCCGCTGTGGGTGCAGCGCGACGCGCAGGTCAAGCGAGCGGTGTACGCGACCTCCAACGACTACGGGGCAACGGTCGTCGGCACCTTGCGCACGCCCGTCTTGGTTCAAGACGAACACCAGGTGGTCGTCGGCAAAAAAGACGTGCGCGCCTGGTACCGCAGCAAGCGCAGCGTGCCCGAAGCCGAATGGCAGCGCATCGCCAAGCAGGTCGGGCTCAAGAAGTGAACGGCGGCCCGGCTACTTTTTGCAGCCGCCGGTGCCCGGCTCGGGCACTCCGGTCGGGGGCGTGAGGTCGCGCCCGCACGAAAAGTCGAACATGTCGAGAAACGCGTTGGCGTTGGCGTCGCGCGCGGTCATCGCGGGCAGACCGAAGATCGTCTCGATGAACCGGGTGATGGCGGTGTGGTCGTTCGGCACGTGCGACACGTAGCCGCGCTTGGCCCAGGGCGAAATCACCACGAGCGGTATGCGCACCCCCCGCGAGTTCCACGGAGAACCGGGCACGCTCTGGCAGGCGCTGGGCGGCGTCACGTGGTCGAAGAACGCGCCGCCTTCGTCGTAGGTCCAAATGACGGCGGTTCGGCCCCACTGGGGGCTGTTCACGACGTGGGTGTACAGGTCGTGCAAGAACTTCTCGCCTTGCTGGAGGTCGGCCAGCGGGTGGTCGTCGTTTTCTTCTTCGTTCGCGTCGAGAAACGCGACGTTCGGCAGGGTGCCGTGGTCGAGAGCGTCGTAGAGCGCTTGAACCGAATGCACGCCCGGGTCTTTCGGCGACCAGGCGAGGGTGGTGCTGAGCGGGCCCGCGGGGTCGTCGGTGTACGCCCCCCAGGTGAAACCCGCGTTGAGCAGCTCGCGAAAGATCGAATTGCTCGCCGGGTCGGGGTACGAAATGCCCGTGTCGACGACACCGTGGTTGTCACCGAACATGAAGAACACCCGGTTGCCGAACGTACCGCTGACCATGGGCGAGAAGTGTCGGTCGCTCAGCGCCCAGGTCTTCGCCACCCAGTAATAGAAGGGCAGGTCGGTCTGTTCGTACATCGACACCGCGAAGTGGCCGTCGGTGGGCGTCGTGTTCGCGGCGTTCAAGACGAAGCCGTCCATCTTGCCGCCGTTGAGCACCACCTTCATCGACTCCGACTGGTGGCCGGGGTCGTTCTGCAGACACGTCGTGTCGGCGTGAAACGGTTTGACCAACGCGCCCGTCTTGTCGGGGTTGGCGTAGTCGTCGGGTATCGCGTCGGTCAACGGTTGCCCCTGGTCGTGAAGCTTGCCGAGCAGGTGGTCGAAGCCGCGGTTCTCGAGCATGACCACGATGACGTGCCGAATCGGTATTTGGGCCGCTTGTTCTGGGGTGATGCCGAGCGACTCGGCCGGCGTCGCCTGAGCCTTGAAGGTGCACGCCGTGCGCTCGGCGCTCTTCGTCGCCGGGTCGAACGTGAGCCCACATGGCACCGGCGGGTCTTCAGGCGTCTTGAGCGTGGTGATCGCTTGAAACCCCCAATTGGCCGGAGCCACTTCGCAGCCGCCCAACAGCCCGACGAGGGCCAGAATCGACAAGGTGCGCTTCACAGGTTCACCCCCAACGCGAGGCCCAGCGAGGCGAAGCTCGGGGTCGACGTGACAAACGTGTTCGGTTTCACCACCGCGGTGTTGGTCGTGCCGTGCACTTGGCCGTCGAGGGCCAGCCACACCGGCCCGAGGCGCTTTTTCACGAGCGCGGTGACTTGCCAGTGGGTCGCGGTGTTGCTCACGCCCGCGGCGTCGGTGCGCGCCCAGGTCGTGCCCCACGAGGCTTCGACCGCGGCGGTCAGGTTCTTCACGAGGTCGAACTGCGCGCACGCCGAAGTCGGTGTACAGCGGGCCCGACGCCGGGCTGCCCGGCGCGCACGAGCTCGGCCACGAACGCGGTGACGAGCAACGCCCGGTCACCACGGAGGTGGCTGAGGCCGGCGTTGAGCCGCAACCCGGCGCTTCCGTAGAGCCCGGCGATGCCCGAGAGGTCGTTCTTCAAATTGTACTGGTCGGGTGACACGCCGAGCACGGGCACCGCGTTGCCATCGAGCGCGACCGTGCCGCCGGCGTAGAGGCTGGTGTCACTGGCCGACGAGAAGCGCCGGCCCCACTCGCCCAGCACCCTCGCTTGGCCCCCCAGCAAATAGAAGCGCCCGGAGCTGTTGCCGCCGTACGCGGCGAACAGATTCGCCGCGCCGTCGAACGTCAGGAGCCACGACCGCTCACCGAAGGTGCGAATGCCGGCCCACTGAGCGCCCAACTGGAGCGGAATGCCCTTGCCCCAGGTGTCGAGCACGTAGGTGCCATGAAGAAACACGCCGCGAAAGTCTTGGCGGTATTCGACGGTGGCGACCGGCGGGGCGTCGGCCGCCGCGGCGGCGGTGACCGACGGTTCAACGTCAGAAGGTGTAGCCGCAGCGAATGCCGGCAACACGAGGCAGAGACTCGAAACGAGAAGGCGCATCGGCGCGCGAAATTGTCACATTTGCGAGCCGCGGGCCTCAGAATGTGTGCACGTCGCGTCTACCGACGGCGGCGGGGGCCGCCGCTGAACACCGTCGCCCCGGCGCTGGGGGTCGACGCCGCGCGGCCAGCTTGCGGGCGGTGACGGTGGGCGGGGCGCGCCGAAGCCGCATGGCCCTCGGCCCGTTGACCGCCGCCCGTGCTTTGGCGGTCGGCGGCGTCTCGAACGGCGGCCACGAAGGCCTCCGACGCGCGCGGCACGTCGGCGCGCGGCACCGGCTTGCGCATGAGCCGCTCGATGTCACGAAGCAGGCCCGCTTCGTCAGGCCCGGTGAAGCTCGACGCCTTGCCGCTGGCGGCGGCGCGGGCCGTTCGACCGATGCGGTGCACGTAGTCTTCGGGCACGTTCGGCAAGTCGAAGTTCACGACGTGGCCAATTTCGGCGACGTCGATGCCGCGAGCGGCAATGTCGGTCGCCACGAGCACGCGGTAGCGCCCGTTCTTGAAGCCGTCGAGCGCTTGTTGCCGCTGGCTCTGCGACCGGTTCGAGTGCAACCGCGACACGCGGTGCCCGGCGCGCTCAATGAGCTTCGCAATTTTGTCGGTGCGGTGCTTCGTGCGCGCGAAAACGAGCGTGGTGAGTTGGTCTTCGGCGAGCAGCGCCAACAGCAAGGCGGTCTTTTCGTGCTGGGGCACCAAGAACACCCGTTGCGACGCGCGTTCGGCGGTCGTGCCACTCCGCTCGATTTCGACGCGCTCGGGGTGGCGGAGGTGGGTCTTGGCGAACGCGGCGACTTCACCCGCCATGGTGGCCGAGAACAACATGGTCTGCTTCTCTTTGGGCAACAGCGCCAAAATCTTGGTCAGCTGCGGCTTGAACCCCATGTCGAGCATGCGGTCGGCTTCGTCGAGCACCAACAGCTCAATCGCGTCGAGTGAGACGTTGCGCGAAGCCGCGTGGTCGAGCAAGCGGCCGGGCGTGGCGATGATGAGCTGCGGCCGCGTGCGCAGCGCGTTGGCCTGCGGGCCCGGGCTCACGCCGCCAATCAGCAGGGCCGTTCGAACGCCGCGGGCCGCGCCAAAGCGCGACGCGTGTTCTTCGATTTGGGCCGCCAATTCACGGGTCGGCGCCAACACCAGCGCGCGAACGCCGGTCTTGTCCGCCAACCGCTCGATGAGCGGCAGCACGAACGCCGCCGTCTTGCCCGTGCCGGTGGCCGCGCAGCCAATGACGTCTTTGCCCGTCAAGGCGACCGGTATCGCTTTGACCTGAATGGGGGTGGGTTTTTGGTAACCGGCTTTCGAAAGGGCCGAGAGGCACTCCGCCGACAGGCCGAGTGAAGCAAACGTAGGTTCTTGAGACATGAAGACACAACTCCAAAAAGCACCCGGACGGGCGCGTGAGATTCAGTCCGGGCGCTGGAGCGAAGACCAGAAAGCCGAGCCGAACGCGAAGCGCAGGCATCGGTAATGCGGGGCCTTTGACTGCTCCAACCCCAAAAAGACTGCTTGGCACCAGTACCAGAACCCGCCCAGAAACGCGAATTTGGTCAAAATGCGCTGTGTTTCTCGCCCCGTTCGGGTCCGGGCGCCGGGCGAGCGCCGGTTGACCCAACCCGCCCCACGGCCGCCGACTCGCCCTGACCCATCTTTTCTGCGCGCGGCGACGTTTGGTACACGGCGCCGAATGGTGACGCTCAGACCTCTTCGCGAGGCCGACCTGAAGCCCCTGGCGGTGCACGAACGCGACGAAGCGCCCTCGCCCTTCGACGATTTCGGCTTTCGCGGCCCGGGCTCGCTCAAACGCGCACTCGAGCTCGACGGTGGGTTGCCGACCGACGGGCAGCGGGGTCGCCTCGCGGTCACGGTGAATGGCACCATCGCCGGTTCGGTGAGCTGGCACACCGTGCCCTACGGCCCGAACGAAGCGTCGAACGCCTTGAACGTGGGCGTCGTGTTGCTCGATGGGCACCGCGGCCAGGGCATTGGGCCGAAGGCGCTCCACGCGCTCGCCCGCTATCTGTTCGCCCACTTCGCGGTCAACCGCGTCGAGGCATCGACCGACGTCGAAAATGGCCCAGCGCAAAAAGCGCTCGAGCGGGCGGGCTTCACCCGAGAAGGCGTGCTCCGAGGGGCCCAGTTTCGCTTGGGCCGGTGGCACGACATGTACATGTACGCCGTGGTTCGCGGCGACCTGAAGGCCGTCGAACCGAGCGCACCGGGTCGCACCTGACCACACCCAGTTCGCGGCATTCGTTCGCGCTCGCCACCAACGCGAGCCTCGTGCGTCGGCACGGCGGGCGAATCTGGGCGCACGACGAGCCAGACCGAGGGGCGACCTTCTATTTCACGTTGTGCCGCGAAGAATGACGGCCGGGTTCGGCTGGGCGACGGCGCTACTCGCGGCGCACGTCGAACGAGGCGCGCGCGCAGCCTGGGCAGAGCGCCGCTTCGGTCGTCGCTGGCGGCAACCCCTCGGTCGAGACGACGACCCAATACCGAGTGAGGCCGAGCCGCTCGGGCACCAGGCCCGACCGGCCGTCGTCGGGGCCGAGGGCGACCTGGCCCGCCGGCACGGTGCCCGCTGACCGCCACACCACCTGGAGCCCAGCGGGCGTGGCCTCATACACCCCGACGTACCCGCCTTCGCTCAGCTCGGCCACGACGCGCACCGTTTGCTTGCCCGCGAGCGTCACCGGGCTCGTCACCGCCTCCCCGAGCGGCTGCCCGGGCTCTTGACGAACCAACGACACCCCCAACGCAGAACCCCCGGCTTTCTCGCGGTCACCGTCTTGGGTCGTTTCGCTCCGCAACCACGTCGCGCCGGCGACGAGTGCGACCGCGGCGGCGACGGCGACGGCCGCGGCCAGCCCCCACCGCGGGGGTGCGCGCTTGGGCGCCCGCTCTCGGTGTCTTCGCAGGGCGCCTTCCAGCACGCGGGTGCGCTCCTCGTCGGTCAAGTGGGCCTGCCCGCGCGCCGTCGCGGCCAGCACGTCGAGCGCCGAGAGTTCAGCGGCGGGTTCGTCGCCGCCTGACGCCTTCAACAGCGCGCGGAGCTGGGCCCGTTCGTCGGCCGACAGCGCGCGACGGCCCGCGGCCGTGACCAACTCCTGGAGTGTCGTGGGCAAGGTCATGGAGCACCTCCGTCGGTCAGTTCGTCGAGCAACGCGCGTTTGACGGCCTGGCGAAAGCGCATCAACGCCACCGTGACGGTGCCATGCGGCGTCGACAACCGCGCGGCGATGTCTCGGGTTTTCTCGCCGCGGCCGTAGTGCGCCGAAACAATTTCTCGCTGGAGCGGGTTCTCGAGCGCGGCGGCGGCGGCCTCGAGCTGGGTCAACCAGGCTTCTTTCTGGGCCGCCTGGTCGGGCGGCTCGTCGCACACGAGCAGCGACAGCCGCGCCAACGCCGCTTCTTCGGTGGCGCTCCGGTGCCCCACCCGCAGGCAGTGGTTTCGCGCCAACGTGAAGAGCCACCCTTGAAACCGTTGTTCGTCGCTCAACTGATGCACGTTCGAAATCGCCAATGCGAAGACGTCTTGGGTCAAGTCGAGCGCGGCGTCTCGGCGCCCGCCCGCGCACGCCAAGCAGTACGCGGTCAGCGCGGGCTGGTAGTGCCGAAAAAGCACGGCCCACGCGCGCTCATCGCCCCGCTTCGCCGCCCGCACGAAGTCGAGCGGCGGGCCGGCCTCGGCATTCGTGGCGAAGGTGGCGACGGCGTTCACGACCGAAAAGAGCATCGACCCCGCTTTTGACTACACGGGTACCCAAAACACCCGCATTTCCACCGTTTACCGGCGGGGAGCGCCTTGGTTGCGTGCCCCGTGCACCGCCGTGTAATCAAAACGCCCCTCAAGGCTCTTTGGCGGCATGAACGTTCGAATCGGTTTCATCGTGTTGAGCGCGTGCGCCGTCGCGGCCTGCCAAGCCCCGTCTTCGAGTGACGGCGGTACCGGCCTGGTGAACCACCAAGAAGCGGGGCCAACCCGGGTGCGGCTGCGCTTGGTGCAAGACAACCACCCCACGGTCGGCTTGGCGGTGCGGGCCCTCGACGAAGCCTCCAGTGTGCTCGGGCAGGGGCTCACGTCGGCCGACGGGGTGGCGCAATTCGAGCTGGCCCGAGCGGGCGACGGGTGGCTCGTCGCGCACGACGGTCACGGTCAGGGCGTCGTGCTGCATTACACGGCGCAGGCCGCGGGCCTCAACGACCTGGGCGAGCGGTCGTTGGGCGACTTGGCCGACCAGCCCGAAATACTCGCGTTTCGGGGGCTGGGCTTCGAAGAACGGGTGACGACCGACCCGGTGATGTCGGTGTCGCAGTACGCGCTGGCCGGCGACGGGCGATTCGCGGTCGTGAGGCTGGTGGGCCGCACCACCCCCTACCCGTCGAGACTCGTTCGCCTCAACGTCGACACTCGCGAACAGCACACGCTTCGCGACCCGACCCCGCCCGAGCTGTTTCAAGTCGACCAGCGCTACGTGGCTTGGCGAGAAAACCGCATGGGCGCCAATGGCTTCAGCACGCAGTACCTCGTCGTGTACGACGTGCTCGACGAGAAAGAGCTGGCCAACTTCGAGCTGCAACTGCCTCAATCTTCGACCATCGGCGCGATCTGGTCGACGGCGGTCGGGCACGTCTCGGTGTTGCTGGCACCAGACCCCAGCTCCTTCGGGAGCAAGGCCATCGGCCTCTCGGTGACGGCCGAAGGCGTGCAGCGAGTCGACTTGGGTAAGCTCGACTGGGTGGTGCCGTACTTCACCCGCGGGCGCTTGTGGCTCCAAGAGCTCCGCTTTGGGCAATATTCGAACTCGCTCGTGATTCGCGACCCCGACACCTTCGCCGAGCGCCAGCGGTGGAATCTGGGGCGCAACGGCCAAGTGCTCGTCGCGGGCGACGAATGCGCCGTCGTCGCCACGCCCGACGGCATCGGCCGGGTTCGAGAAGGCCAAGACCTCTCGCTGACGCTCACCGGCGACGCACAAGGATCACCGGCCTCGGCACCACGCGAGCGAATGGTCGCTTCGCGACGTGGGTCAATGACGGCGGCCCCCGTCGACTCGCGAGTGGCAGCTGCACCGACCCGCTCGTCGTGCAAACGGTGACCGTTGAAGGCGACGAATCGACCTCGGCGCCGTACGTCGACGCGTCGGCCGAAGACGTGGTGCGACTCGTACAGTGGAACTACCAGGGGCTCATCGGTCAAATGAAAATCTGGGAGTGGCGAGCCGGCCAAGGCACGGCGTCGCTGGTGTACACGTCACCTTCGTCGTCTGACCTGCAGTACGACACGAGGTTCGCGGTACCGTTGGTCGAAGTGGCTCCGCTCGACGACGCCCAGGCGCAGTGGTGGGTCGGGCTCCCGTCACCTTCGACTCCGCGCACCTGGGTGCGACAAAAGCGAACGTGGCCGATGCTCAGTGGCGACCGCCGCCGCCTCACCTATTTGATGAACGACCCGATTCTCGAGTCGCAGCAGCTCTTTACGCTCGAGGTGCAGCCGTGAGCCGGCTTTGGGCGCTCGCGGTGGTGGCGGCTGTCACCGGAGCCTGCGGGCGGAGCAGCGGTGGGCTTCAGCAGTACGCGGTACCCGACGCCGGCCCGACCCTGGCGCGGGGCACGCTGCGAGCGCCGAACGACATTGCGCCGCGACGCGGCCGCATCGTCGTCACGGCCAACGGGCAGAAGGCCGCCGTCAGCGCCTCAGACGACGGCTCGTTCGACGTCGAATTGGCCGGTGCGGGCACGGTGCACTACGTGGCCGTCGACGACGACGGCAACGCCGCCCACGGCGAATGGGTCGTGCAAGCCAACGGCGTGAACGCGGTTGGCCGGGTGTGGTTGTCGACACTCGCCGCGAGCCCCTGGCTCGTCGCCGAGCGTGGGCTGGGCTTCGAAGAGCGCCTCACCGACTTTCAACTGGGCGTGGCGAATACCGGGTCGCTCGAAGTCGTCGGCACGGGTCTCTGGTACGTCGGCCCCCAAGGCATCGCCGAGTGGAACCTCGCGACCTCCGAGTCGACCGAAGTGCTCGCGCTCGACTACCCGTCGACGGCGTCGTTCGGCTGGGTGCCGCGCGTCGACGACCGCGACGAGCCGTGTTGGGCCATGGAAGTTCGCCAGAGCAACAGCTTCGCGCTCTTCGACGTCGAGCGGCGAAAGCTGGTGGCGACACAGTCGGTGACGGCGGCCTCGTGGGCACGGCTGACCGACGAGGGGGTCATCGGCGTCGCTTGCGAAGGCGACCACGTCACTTTCATTCATTTCAAGGGTGCTCCTGACCAAACCAGCACCACGTTGACGACGTGGCGGTACACCCGGGGCGCCGCCGAACCAAGCGTGCTCGGCCAGGTGACGCTCGCCCCGGTGAACCAAGGCGGCCTCGAAGACGGGTACGCCTTGTCGCAGGCCACGGGGCGCTCGGCCGTGTTTTTGAAGCGCACCCTGACCGACTCGGGCCGGCTCTACGAAATGGCCCGGTGGGACCTCCAAAGCCCCACCGTCGAACAGCTCGGAGCGGCGGCCACCTTCACCAGCACGATGTCTGAAGACGGCCTCACCTGGCTCGACGACTTGGGCGATGACGTCACGCTCACCGACGCGCGCAGCGGCGAGAAGACCGTGTTGACCTCGGTCAAGGCCCAGCAAACCACCGACACCTTCAGCATGGTCGACCACGTGCCCAGCGCACAGCGGCGCTTCGCGGTTTACTGGGCCGTCACCTACCAACGCATCGCCGACCACTCGGTCGACCTGTTCCCCATTTTGGGTCTGCGACTGTGGCGACTCGACTTGCGAACCCGCGCCGTCACGCCCTTGCCGTTGCCGAACGCGGTGAGCGACCTGCTCGGCCAGCGCTTCGACTTCGAAGCGGCCGTCACCGATGACGGCGTCGCCACGGTGGTCGCGCGACCCGCCGAGGCAGGCCAGGCGGTCATCGCCAACCTCACGGCGCCCTGGGTGAGCACCTTCGAAACGACGCCGAAGGCCATGCGGGCGTTGGTGTTCGGAGGCCCGACGCTGGCCCTCGTCGAAAAGCGCGCGCTGCCCGATTCGGCCAGCTACGAGACCAGCAACGCCGTCTTCACCGGCAAGCCGGGAGAGCCCTTGAAGCGCCGCACTTTTCTCGGTGGGGCCGCCGGCGCCACCCGCCGCGACGGCGACGTGCTGTACTCGATTCGCCGCGACCCGCTCAGTGGCTTCTCGCAGCTTTTTCGGTTGGGCCTCTGACCGTGCCATTCACCCGCGCCGCCCTGCTCGTCTGCTTCGCCGCCTTGGGGTGCGCCGGGGTTTCTGCCGACGCGGGCCAAGACAAGGGCACGCGCTGGGTGCCGTTGGAAACGGCTCCGGGCGCCGCGGGTAAAAAGCTGGCGTTGATCATTGGCATCGACCGATTCGAAGACGACCGGTTTGTGCCCTTGCGCTTCGCCGAGCGCGACGCCGACGCGGTGGCCGCCGCCCTCGAAGGGTTTCACCGCGTCGTGCGACTGACGGGCGAACAAACTCGCCGGCCGGTCATTCTCGCCGCGCTCACCGAGCTGCTGAGAGAAGCGCAGAGCCCGAACGACACGGTGGTCGTCTACATTTCGAGCCACGGTTCTCTGGCGCAGCGCCCGGGGGGTGGCCTCGAGCGCGTGCTCGTCACCCAAGACGCCCGAATGGACGTGCTGTTGCAAACCGGCATTCGGCTCGACGACCTGCGGGCGCTGCTCGAGCATTCGGCGGCGCGGCGGCGGCTGTTGGTGCTCGCGCTGTGCCACAGCGGCAAGGGCAAGTCGCAATTGCCCGACTCGTTGGCCGCCGCGCTCGCCGCCCAGAAAGGGCCTCCCCGGCTCGAAGATGTTTCTGAAGCGACGGTCGTCTTGACGGCCTGTGCGTTCGGCGAAACAGCGAGAGAAAGCGACGTGCTCTCGCACGACGTCTACACCCACTTCTTTCTCGAGGCGCTGACCCAGGGCGACCTCGACGGCGACGGCGCGGTCACCGCCACCGAAGCGCATGACTATGCGCGCATACGAACGTTCGGGTTCACCGAGGGCCGCCAACGCCCCACGGCCGAAAGCGACGTGCTCGGGGTCGACCCCATTGTGCTGCACGGCCAGCGCCGGGCGACCGGGGCTCCGGTCATTTTCAGTCACGCCCGTTCGGCCGAGGGTCTCGAAGTGGTGGTCGACGGCCGGCCGAAGGGCGCGCTGCCCGGTTCCATTGCGCTCGAAGCGGGCGCCCACCACCTCGTGCTGGTCGACTCGGCCTCGAAAACACCGGTGTTCGACGGCCGGGTCGACCTGGCGCCTGGAGAGCACCGCAATCTGACCGACGTGCTCCCCAAGCCATTGGGGTTCGAGGTGGCCGTCGGCGCGACCAACGTGTTGCCAGCCAATGAGCGCTTTCGGGCCGACGTCGTGCCCGCGCTGTGGGGCGTGTCGCTCGGAGCGGTGATGCGCCGGCTGGGGTGGCAGCACCTGGTGCTCGACGGTTCGCTCACCTGGGCGACCAACGCCGGCACCACCCCTGGCCTGGGCCTCACGTTGAACACGCGCGTGTCGGCCCTTTCGGGCGAATTCGGCGCCGGGGCGACCACCGGCGGGTCTCGGTGGCAGCTCGACGCCCTCGTCGTGGGCGGGGCGTGGTGGCTGCATCGCGACGTGAGCACCACGGGGTTTCAGGCGACCGACGCGTCACTCGGGCCCACCCTCGGGGCTCGGCTGCGCTTGGGGTTTCGACCCGACTGGCCCGTCACGCCGACCCTCGTCGTCACGCCCCTGGCGGGCTGGGTGACGACCGGCGGCCGCGCCGAGCCCCACTTCACCCTCACGACGAGCCTGCAGCTGACCTGGCGCTCTTCTCCCTGAGCCGCTCACCGCACGATTTCGGGAGGCCACCAGTCGGCGGGCAGGCCGAAGAGCACGGGCCCGGCGTCGCGCGTCTTCACCCAGAGGTGGGCGTGACGAAGGCAATGAACCGACCGCCGACGAGCGGCGTGGCGTGGGGGCACCGCGGTGCGAATGACGAAACGACACTCAGACACGAAATGGCGAAGGGTTTCAGTCAACGCTCGGCTCGGGGGTCTCACGGCGCCCACCCTTCTTCGCGGCGGCGACCAAAAACCCAAGCCGTGCCGGGGCCTTGCGTCACTGGGCCGAACCGGCGGCGGTGCGAATCAGCTCGACGTACGTGTCGCGCCAGCGCTGCACCGAATACGAGTCGACCACGGTTTGCCGGCCGGCGTCGCCCAAGCGCGCGCGCAATTCGGCCGACTCGACCAACTCGGTCAGTCGCGCGACCCACTCGTCTTCGGCCGACGCGAGAAACCCGTTGTGGCCATGGCGAATGATGTCGGCGTTCACCCCCACGGGCGACATCACCGTGGGTATGGCGAGCGACATGTACTGGAGCCCCTTGAGCCCACACTTGCCGCGCGCCCATTCGGTGTCGGGCAACGGCATGAGCCCGACGTCGATTTTTCGCAGCTCTTCGACTTCGGTGTCGGCCCGCCACGCTTCTCCGACGATGCCCAGCGCGTCGTGCCGGTACTTCGCGTCTCCGATGACCTTGAACCGAACCCGGTCGCCGAACTGCGCCTTGACCCGGGTGAGCACCGGCAGCGCCGTCTCGAAGTGTTCGATGGTCGACGTGCTGCCGCTCCACCCAATGGTGACCGGCTCGCCCGCGCGCCGGGGCCCCGGCGTGTACGCCTCGGTGTCGATGGTGGTGGGCACGATTTTGACGTTCGAACTGTATTGGCCCGCCCACTGAGCCAAGTACGGGTTGCCGGCCAGCACCGTGTGGGCCATGCGCACCAAGTCGGGCACCTTGTCGACGTTCTTCAAGAACGCAAACCGCCGGTTCGACGCCGAAATTTGGTGCACCCAAATCGCGTCGTCGAAGTCGTAGAGCATGGGCGCGCGGCGGGTCGACAACCATTCGAACCACGGCCCGCCCAAGAAGAAGGCCTCGCGCTGCACGAAGACCACGTCGTACCGGCGGCGCAGCACCTGGGGCAGAACGCTCCACACGCGCCGAGCCCCGGCCCGCGCCACCACCCGCGCTTTGTGAGTCAACGGAGCCGGGCTGTAGAACGTCTTCGCCTCGTCGGCCGACAACGCCCAGCCGTAGTCGGTTTCAATGCCTTGCTGCCGCAAGTAGGGCAAAAATTCTTCAATTCGAAACCGTTGCGACGGTGCCCGGTCGGGCGAGTGCACGGCCATCAACAACATTCGCACGTTCAGTTCTCCCCGCTGCGGGTTGAGCGGGCGCGGCATTACCACACGCCCGGCACTCACGAACGAAAGTCGCCGAATGCCGGCCGTAAGAGGGCTGAATTCAGGCACTTTTCTCGAGAGGGACGGTCGCGTTTCTCCGGGGTCGAGAAAGAAAGCCGTTCTCTTGAAAGAACCCCATGACCTCTTCTGTCACGCTGCAAACCGCTCGGGCCCAGGCGCAGTCGGGCGCTGACGCGTCTGGTGAGGAGCTCTCGGCCGACGACGTCGACGCGCTGCTCGAATTGACGGCGCGGCTGGCCGAACAACTCCGCGCGTCGCTGCAGGGGAGTGGCTTTCAAGCGCGCCCAGCGAGCGCCGAGCCATTCGGTGGCACGGCCCCGGCGCTCGACCCCTCACGGCCGGTGTTTCGAATGACGCCAGGCGTGAGCGGCCTCATGGGGGCCGGCCGCCCCACGGCGCCCAAACACACGCTCGCCGCTTTCATGGCCCAGCCCAACCCCGTCGCCGCCGCCGAGCAGTGGGTGCGCGGCCTCGAACAAACCAAGCCCCCGGTCAAAGGCCACGAAGCACACCTTCGGTACGCTCGGTTGCTGCTGAACTTCGTACGCACGTTGACGTCGGGCGCCACGCCCACCGACGCGCAAAAGCGCGAGCTCGAGACCGCGCAGGCGGCCCTGACGCGAACGCGCGGAGCGTCGGCGGTCACCGCCCCACCGACGACGACGAGACCTCCCGAGGCCACGCGGGCCGCCGGTGAGTCAACGAGCGTGACCGCGGCCAGCACCACCGTGCCCGCCAGCTCGGCCGTGGGCACCGCCCGCCCGCCCAGCGAACCGATGAGCGCCGACGACGCGAAGACGCGCGGCGACGTCAAGAACCTGCGCACCACGGTCGAACGAGCGAGCGCCGACGGCTGGCTCGACGCGGCCAGCGCGAGCGGGCTGTTGGCCCAGCTCGACCGCATCGACGGGCAACTCGCGACCACCAAGACCATTGACCCCGACCTTCAGTCGGCGGTCGACCGCACCGCGGGCAACGTGTTTCGGCTTGAGTTCGGCGCGCCCGGCCACGTCGACGCCGAAAAAGTGTTGAACACGCTCGGTGCGTCAATCGACGAAGGGTTGAGGCAGGGGCTGCTCACCGAGAAGACCGCCGCACCGCTGCGCCAGTCATTGCAAGACCTGCGCACGAGCGCCGACCCGAATTCAGCGAGCTGGGTGACCGACGCTCAGAACCTGCGCCGTGCCATCGTCGACGCCGACCGCGCCGGAGCGGTGCAGACGGGCTGATGGAAGCGGAGACAAGCAGGCGGCGGCGTGCCAGGGTCGCACGCCGTGAATTCACGGGCAGACACATGCTTGGGCGTCAGCCTCTTGGCGACCCTGGTGACCTCCGCCGCTTGTCTCGACCTCGACCCGAGCGGCTACCGCTTCCCCGACGGGGGGGCTGGCACCGCCGATACCGGCTGCAGCACCAGCTGCAACTCCCCTCCGGGCCCGACGTGCAGCGACGGCGCGACCTTGACCGTGTACGCGACCCAAGGCACCTGCAACCGCGGCACCTGCCGCTATGCGTCGACGCCAGTGCATTGCACGACGCGATGTACGGCTGGGCGCTGCGAGGGAGAACCGTGCGTGGGCGTGGTGTGCGACACGCCACCTGCTCCGGCGTGCTTCGGTCAAACGTTGACGACCTATTCGGCCGTCGGCCAATGCGACTCGGTCACTGGGGCGTGCGGGTACACCTCGGTCGACTTCACCTGCGCGAATGGGTGCGGCGTTGGAGCCTGCTTGAGCGCGGCCACCTCGTGCGGCCCCACGTCGAGCTGCACAACGCCTCCGCCAGCTTCGTGTCTGAACGCATGGCAGCGGCAAACCTTCGGCTCGGCGGGCGCTTGCGATGCGGGCACGTGTTCGTACCCGGTGATGGTCGAGACCTGCCCCACGGGTGAGAGCTGTTCAGCCGGCGTCTGCACCGCTCCCACTGGCTCGTGCGGCCCGTCGAGCTGCACGGGGTGCTGCGTGGGCACCAGTTGTCTCGCCTACCCCTCGCAGTCGGCCTCGGCCTGCGGCCAAAGCGGAGCCTCGTGCCAAGCCTGCCAAAACGGCTACACCTGCGGCTCCGGCTCGTGCACCGACGTCGACGAATGTGCGACCAACAACGGAGGCTGCGACCTGCACGCCGACTGCACGAACACCATGGGTTCGCACCTGTGCACTTGCCGGCCGGGGTACACGGGCAACGGCGCCGTCTGTACGGTCGCCCCCGACGGGGGCGTGTCGGGCTGGGTCTTGGCGACGAGCAACAAAGCAGAATCACCTCCAGCGCGACGCGAAGGCGCTCTGGCGTACCACGCGGCTTCGGGCACGGTGGTGCTCTTCGGAGGCGAGGGCCTCGGCGGCATCGACCTCGACGACACCTGGAAATGGAACGGTCTGCAGTGGACGAAGGTCTCGGGCGCGGGCCCACCGGCTCGCCGGGCCGCGGTGCTGGTGCACGACACCGCGCGCGACAAAGACGTGCTCTTCGGCGGCTTCGCCGGAACCGACACGCTGAATGACACCTGGGAATTCGACGGCACCAGCTGGAGGAAACTCGACGTTGTTTCGCCGACCCCGCGCGGGCACGCGGCCGCCGCGTACGACCCCGTTCGCCGCCGCATCGTGGTGTTCGGCGGCAACCTCGAAGGCCTCGCGACCATTCGAGCCGACACGTGGGAATTCGGGGAGACGTTTTGGGAACCTGTCTCATCGGCCTTGACCCCCGAGGCCAGGTACGGCGCCAGCATGGTGTACCAACCGGCGACCTCGTCGGTGTTGATGTTCGGTGGCATCACCAACTCGTCGGGTGCGTCGGCCCAGCTCTGGTCATGGGACGGCTCGAACTGGCTCCTCGTCAGCAACACGGGGCCCGACCCGCGCGCCGGGGCTGCCCTCGGCGTCATGGGCACGAGGCTCGTGTTGTTCGGTGGGTTCAACTCATCGTACGAATTTGGAGACACCTGGGAACGAACGACCGACTGGTACAGGGCTACAGGTTTCGGGCCCACCCACCGCTCTTACGCAGCACACGCCGTCGACGTCGTTCGCCAGAAGCTCGTGGTGTTCAGCGGCCAGGGAGCGGGGGGCGCCCTGCTCACCCAAACGTGGGAATACGCCCCTGACGGTTCATCGGTTCACGCCCGTGGCGCACTCAGCGGCCGTCGAACACCGCGTTCGACGCCGCGCGCTCGACGTCGTCGACCGACGAAATGAGCGTGCCGTCACGAAATCGGTCGGCCCCGTGCGAGACATGAATGGCGAACACCGCGGCGTACGCCGCCAAAATGGCCGCGAGGCCGAGCCGCGACAGCACATGCCTCCGGTGCGCTTTCAACACCAGCACCGACACCATGCCGATGGCGACCTTGGTGAAAAGAAACGGCCCGATGCCGAGCTCGAGCACTCGGTTCATGAGCGGGTTCGCTTCGGTGGCCGACCCTGAAGCAACCCACCACGACGTCAGCACCGCGTCGGCGAAATTGAGCGCCAGCACCGCTTGCAAGGCGAGCTCGAAGCCGGCCCCGCTCTGCAGTTCAACCCAGTGGCCCTTCACGCGTTCGACGATCGAAGCAGACATGTTCGCGACCTCTGTAAGAGTTCTCGAACGAGACGTGGTCGAAGGTGCGCCGCACGCATACCCCACGAGACACGGGCACTTGCGGGGTACCACCGGGCTGAAAGGCCGCTAACCCCTTGGAGCCTGGTGAACGGGCTGATCAGCCCAAACGGCGGCTGATCACGGTGGGTTCCGCTGCGACTGCAGTACAATCTCCCATTCGCCGTGGAGCACCCGTCAGAAGACGACATCACCGCGCTCGTCGAGGGCAGCGCCGAACCGGCCGACGCCGAACGGCTGCGCACGCACGTGGCTCAGTGCGAGCCGTGCTTGGCCATGGTGGCCGAATTGTCGCGTCACTATTCTCGCGACGGCATCGTCACGGCGTCGAATGAACCGGGCGGAGGCCGCTACGACGAGCACGTCGAGCTCGAAGCGGGCACCACGGTGGGCCGCTACGTGGTGCTCTCGCGCGTCGGCGCCGGAGCGATGGGCGTCGTGTACT
>JBGAIY010000110.1:0-19609 GCA_044225205.1 Myxococcaceae bacterium | reverse complement strand
CCAACTTCATGGTGTTGCAGCACTGGGCGAAGCTGCGCCTCGTCAAGGGCCGAGCCGACCACGACTTGCCGCAAGCGTCGCGCGAAGTGCGGCACCTCGCCGAGCTGTGTGGGTCGACGGGCCTGCTCATCGGCGACATGATTCGCTTGGCCATCTACGGCATCGAGCGCACCTACTACGACAGCCTCGGGTTGCCCGCTGAGGCCGGCTTGCCGAGCCCGAGCGACGCGCTGACGTACCGAAAAATGGCCTTCGCGGCGATGAAGTTTCTGTACCCGGGCGTCGCTCCCGACGTTCGCAAGAAGGCGTTGGCCTGCATGGTCGCACGTTGCGCGGCGACGACCGAGGCCCTGGGCGCGAGCCTCAGCTTGCGCGGTGTCTCTTTCGACGCCGACGCCACCACCCAGTGGTTGCTCGAACAAGAGCCGTGCGACCGGCGGCTCACCGACCTCGTCTTGCGCATGCCGCCCGCGAGCCCGACGCCCCTCACCGACCTCAATTCGCTCGAAGAATACGTGAACTACGACGTCGACGCGGGCGGGTGACGGGTTCATTCGAATCGCAGCGGCACGAGCGCGTCGCGGTCATCGTGGTCTCCGACGCCGACCTGCCCATGGTCATTCTTGCCGGTGCAGGTGACCGTCGTGTCGCTTTCGACGACGCAGCGAGAAAACCGGCCGACGCTCGCGCGGCCGCTCGTCGCATGCCCACGCGGCGCCGGCACGAAGTCATTGATGAACGTGCCCGCGCCCAACTGCCCTTCGAGGTTTCGGCCCCAGCACCACACGGCGCCATTCGTTTTTTGGCCACAGGTAAAAAATGTCTCGGAGTCGCTGGTCGACCAATCGGTGTCGGCGCCAACTTGAATCGGCACGGCGTCGATGCGCTGGCCGATGTCGGCTTCTGAAGACCCGCCCCAGCACCACAGCGTGCCGTTCGCTTTCACGGCGCAGGCGCCTTCTTGGTGCGCGCTGAGGTTCACCCAGGTGCTGTCGGCGCCCACCCTCGTCGGCGCTCGGGTCTGCCCGGGGCTGCCTTCGCCGAGGCCGAGCTGGTGGCCCGTGTTTCGGCCCCAGCACCACAGGGTGCCGTCGGTGTGAATGCCGCAGGTGTGCCCGTCTCCAGGGGCGACGTCTCGCCAACGGGTGCCGGGCGCGAGGGCGACTGGTGACGGCTGGTTCGAACCGAGCCCGCCTTCGTCGAGCCCGAGTTGGCCTTCTTGGTTCGCGCCCCAACACCACACCGTGTCGTCGTTCAGCACGGCGCACGAATGGGTTGAAACCCGCACCGACTTCGCGGGCCTTGCGAGCGCGACGTGCCAGGGTTCGGTTTGAGCGACGAAGGTGCCGTTGCCGACTTCTCCCGATTGGTTGTGGCCCCAGCACCACACGTCTCCTTGGGTGGTGAGCGCGCACGACGACGTCAGACCGGCCGAAACGCGAGCCCACGAAGTCGAGGTGCCGAGTCGACGTGGCACGAGCTGGTCGTCGCCGACGACGCCGAGGCCGAGCTCTCCGTGGGCGTTCGACCCCCAGCACCACAGCGCGCCCGAGACGACGGCGCAGGCGTGCAGGTCTCCGGTCGACACGTCGGTCGCGCCGCGGGTCGGTTGGCCCGCGTCGGGGCCACCGTCGCCCACCGCGGCCCCCGCATCGAACGGAGCGGCGAACAAAATTTGCTGGCGGTCGAGGCAGGCGCACCACAGCCCGCACAGCGCGAGAATCGCGGCGCGGTTCACCACGAGACCCCCGCACCGAGCGTGAGCGCCGCTTGAAAACCCGACAGTGTCAGCACGGGCTGCTGACCGTCGGTCACTTCGAAGCCCAGCACCGGTGCGCCGGCCCCCAGGCCGAGGGCCCACCAGGTCGAGCCGGGCCGAAACGAGAGCTCCAAGCCTCCGCGCGCCGAAATGGTGTAGCCCGCGGGCGCCCGGGTCGAGGCTTGGCCGAGCGGGGTGGCCCGCGCCCACCAACGCGTCACCTCGCCGACGACTTGGGCATGAAGCGCCCACCGGCCGAACTCGACCACCCGAAACGAGTACCCAAGGCCGCCGCAAAGGCCGGCCATGCTCGCGCTGCCGAGCGGGCCAGCTCGGGCCAACACCCCGCGCCCGCCAATGAAGACTTCGGCTTCGTGACGACCGACCGGCGCCCACCGCACCACGGCGTCGGCGCCCGCGCTCGTGGCGCCATTCGCGAACTGTTGGCCGACGAGGCGGGCGAACACCCCCACCGTGCGTGGTGTCTCGCCTACGTACGTGGCTGGTTCGACGCTCGAACCGACCCGCGCGTCGGCGGCGGCTTGCACGCTGCGGGCTTCGTTCAATAACTCGCTCACCACGGCCGAAAGCGCCAACGGGAGCCCCTCGGCCGGCAGCCCCCTCGCATCAAACAAGCGCCGAAGCCGCTGCTCGGTGTCGTGGTGCTGCCACGTGACGATGATTTCGAGCGGCGCCGAACCGACCCAGCTCACTTCGATGTGCGTCTGCTCGAGCAAGCACCGTGCGGCGTCGGCCTCGGCTCGCCATTCGGCTCGAAACGACGCCGCCACGGGCGGTGACCACCGCGCGCCCAGCAACGCGACTTCGGGCTTCGAGCAGCTCGCCGAGCCTGCCCCGAGCACCAACGACAAGAGCAGCATCAAGGGGTGGTGGCCCCGCAGGCCGCGCGCACCGTCTGGCCGTACGCCCCTTCAGGAAACTCGCGCAAGTACGTCAGGCGGGCTTGGCCACATTCGCCGGTTCGGCCCAACGCCTCGAGCGCCCGTACGAGCCGGCTCAGCGCTTCTTCGCGAAACGCGAACCCTTCGCGGCCACGCAGCGACACCCGCAAGGCGTCGACCGCTCCCGCGGGGTCGTGCATCGAGTCCAGTCGGAGGCGGGCGAGCTCGAATGCGGCGAGCGGCACCCGCGGGTCGTCGCTCGCGTCGCGAATGAAGCGCTCGAGACCGACGACGGCTTCGGCCGCACGCCCTTCGCGTCGGGCGGCCAACGCGAGTGCGAACAGGTCGGTCGTGGGTGACGCTTCAGTCGCGCGGTGGCCGGTGCTCGCTCCGGTCTTCTTCGTCGGCGCGGGGGGCTCGTGCTCAGCGGCTCGTCGGGGAGCGACGGCGTGGTCGACGGCACCGTCACGCTGGGGGCCCGCACGGCCTCTTGCGCGTCGTCGCCCGTTCGCATGTCGCCCGGAGGCATGTCGCCTGGCTCAGCCGGTGCGAGCGCTGGCGTGTTGCCGACCCCGGTCGAATGCCACACCTGCCCGGCCACCAGGCGCACGGTTTGCTCGTGCCGAGTCACCTCGACAATGCCTCGCAACACCGCGACCGAGACCTCGTCGGTTTCGGTCTCGTTTTGAACGGTGAACCGCGTGCCCACCACGCGTACGCGCACGTCGCCCGCTTCGACGAGAAACTGCCGGCTGGGCCGCTTGGTGACCTCGAACGTCGCGGTGCCGGCGTTGAGCCGCACCTGCACGTGTCGTTCGTCTTGGAGCGCGAGCGTCAGCGAGCTCTTGGGCCCGAGTTCGGCGGTGGAGCCGTCGGTGAACTGGGTGACCCTCGGTGGCTCAGACTTCGAATCGAACGTGGCTCGGGTCACCAACACGCCCACCACGCCGAGCGCGAGTACCGTCGACGCCACCGCGCTGACCACGAGCCACCGGCTCGCGCGGCGGTGTTGCTCGGCCGCGCTGATGTCGACCCACATGCGGTCGAGACGGTGCTGCGGCACGTCGGGAGTCACCCACCGAGACAACGGTTCTCGCGGCTCAGTCATGGCTTCTGACCTCCGCGAGCAATTGGTTGGCTTCGGTCACTCGGCGTTTCACGGTCGCGACCGAGACGCCCATGCGCTCGGCGACTTCGGCCAGCTCGAGCCCCTCGACCCGCTGCAACACCACCGCGATGCGCTGCTCTTCGGTCAGCCGCTGCAGGGTGCGGTACACGTCGCCCAGCACTTCGCGCGCTTCGGGCGGCGCGTCGGCCGAAATCACGTTCTCGACGACAATGGGCTCGACGTCGGCCAAATGAAACAAACGCAACCGCCGCAGCTTTCGCAGTCGCCCGCGCACCAACGACACGAGCACCGAGCTCGACCACGGCCCAAACGCCGACGGGTTGACGAGCTTGTGCAAGTTGCGCAGCGCGATGATGAAGGTCTCTTGAACCAAGTCTTCGGGGTCTTCTTCGGGCATCAACCGAAACGCGAGGCCGAGCAGCCGCCGCCCGTGCCGCTTGAAGAGCGCCTCTTTCGCCCACAGCTCGCCCTCGAGCGCCGCGTGCACCAACCGCGCGTCGGGCTCGGTACCCGGGCGGTGAAGGGGCACCACGTTGGGTGAAGAAGGCATTCACCAAGCAAGAGACCAGGCAGGCGCCACGAAGCTCACTCCAGTGGTCAGTGGGGGGCCTGCCCACATCAGCGGGCATGTGGTTGAGCCGGGCGCTCGCGTTCACCCGAGGTGCCTGAACTGACTTGGGGTTAAGCGGCGTCGGTGTCGCGGAGGCGAGCCCGGAGCGTGGCGACGCTCGACTTGATGTCGGGTCGGCCGAGGTGCTCGGGTGGGAGTCGTTCGGCGCGGCCCAGCACGCTGGCGACGAGCTGCTTTTCGGTGGCGTTGAGCGCCGGGCGCTTCTCGAGGTGCGTGAGCGTCTCTTGCAGCTCTTGGGTGACTTTGGCGGGGTCGGGGTTGAAGTCGAGCTGGTCGAATGAGGTCGTGCGGGCCCGCGACGCGCTGGGCGGCGACCAGAGGTTCCAGTTGCCTTTGGGCAGGCGCAGCTCGTCGCCGGCGTACACTCGGTTGCCAAAGTCGCGCGCAGGCGAGTTGATTTCGGGGTTCTCTTTCTTCAACGCCTCAATGAACCGGGCGACGCGAGCGCTGTTCGCGGTCGGCCCCAAGTGGCGAGCGCCGGCGTCCCACACCCCTTCATTCGGGTGAATCACCAGCTTTTGTTCGGCGGGCACGTTGGGCAGCTTCACCACTTTTGTCGAATACGCCGGCTCACGACCGCCGGCACCACCGCCGCCACGAACGCCGTTGTTGTTGACCGAAGAAGCCATGGGGTGCTCGAAAGACGCGCGAAGAAGTGACCCCACTCTTCTTACTCAGCTCGTGGGTGTCTCGCAAGTCACTGAAATTTCATAGGTTTTGCTGTGGGCGTCTGGGCGGGGTAAGGGGAGCGCCGCATGGCGATTCGGGCGACTTGTTTGGCGTTGGTCACCGTCGGGGCGGCGGCGTGTGGCGTCGTGCCTGCGACCGTGGTGCCTGACGGCGGCTCGAAGCACGACCCGGTCGACGCGGGCGGCGGCTCGGTCGCCGATGCTGGCACCTCAAGCGACGTCGACTCGGGCTCGGCCCCGGTCGATTCGGGTGTCGTCGCGACCGACGCCGGCCTTTCGGTCGACGCGGGTACCGGTACGCCGGTCGATGCGGGTGGGCTGCCCGACCCGGTGCTCTTCGTGCACGGCATCAACGGCGATGCCTCGAATTTCGACGTGATGGTGGCGCGGCTCAAAGCCGACGGCTGGCCGGCCGACCGGCTCATGGCCCGCACGTTTCCCGACCCGAAAATGGGCTGCAACGTCGACAACGCGAACTTGATTCAGCAGTGGGCGAACGAGTTGATGACCGCCACGCACACCACCCGCATCGACGTGGTCGCCCATTCAATGGGCAGCTTGAGTTCACGCCGCTACGTCAAAGACTTGGGTGGCACCGCCTTCGTCAACACCCTCGCGATTCTCGGCGGCATGAACCACGGCCTGTGGCCTCCGTGCCTCAACCCCTTGCCCGTGTGCGTGTGGAAAGAGCTGTGCGCCACCGGCCCCTATGTCAGCGAGCTGAACAAGTCGCCCGCGACGCCGGGCCCAACCGTGTGGGTGTCGATCGCCGGAGGCGCCGACTCCACCGTGCCCAATTCATCGTCGTACCTCGACGGCGCCGAGAACATCGTCGTGCCGGGCGTCGAACACTCGGGGGCGACCGGCTTGCTCGAAGACCCCACGGTCTACACCAATGTCGTTCGAGTGCTGCAGTACCCCGGGCACTGACTTTCAGCGCCGCGCGTCGAGGCAGCCGAGCGACGCGGTGGCGCAGCCCCCTTGGGCTTGGCGAACGCCGAAGTAGGTGCCGACGCTGGCTCCTGCCAGCACCACCCCTCCAGCCACGAAGAGCACCCACGGGTGCTCGGCGAAGAACCCCCGCTCGGGCTCGGCCCGGGTTGGGGCGGGTGGCGTCACGACGACGGTGGGCTCGGTTGGCGGCGGCGAAGGCGTGGTCGGGCCCGGTGCTGCCAGGGTCGGGGCATCGGCCGGGGCTGGGTGTTCGCGAAACCACTGTTCGATGAGCGCCAGTTTTTCTCTCGACTGGTCTCGCTCGGGGTCTTGCGGCGCGGCGATGGTCAGGTACTCGGTGTAGCGCGAGCGCGCCCGCAAAAGGGTGGCCCGGTCGTTGGTGACTTCTCCCAGGCGCCTCCAGGCTTGAGCGGCGTTGAACAAGAACAGCGGCCGGCGCGCGAGTGAAAAGCCAGCTTCGAATTCGGCCGCTGCTTCGGCGAACCGGTCGACCGAATACAGGGCGCGGCCCGCCTCGTAGTGCTTGCGGGCTTCGACCACGTCGTCGGTGGGGGCGGCGGCGACCGCCAAGAGCGCGAGAACGCAGACCATCACCCTGGCCACTCTATACCCGCGCTGCCCCGGCCGCCCAACGAACACTCCGGTTGGGCTTGGGTGGGTGTAAGCTCAGCGGCTCTTGAGTCACGACGTCGCAACGCCGAGCGGGCGCTTCGGTCGGTACCGCCTGTTGGGGCCTCTCGCGAGCGGGGGCATGGCCGTCGTCTACCGCGCGGTGCTGGCCGGCCCGTCGGGCTTCGAACGGCCCGTCGCCATCAAGCGCATGCGCCCCGACTTGGCGAAAGACGACGGGTTTCGCACCATGTTGCTCGACGAGGCGCGTCTGAGTGCCCGGTTGCAACACCCCAACATCGTGCAAGTGCTCGAGTGCGGCGAGGTCGACGGTGAGCTCTACATCGCCATGGAGCTGCTCGACGGGTGCGACCTGCGCGCGCTCATTCAGCGCTCGAAGGAGCGCGGCCTGCCCGTGCCCCCGGCCCTGTGCGCGCACCTGGGGGCCCAGCTCGCCAGCGCGCTTCAGTACGCCCATGCCTTGCGCGACGCGAATGGCCAGCCGCTGCACTTGGTGCACCGCGACCTCAGCCCGACCAACGTCATGGTCACCGCGCAAGGGGCGCTCAAGCTGCTCGACTTTGGCATCGCCAAGGCGGCCGGCATGCTGCGAAACGAAGAGACGCGCACCGGCGTGGTGAAGGGCAAATTTGCCTACATGTCGCCCGAGCAGGCCGGCGGGCACGACGTCGACTCGCGCAGCGACCTGTTCGCCCTGGGCATCGTGTTGATGGAGCTGCTCACGTTTCGGCAGCCGTTTCGCGGAGCCAATGACTTGGCGACGCTGCGCTTGGTTCGCGAAGCGAAAGTGCCCGCGCCCAGTTCGGTGATCGCCGGCTTGCCCCCCGCGTGGGACACCGTCTTTGCGCGCCTGTTCGCGCTCCGCCCCGAAGAGCGGTTTCAGACGGGCGCCGAAGTCGAGCGAGCGCTGTTGTCGCTCTCGGGCACTTGCGGCCAAGCGACCGTGCGCGAACACCTGGTAATGCTGGGGCTTGGGCACGAGACCGTCACCGACCAACCCCCGACGGGCACCGACAACGCCATTCCGCTCGCGTCGACGGGCGTCGTGGAGATCGAACCCCTGACGGGCACCGCCAAGCCTCGCCGGTGGCCGCTGGCCTTGGGCGCCGCGCTCGCCTTGGGCGCCGCCGGGCTCGCCGTCGGTCGCTTGGCCCTCGCACCGACCCCAGCGACCGCGCCTGCCCCCACGGCGCCCTCGGTCGAAACGCCGACCGTCGAGGTCACGCCCACCGACCCGACGCCGCCCAAGCCGGCTCCCACCGCCCCGACGCCCAAGCCGGCTCCCACCGCCCCGGAGCCCGCGGCCCCGGCGACCGTCACCCTCGAGGTGCGCGGCCCGCGGGGGGCGAAGGCCTGGCTCGACGACGTCGCGCTGGGGCCGTTGCCGGTCGTGAAGCAAGTGAAACGACAAACAGCGGTTCGCCGGGTTCGCGTTGAAAAGTCGGGGTTTCAGGCGTCGCTGCGCGAAGTGCCCGGTGACTCGAGCGTGATTCTCGAAACCGTGCTCCAGCCGATGCCGACGGCGAAGAAGGTCGGCCCGAAAAAAGTACCTGCGCCCAGCGACGTGCCTGACCCGTTTCGTTGAAGCTCCCCGGCGAACCGCCCTGTCTCCATGTCTGGACAACCGGCGGCTCCGACCACCTGAGCCAAATTTCATCAGTAAAATGAAGCGCTTCGGCTTGAGCACCGGGTGGCCTCCGGCGTGCAAAACGACGCCCCATGCGTTCTTGGGTCGCGATGTTGGTACTCGGCAGCGCGTGCAGCGGCAGCATCACCCTCGGTACGGGCTCTGCTCAAAACACCGACATCACTCCAGGCGGTAGCGGGGCGAGTGGCACCGGTGGCGGCACCAGCGGCAACGGAGGTGGTGGCACCAACGGTGGCACCAATGGCGGTGGCGCCGGAGGCGGTTCGGGCACGACCATGGTGCCCCCGAGTGCATGTGACCAGCCCTCCTCGGCGGCCCCGGCCCGAATCGTTCGTTTGGGGCAAGTCGACCTCCAGAACACGTTGGGCGTGCTCGCTGGGTCGGCGGGTTCGACGGCGGCGGCGACGCTCGAGCCCGACACGCGCCTCAACGGGTTTTCAAACAACGCCGACCAGAAGGCCAGCGCGGCGTTCGTCGCGGCCTTGAACCGAATCGCCGAGCCCGTGGCGACCGCCATGGTGTCTCAGGCCAGCGGAGCGGGCACGTTTTCGACGTGTACCCCGGGCGCGACCAAGGCCGAGCCGTGCGCACGCACCTACCTCACCCAAGTCGCCGCGAAGGCCTGGCGGCGGCCCGCGACGACCGACGAAGTCACCGACCTGATGGCGCTCTACACCCTGGGCCGTGACGTCGAGACCACCGCCAGCGATGCGCAGCGGCTGACGACCGGCCTGGGGTACGCGGTGCAGTCGATTCTGCAGTCTCCGAATTTCGTGTACCGCACCGAGTTGGGGGCAGGGGGCGCGGGCCGCTTCGCCCTTTCGCCGTACGAAGTCGCTTCGGCCCTGTCGTACGCGGTCGCCTCGCAGCCGCCCGACGCCGAACTGCTCGCCGCGGCCGCCCGTGACGAATTGCAGACCGGCGAACAACGCTTGGCGCAGGTGCGACGGCTGCGGGCCGCCTCACCCGACGCGTGGCGACTGCGCCAACGACGTTTCGCGCTCGAATGGGCCGAAATCGACCTGAACGCGAAGGCGTGGGCCAAGCAGCCCAGCAGCTACCCCACTTTCAACGACGCGCTGAAGAAGGCCCTGGGAGACGAGGCGAACGCGACCATCGACGCGTGGCTCGACTCGGGCAGCCCCCTGAGCGGCTGGTACGCCGGAGACACCGCGTACGTCAACAAGGTCAACGCGCCGGTGTACGGCCTCACTTCGACGTCAGACGCGCTCGTGGCGACCCTCGTGCCCAACCAGCAACGCTTCGGCGTGCTCACCTTGCCGGCGTTCTTGGGTACCCACGCCGACCCCGACTCGAGCTCACCCGTGTTGCGCGGGTCGACGGTGCTGCGGCGGTTTTTGTGCCTCCAGTTGCCGGCCGTGCCCACGAACGTGCCGCCGCTGCCGCCGCGGTCGGAGTCGCCCGCGAAGACCACCCGCGAGCGCTTCTCGATGCACACGAGTGCGGCCGCCTGCTCGGCCTGCCACCGCTTCATCGACCCCGCGGGCCTGACGCTCGAGAACTTCGACTCGGTCGGTGCCTACCGCACGCAAGAAAATGGCTTCGACGTCGACGCGAGCGGCGCGCTCGTGGCCACGCCGACGAGCGACCAGCCGCTCAGTGGCCCAGGCCAACTGTCGGCCGCGCTGCTCGCCAGCGCCGACGCCGAAAAATGCGTCGCGACGCAGGTGCTGCGCACGCTCCACGCCCGAACCGAGACCACCGCGGTCGACGCCTGCCAAATCGAACGGGCGGCGAAGGTGCTCCACGCCGACGGCAGCGTCTGGGGCGTCTTCGAAGCCTTGGTCGCGAACGACCAATTCACCACGCGCGAACTGACCGGAGCCACCCCATGAGCACCCGTTTCGACCGTCGGCAGTTGCTCAAAGCAATGTCGGGCCTCGCCGCCGGCTCGTACTTGGGCGGCTTGTTTCAGAGCGCCTACGCGCAGTCGGCCCCGACGGCGCCGCTGCGGCTCATCGTCGTCAACAGCAGCCACGGCTACGCCCCGCAGTTCTGGCGCCCGCGCCTGGCGAACGGGCAAACGGCCGAGACCGGTTGGTCGCTGACCTTCGACCCCGACTCGTCGCTCGCACCGCTCGAAAAGTACAAAGACTCGATGCTGGTGCTCGAAGGGCTCGACCTGTCGGTGCTCTACCGCAGCGGCGCGAGCGGCCTCACCGGCCACGCCGGCGGTGCCATTTCGCCCATCACCGGGAGCGACGCCCGCAGCTCGAGCGACCGCCGCTCCAAGTCGTGGTCGCTCGACGTGGCGCTCGCCGCCAAGCTGCAACAGCGGCCCTTCTTGTTTCGGCAAAGTGGGTACGCGGGCGCCGCCACCGGCATCAGCTACGACGCCACCGGCGAACCCGTCGCCAATTTGTACGACAACCGCGACGTCTACGCGCAGTGGTTCGCGACGGCCACGCTGCCCACCGGCACCGACACCAGCGCGCAAGTGCGGCGCCAAGCCGCGCAGCTCAAAGTGTTGTCGACGGTGAGAGCCGACGCGGCGCGGCTGCGGCCCAAGCTGCCCAAAGCCGAGTTGCCGAAGCTCGAAGCCCACCTCGATTCGCTGAGCCTCATTGAGAAGCAACTGAGCACGCCGGTGAACCTGCCGACGACGTGCACGAAGCCGGCGCAACCACCCGCCCCGGTGTACGACCAGGGTTGTGGGTGCTACCTGAACGACCCCATTGCCGAAATGAGCACGCTGCTCAACCTCGCGGTGAGCGCCATGGCGTGCAACCTGACGAGCGTCGCGACCATTTACCTCGACCCGGGCACGTATTTGCCGAACGTCGACTTGGGCGGCGCGAGCCGACAAATTCACAACGACGTCGCCCACGGTTACCGGCCCGACGACGAGCTGTCGGCGCGCTACGTCGCGCGCATTCAACAGTGGTACGCGCAGCGAATCGTCGAGCTGTGCGACCGGCTCAAGGCGGTGCCCGAAGCGGGCAAGACCATGTACGACAACTCGCTGATTCTCTGGGTCAACGAGCTGTCAGACCCCGCGCAGCACCTGTCGAGCGACATGCCGTTCGTCGTCTTGGGGGGCGGCGGCTCCTTTCGTCGCGGTCGGTACCTGAATTTTGCCGGCACTCGGCCCCACAACGGTCTGCTCGTGTCGATCGCCAACCAGTTCGGCATGGGGCTCACCTCATTCGGCGAGAAAGACGTCACCGGTGAACTGCCGGGGCTCACGTGAAGCGCTCGGCTCTCGGCGGCAGGGTGGTGGCGGTGCTCGCGCTGTGGTCGGCGGGCTGCGCTGGGTTCGCCGGAGACATGTCGAACCCGAACCGCACGCCGCCCGATTCAGGCCGCACCGCCCAAGAGTCGGGGGCGGGCGGTTCGGCCCCAGACGCTGGCGTCGACGCCGGCGCCTACCCGTCGGCCGACGGCGGGGCCCTCGATGCTGGCGCGTACGATGCTGGCGCCACCGACGCTGGCGCCCCCGACGCGGGTCTGGGCATCTCCGACTCGGGCAAACCGGGCGACGCCGGCACCGCCACCGACGCGGGGAGCGCTTCTGGGTCGTTCGACGCAGGCCCTGAACCCGACCTCCGCGTGCAGTTTCCACCTCCAGGGTGCGCGACGACCGAGGCACACCTGTTGGTGCACGGCGTCACGCGGGCCGGCCTCGGCGTCACCCACGTTCGGGTCGCCCAACTCGAGGCCACGTCGAGCGATGCCTTTCGCACCTGGCAGGTCGACGTGCCGCTGGCCACTGGGGCCAACGCGTTGCCCGTGGAGTTCGTCACCGCCACGTCGGGCGCCACGGCGGTCACGACGTTGACGGTGCAACGCTTCGCCAGCGAAGACGCGATGCTGCGCGGCTCGGGTCAATGGGCCGGTCGCATTCTCGGCCTCGCCTGGGACGAAGCGGGCCAACGGGTCATCTTGGCCGACGACGTCGAAGACGGGGTGTGGGGGGTCGAGGCAACGACCGGTGACCGGGCCATTCTTTCTGACAGCGAGGGAACGACGGTCGGCACGGGCTTCGAAATCACCCAGCCTCGCTCGGGCATCGTGCGCGGGCAGCATGCGTACGTCATCGACGACAAGGTGGTCGTCGACATCGACCTGACCACCGGCAACCGAGCCGCGTTGATGACGGCTCCCGATTCGCTCAATGACTTTGCGCTTGGGCCGAACCGCGCCGAAGCCGTCGCCGGGTCGCTCAACCTGCAAGCCATTGTCGCCGTCGACCTGTCAACCGGTGCTTTTCGCACGCTCTCGTCGGCTTCGGTCGGTCAGGGCCCGGGGCCGGGCTCGGTCGGGCCGCTCGGGGTGTCGGCCGCGCACGCCAACGGGTACTTCGGGCTGCGTTACCAAGATCGCTTGCTCGCCGTCGACCTGTCGACCGGAAACCGCCGGGTCTTTTCTGAGGCGACGGGTGGCGAGCCGGCCTTCAGCGACCCTGAATTCATCGTCGTTGACGACGAGAGCGACCAGGCGTTCGTCTTCGATTCGAAGCGAATCGTCGCGGTCGACCTGTCGACGGGTCGGCGCTCGCTCTTCGGCCGAGGCCCGCTCGCCTGGGCAGTTGCCGTTCGTTCAATGGCCATGACGCCCTACGGCCTGGCCGTGGTCGACTACGTGCCCTCGTGGGAAACAGGCCCCCAGCGAGAGCCCACGCTGTTCGTGGCCGACCCGCTCACCGGCACGCGGGTGTTGCTGAGTCGGTGACGCCCGTGTCGCTCTTACGCCCGCGGCCGAGGAATGCGGTAGGTGACGAGCTTGGCGGCGAGCGTGCTGCGCGCCCACCCCAGCATCTTCGCGGCTCGCGTTTGGTTGCCCGCGCACGCTTCGAGCGCGTCGATGATTCGCGACCGTTCGGCCAGTTCGGCGTCGGTCAATTGAAAGGTGCCGGCGCCCACGAGGTCGTCGCCCTTGGCTTCGACCGGAGGCTCGCTCGCATTGGGCGCTTCGAACGAAATCGATTCAATGACGCTGCCCGAGGTCGTCAACACGGCCCGCTCCATCACGTTGCGCAGCTCGCGAACGTTGCCGGGCCAGGAGTGCGCGCCCAGCTGCCGTTTGGCCGCGTCGCTCAAGCTGGGCGTCGACCGCTTCAGCCCGGCCGCGCTCGTGGCCAGAAAGCGCATCGCCAGCGGGAGCACGTCTTCACGGCGTTCGCGCAACGGCGGTACGTCGAGGGTGGCACCGGCCAGCCGGTAATACAGGTCTTTTCGAAAGCCGCTCCGCTCGTCGAGCGTTCGGTGCGTGGCGGCGACGAAGCGAACGTCGACGGTGCGCGGCTCGGTGCTGCCCACCCGAGTCACTTCTCTGGTTTCAATGACGTGCAGCAGCTTGGCCTGCAACCCCGCCGACAGCTCGCCCACTTCGTCGAGAAAGAGCGTGCCGCCGTCGGCCGCCTCGACGAGGCCGGCGCGCGCGCTCACCGCCCCGGTGAAGGCTCCGCGGGCGTGGCCGAACAATTCACTCTCGAGCAACGACTCGGTGACCGCGGCGCAGTTGAAGCGCACGAAGGCCGCTCCCGCCCGAGGAGACGCCCGGTGTATGCCGCGGGCCAGCACGTCTTTGCCGACGCCCGTCTCGCCCAGAATCAGCACCGAAATCGACCCGCGCGCGACTTGCTGAGCCAGCGCCCAGCAGCGCTTCATGGCCTCGCTTTCGATGACCGGCGCATCGGCATCGGGGCCCACCGGCTCGGCTGGCTTCGCGAGCGCTTGCAGAAACAGTCACTCGGCGTGAGCGGGTAGCGCGTGGTGTGCGCCAGCCGTACCTTGTTGAGCAGGGTGCCGTTGCGGCTGTTGATGTCTTCGACGTGAATGCCCGTGGCCGAAATGAAAACCGTCAAGTGCAACCGCGACACGCTCGTGTGGTCGAGCCGTATCGTGCACTGCTCTTGGCGACCCACGGTGATGGTGCCCGCCACGAGCGGCACCCGGTGATGCACGTCGGGGCCAATGACCCACAGCTCGAACTCGCCGCCGCTGGAGCCGCCCGACTGGTCGACGCTGGTCTGGGTCTCTTCAACCGAAGCCACGGTTGGGTTTGTAGCATGTAACCGCCCATTCTCGTTGGTCGGTGATGGCGGCCAACGGCCATTTTCCGTGGCGCGACGTCGCACGCTCCCTTGGGTTGGCAGTCGGTGGTCGAACTGCCTGGCGAACTGTCCGGTCAACGGGGCCACGCGCCCGGGCCAGCGGCGCTCCAAGCCAAGCGATCTGGCCGCGGTCGCGGTGGCCTTGGGTGTGCACCGTGCCGACGCGTGAACGTTCGATTGTGCATGGTCTGCTTCGGTGCGGTGTTGGCGGGTGGCTGCATCGGCATGGCCGGCGCCTCGTTCAACGAGGGCGTGGTCGCCGATGCTGGGCGTGCCGACGCCGGGGCATCAGACCCCACCGACGCGGGTTCGCAGTACCACGCGCCCGATGCCGCGATGGTCGACGACGCAGGCACGGTCGGTGGGCTGACCGATTCGGGCATCGCCCACTCCGCCGACGCCGGCCACTCGACCGACGCCGGCCGTTTGACCGACGCGGGCTCAGGCGCTGACGCGGGTTCGGGTGTTGACGCGGGCCAGGCGACCGACGCGGGAACCGCTGCTGACGGAGGAACCGGCACCGCCTGTTCGACCAAGAGCGTTGGCTTCAACCAATACGGGGCGCGGAGAAAATTTCGGTGGCCCACCATCACCGCCGCGCCCCCGGGCACCGCGGTGACGTCGGCGTGCCTCACATTGGTCGACGTCGCCGGCCTGACGACGATTGCGCCCCACGACACCGCGTTGGGCGCGATCTCGATCAACGGGGGCAGCTACCTGACGAGTGCCCAACCGCTCAAAGAAGGCGACGAGGTTCGCTTTCGCGTCAATGCCTCGGCGACCGCCGACGGCGTGTCGTACGTGGGAGCCGTGTTCACCGTGAGCACGGGGGGCGTCGAAAACCTGGGTGACATCGTCGTGCGTTCGGCCAACGCCGACCGGGCCCCCCGTACCTTTCAGGTGGGCCCGACTCGGGCCTTCACCCAGGTGTCGGCCGTCGCGCCGCAATTGCGCGCGGGCGACATCGTCGAGGTCGACCCGGGTACGTATTCGCCCGTGGAGCTCACCCGTTCTGGCACCGAGGGCGCCCCCATCACCATTCGAGGGGTCGGCGCCACGCGCCCGGTCTTCAGCGGCAACGATGCCAACGGTCGCACCGTTTCGTTCACCATGTCGAACGACCTGGTGTTCGAGAACTTCGAAGTCACGGGCGGCTCCGAAATTTGCCTGCGGGTGCAGGGGCACCACCTGGTCGTGCGCAACACCTTCGTGCACGACTGCGTTCGGCATGGCATTTTGGGCGCTGACCTCGACAGCGGCAGTGTGTCGTTCGATCGCATCGAAGTGACGCGCGCCGGGAGCACCCCTCCGGGGGAGCACTACAAGCACACCATCTACATCGCCACCGACCGCGACGCTTTTCCCAACGCGGTGTTCCGCATGCAGCACTCCTCCCTTCACGACACCGACGGTGAAATGGTCAAGAGCCGCTCTGCGCGGGTGGAGCTGTATTTCAATTGGATCGACGCCCGTGACAGCGCGGCGACCTTTCACACCTTGGGCATTTACGGGTTCGAAGAATACGAGGCCGACGCGCCGTTGAACGCCGACATCGTCGGCAACGTGCTGATTCACCGCGGGGGCTACGGCGTTCGCTTTGGCGGCGACGGCACCGGCGCCACCAAGGGCCACGTTCGACTTGCCAACAACACCTTCGTGATGGGCTCCGCCTTTGGAGCGTGGACCGGCTTCATCAGGCTCTTTCAGTCGCTCGACTCCATTTACCTGGTCAACAACGCGTTCATTCGCAGTGACGGTTCGGGCACTCCGTTGACGCTCTTTCGCAACGACATCGCCGACGCCGACTGGGTCGGCGGCCGCATCAAAATTGCCGGAAATTCGAACTACCTGCCGCCCGGGTCGTCGGTCGACCCGGCAGCGTCAGCCGAATGGAGTGGAACGCTGTACGGGGCCGGAGGCATCACGAGCCCGGCGTTCGGCGCGGTCGACGCGACCCCTTCGTCGGGGTCGGCGCTGGCCGGAGTCGGCGCGTCATTGAGCAGTACCCCCGTGGGGTACGAGGTCGGCGACGAGTTGGTCTTGGTGACCGACGTCGCGCCGGCCGTCGCGCCGGCATCGGGCCAGCCGCTCCCCGTGTCTGTTCGAACCCACGGCGTTCGCATCGGTGCCCAATGAAACCCGAGGTTGAAATGAAGACCGTTCAGCACTCGAGAAAAACGCGGTATGCTGTGCCGGTCTCGTGCATTGCTCTCCGCGACCACCGGTGAAGGTGCCCGCCACCAAAGGCTCCCGGTGATGCACCACCCACGCGTCGAACCCGATCGAGCCCCGCAACCGATGCTCGCGTGGGTGTGTTGCTCGCTCGTCGTTTTCGGCGGCGGGTGTAGCCGCGAAACGGGGGTTCGGGTCGAGCTGAAGGCGTTGACGCCCGTCGACACCGTGACCTTGGTCGTGGCCGGCCCCCACGGCGTGCTCGCCACCCGTGACTTCGACGGCCACCAGCTGCCCGGCGCGGCATTCGTTCAGTTGAGCCCGACCGTCGGTACCGTGAAAATCGTCGCGCGGGCCCACGAACCGGCCTCGCTCGCTTCGGCCACCCAAGTGGTCACCGCGGGCGAGCAACCGACGGTGACGCTGACGCTGGGCAACGCCTCGACCGACGCCGACGCCGACGGTTGGCCCGACGCGGTCGACAATTGCCCCGCGCTGGCCAACGACGACCAAGCCGACGCCGACGGTGACGGCGTGGGTGACGCGTGCTCGGCCGCCGGCCACGACGCTGGGAGCGACGGCGGGGGCGCGTTCGACGCCGGCCAAGCCGATGCTGGCCAGGCCGATGCGGGGGGCGCGCGGTCGTGCGCGGGCCGCGCCGACCTCGCCACCTGCGTCGATTTCGAAGACGGTGGTGCCGACATCGACGGCTATGGCGACGCGGTCGCCACGGTCGTGAGCGGAGACGCGGCGCTCGGCGAACGGGCCCTGCGGGTTTCTCGCAACGCGGGCACCGCAGACTATTCGGGGCGGTACCTGACGGTGCTGCCGTTGCCGTCTGCCACGTCGATTCGGCTGTTTCTCAAGCTGGGCCCGAATGCTCCACGCGAGCTCACGTTGCTCGAACCACATGACACCGTGGGCAACTTGGGCATTCTCGTTTACCTGACGACCACCGGTGGGGTGCCGTCGGGCTTTTCGGTCTTCAACCGAGTCGCGGTGAAGTCGTTCGACTTTCCCGCGACGATGACGCTCAATGAGTGGCACTGCCTCGAATTTCGGCTCACTCCCGGCGACGCGAGCCACGCGAAGTTCGAGGTGTGGGTCGACGACGTTCCGGTCTCCGCCGCGACGAGCGGTGGGGCCTACGTCGTCGACCGCGTCTTCGTTGGCGCCAGCTACAACGTGAATGAGGGGGGCACGGTGCTGCTTGACGACGTGTCGTCTTCGAGCAACCGCATCGGCTGTCGGTAGCTGCTTACGGCGGCGGCAACATCGCGCCGAGGTCGGTCGGCGATGCTCGCGTCGCACCGAAAAAGTCGACCGGCGCGTCAGGCGAAGGCGAGGCGCCGGCACGCATGGGGCTGGTCGGCCCCAGCCAGTACCGGTGGCTGGGCGCGTCGACGAACCGCGGGTCACCGATGATCGCGTGCGCGTCGGCGGCGGCGGTGCCCGCTGAATTGAACAGGGTACCCGTCGCGGCATAATACCCGTTGGAATCGCTCGACCACGCCGACGAAGTCGACACCCGTATGAGCGCATGGCTCGGCGCGGCACCGAGCGAAGCGAACACATTGCCCACCAACGACAACCCGGTGATGTCTCCGCGCGCGCCGCTGAGTGCGTCGAACAGAAAGCCAGGGGCCGTGTTCACGACGGTGTTGAACGCGACGGTCACGTGGGGCGACTCCGACACGTAGATGCCGCGAATGTTCTCGTCGCCCAGGCGCCCGTCGCCCCACACCACGTTGTTCGAGACCGTGGCGTAGTCAGAAATTTCGACGAAGAGCTGACCTTCGCGCCCGTTGCCGTGAAGCCAATTGCGCGTCACCGTCACGTGGGTCGGCGCCGTACCCGACGAGCCGTCGAGCCAAATGCCCGGCCCGTCGTTGTCGTGCACGTGGCACCCTTCGACGCGGGCCGCGCTGTGGGTGACGAGCTTCATGCCGCCTGCTTCCCAATACACGTTGAAGTGGCGTCGGTTGTTGCCGGAGAACTCACTCGCTTGCACGGTCGCGCTCCCGCTGCCGACGAGCCCGAGCTGCCCGTTGTCGCGAACGAGCGTGTGAACGACGCGGGCAGAGGCCGACGACACGCCCGCCAAGTCCATCTGCTCGACGATGCAGTTCGAGAGCGTGCTGCCCCCGAGCAGCACCACGCCGGCCATTTGGCGGAGCGTTGCCGAGGCATTTGAGTGGCGAAAGGTGAGACCTTCGACGCACACGTTGCCACTCGAAGCCGGGTAGAAGAACAAGACCCGGCGCTGCAGCGTGGCTTCGACGAGGTGGCCCGCCGGGGCCGAGTCATCGCTCAGGCGCACCAACAGCCGATGGGCCGCCAGGTCGAAGAAGAACGAACCTGGGTGGGTGTCGAGGTCAGCCGCCGAAGACCCGACGACGGCGCGGCACCAGTCGACTCCGGCTGGGCAGGCGGGGTGAATGGTGACGCCGGCCAGCTGTTGCAACGGTGCGCCGTCGACGAAGACGTCTTGGGGCACGCCGCGCGGCAACAACCAACATTCAGGGCCCGAGCACCCTTCGGGGCCGGCGTCGAGGTCGTCCCACGGGGAGGCCCAGACGGCGCCGTGGTCGAGTGACCACCCGCCGACGGGCACCGAACCCGTCAAGACGGGGTGCGCGCCGGGCGCCGCGCGCAACGTGAGCCACGCGTCGGGCCTCCCGCCAGCGTTCGACTCGATGCCCTCGCGGTACACACCGTCGGCCACTTCGATGACGTCGCCGGGCTTCGAAATCGACAGTGCGAAGCCGACGGTACGCAGCGGCGCTTGCGCCGAGGTGCCCGTGCCCACGTCGGTACCCGCCGTCGAAACATGGCGCGTGACCCCGCCGTCGCTGGGGGTCGTTGGGCACGCCAGCGGCCCGGGAAAGAGCACGCCCATCGCCCCACCGAGGCCAGCGTCGGGTCGGCCCGCGTCAGGCACGCCACCCGCGTCTGGGCTGCCAGCATCGAGTGGGTTGCCTGCGTCGAGCGGGGTGCCTGCGTCGAGCGGGGTGCCTGC
>JBGAIY010000109.1:0-19653 GCA_044225205.1 Myxococcaceae bacterium | reverse complement strand
CCCGAATGAATTCACCGACCCGGCGCACCATGCCCGGGCACCTCGCAAGCACGCCGCCGCCCAAGACCACCACGGCCGGGTTGAGCATGGTCACTTGATTGGCGATGGCGAGGCCGAGGTGGTCGACCGCGAAGTCGTACACTTCGCGGGCTCGGGCGTCTTGCTGCTCGGCGAGGCGCTCCAGGTCGGCCGGGGTGCCCGACAGGCCCACTTCGCGCATGCGGGCCTCGAGGTTGGCTCCGCCGGCGTAAGCCTCGAGACAGCCGACCTGGCCGCAACCGCAGAGGCGCCCGCCCTCGAGCACGACCTTGGTGTGGCCAAATTCACCGGCGACGTTGCTGGCCCCGCCGACCAACGCCGCGTTCGCGATGACCGCGCTCCCGACTCCGGTGCCAACGAAGACGGTGAGCGCGTCGGTGCTGCCCTGCGCGGCGCCGGCCTTGAACTCGCCCCACGCGGCGGCCGACAAGTCATTGAACAAGCGAACCGGGCGTTGCAGCCGCTCGCTCAGCAAGTCGCCGAACGCGACGTTCTGCCACCCCAAATTGGGCGCATTGAGCACGAGCGACCCACGCAGCATGCCGGCGAACCCCACGCCGACGGGGCCAGGCGTCGGGTGGGCCCGGCCGAGCGAGTCGACGAGTCGGCCGACGGTGTCGACGACGGCGGCGGGTGTGCGCGACGACCACGCCTCGCGGGCCGACGCCACGAGCCGACCCGAGGCCCTTTCGACAACGGCGGCGCGCGCGGTCGAGCCGCCAATGTCGAGCCCGAGCGCGAACGGCGAGGCCACGCTCACCCGCCGAGTTCTTTCTTGGCCGCGGCAATGGTGCCGTCGATGAGCGCCTTGATTTCTTCGAGCCGCGCTTTCGACTTCGCCTCGTAGCGAACGACGAGAATCGGGGTGGTGTTCGAAGCGCGAATGAGCCCCCAGCCGTCGGGCCACACCGCGCGCACGCCGTCGACGTCGATGAGCTCGAACCCCTTCGCCCTGAGCATTTCGGTGCAACGCTTCACGAGCGCGAATTTCTTTTCTTCGACGGTGTCGAAGCGCAGTTCGGGGCTCGAATGGGTGACCGGCACGTCGGCCAAGTGGGCGCTCAACGGGCGTGGGTCATTGCTCAGAATTTCCAACAGGCGGGCGGCGGTGTACGGCGCGTCGTCGAACCCGAAGAAGCGGTGCTTGTAAAAAATGTGGCCGCTCATTTCACCGGCGAGCAGCGCGTGCTCTTCTTTCATTTTCGCTTTGATGAGCGAGTGGCCGGCTTTCCACATGATGGCGCGGCCGCCCTTGGCCTTGATGTCGTCGTACATGGTGAGGCTGCACTTCACCTCTCCGACGATGGTGGCGCCCGGCACGTCTTTGAGCACCGCGCGCGAGAGCAAAATCATCAACGTGTCGCCCCACAGAATGTTGCCCTGTTCGTCGACGACGCCAATGCGGTCGGCGTCTCCGTCGTAAGCGACGCCCAAATCGGCTTTCTGCTTCTTGACCTCGGCGATCAGCAGCTCGAGGTTCTTGGCGATGGTCGGGTCGGCGTGGTGGTTGGGAAAGCGGCCGTCGGGTTCGCAGAACAGCGGCACCACGTCGTACCCCAACTTCTCGAGCATGGGCACGCTGACGATGCCGCCCACCCCGTTGCCGGCGTCGACCACGACTTTGAGCTTTCGCGAGCCACGGGTGACGGTCGAATTGACGAAATGCAAATACGGCGTCACCGCGTCGAACGAGCTGACGACGCCCGGGCGGCCGGTTTCGAAGTCTTTTCGCTCGATGAGCGCGCGCAGCTCTTGAATGGTCTGGCCGTAGAACGTGGTCTTGCCCACGCCCATTTTGAAGCCGTTGTATTCGGGCGGGTTGTGGCTGCCGGTGATCATGGCCAAACCGTCGACCGGCAAGGTGTTGGCCGCGTAGTAGACGATCGGGGTCGGCACGACGCCGACGTCGACCGCGTTGAGCCCCGTGGCGACCACGCCCTTGATGAAAGCGTCACGAAACCGGGGAGACGACTCGCGCGCGTCGCGCCCGACGACCACCGCGGCCCCGCCAGCGCGTTTCACCATGGTGGCCAAGCCACGACCGAGCGCTTCGACGACGTCGTCGGTGAGGTCTTTGCCGACCAGACCACGCACGTCATACTCGCGAAAAATCTGTGGGTTCATGGCCAACTAAATAGCACGTTCTGTGGCCTTCGGCGCCCGGGCTTTCAGCGGGTCTGGGTGGGGGTACGCGCGAGCTTGGCGGCCGCGAGAAGTTCGCCTCGCAGCCAGTGGTGGGTGGGTTCGTCGTGTCGGCGGGGGTGCCAGAGCTGGTGCAGGCGCAGCGCGGCGTCGGTCGCCAGCGGCAACGGCACGGCGGAGAGCGTCGAAAACGATTCGACGAATCGCGCGGCGATGCGCTCGGGCAGCGCGGCCACCAGGTCGGTCGACTCGAGCACCCACGGCGCCACGAGGTAGTGCGGGGTGAACAGCACCACGTTGCGCTTGAGCTTGACCCGGCGGTCGAACGCCCCCTCGACCCCGCCGCGCGGGGCGACGTGCATTTGCGGCCACTGCAGGTCGAGCTTCTCGGGGTGCTTGAGCACCGGGTTGCCGGTGCGCCCCACCAACACGAAGCGCTCACTGACCAGCAACTGCCGCTTGAGGCCCTTGGGCGCGCGGTCACCTGGGGCCAGGTCGAAGACCCCCATGACGACGTCGACTTCACCGCGCTCCAACTCACCGAGTGGAAAGTCGCGGGGCAACGGCACGACCCTGAGGCGAAGCCCCTTGAAGGCGGCCCACCGCGCCATCAGCGCCGGCAGCACCACGAGCTGGGCGTGGTCACTCGCGGCCACGAAAAAGGTGTGACGGGCCGTCACCGGGTCGAATGGCGCGGGCTCGACCAGCGCCGACTGCAATTGCCGCAGCGACGCCGTGAGCGCGCCTTGCAAGGCCAACGCGCGCGCCGTCGGAGCCATGCCCTCTCGGCTGCGAACGAAGAGCGGGTCTTTGAAGGCGTGCCGCAAGCGGTTGAGCGCGCTGCTCGTCGCCGGCTGCGACAGACGAAGGCGGGCCGCCGCCCGGCTCACGCTCCGCTCGACCAGCAAAGCGTCGAGCACGCGCAGCAAATTGAGGTCGAGCGCGTCGAAATTCATGCGGTGAATGATTGGCACACGCCCATTCACCAGGGCAATGACTTGGGCCGACGTCGTTTGCCCAGTGGTTTTCGGCGGTTGCAAAAAAAGAACACCCCACGGCGAAGGCTTTTCGGGCTCGCGGCTCCAATCGACCGGAGGAAACATGGTCGCTCAGAACGTGATGCGTTGGTTGGCTTTGGCGCTGGTGCTGGGGTTGGTGGTCGGGTACCCGTGGTGGGGTTGGTACGACTACCGGCGGCTCCAACGGCGGTTGGGGTTCGACCCTGGCGCGCTGGGGGCGGCGTATGTGCGGTGGGTCTGGCAGAGCTGGCTCATCGCCGGGTTGGCGCTCGCCGTGTCGTCGCCGTTCGGCTCGGCCTCGTGGTTTCACCTGAGCTTCGACCTCGACGAACACCAACAGGGTTTTCTGGTGGGGGCCTCGCTCGCGTTTTCGGTCGGCTTGGCGCTGCCGCTCGTGCTCATGCGCAAAAAATTTCAGGCTCTGCTCTTCGACACCGCGGGGGCGCTGCTGCCGAAGACCGGGCGCGAGCGGTGGTTGTTCGCCGCGTTGGCCGTGACGGCCGGCATCACCGAAGAAGTGACCTACCGCGGGTTTCTCAACCACTGGCTCACCGGCGTGGGCGGGCTGGGAGCGACGGGCGCCGTCGGCGTGGGCGCGGTCATTTTCGGAGTCGGCCACTGGTACCAGGGGTGGAAAGGGGTGCTGTCGACCGCGTTCATGGGCTTCGCCATGGGGCAGCTGTTTCTGACGACCGGCAGCCTGTGGGTGCCCATGCTGGTGCACGCGCTCATCGACCTCAGGGTGCTGCTGATGCTGCCCAAGCGCTCGGCGCCGGCGGCGTCGCTGACGGCCGGTACGCCCGGTTGAAGACGCGCTACAACCCCAACGAGCGTTGACTGCCATGGCGTCGTGCGACGAATTTGAAATTGACCTCGAGCGGCTCGCGGGCGGTTCGTTGCCCGAAGACCGCCGCGCGGCGCTCGAAGAGCACCTGAGCACGTGCGAGGGCTGCCGCCGGTACCAAGCGACCGTCGCCGAGACCACCCAGGCCCTTCGCACCACCGACGCGCCGGCGTGGGCCGAACTTCGAGCGGGTGGCGCACGACTTCGGCGCGAACAGGTGGAACTCGACGTCACCGCCGGTGCGCTGGCGGGGATGCTCGGGCCGATTTTGTTTTGGGCCTGGCCTTGAGCGTCGGGGCCGTGGCCTACATCGCCGCGGTCTGGTGGTTTTGGCTGCGGCGGTCGAAGGCGCGGCGAACGCGGGTGTTGGCCGAGGGGGCGCGGGCCGACTTCTTCGCGGCCCTTCGCCGGGACCTCGACGGTGAAATCACGCGCTTGCGCTGGTCGACCCCGATCATGGCGGTGTGCCTGGTCGCCATGAGCCGTTCGCGGTCATCGAATTTTCGAGCCCTCGGTTGCAGGCGGCCGCGCGGTCGACCTTCGGGGTCATGGTCGTCGCCACCGTCGCCGTCGCGTGGTGGAACCACCGGCGCCTCCAACACGCGCGCGCGCAGCGCCTCGAGCTCGACGGCCGACCATGACGGCCGACTTCGACGCCCTCTTCGCCGCCACCCGGCAAACCGTGTACGCCGTGTGCCGGCGCATCACCCAAGACCGGCAAGAAGCCGAAGACGCGACCCAACAAACCTTTCTCGAGGTGTACCGCGCCCTGCCCCAGTTTCGCGGCGAGTCGCAGGTGCAAACGTGGGTCGTGCGAATCGCCATTCGCTTGGCGATCAAAGCCAACGCGAAGAGAAACCGCGCCGCCGCGCTCGAAGACGCGCCCGAGCGCGCCGTGCACGCCGAAGACGCGCTGGTCGCCAAGCTCGATTCTGACCGGGTCGCCCAAGCAATGGCTTGGCTGCCGGTCGAACACCGAACCGTGCTCGCACTGTTCGCGGCCGAAGGCCTGAGTCACCCGCAAATTGCCGACGTGCTGGGGGTCGCCGAGGGCACGGTGTGGTCGCGCCTGCACGCCGCGCGAAAGCGTTTGAAGGCCGAATTGGGCGACCCTGGGTAAACATTCACCATGTGAATGGTGAGTATTTCGTCATTCGGTTGGCGAATTTTGCTCGACCGCATGAAACACCTCGCATGCGCGACGTGAAACGAGTGAGTGCCGTGGTGCTGGTGGCAATGGCCTTGGGAGCGTGGTTCGGCCTGAGCGGCGGCGCGGCCCTGCGACCGGCCGAGGGCCCCCGGGTGGTGGCGCCCGCCCCGACGGTGCCGCTCGAGGTCTGCTGGCTCGAAACGGGAGGGACCACGGTCGCGGCCGGCTTCGCCGCGGGTGGCCCGACGAGCCTCTCGCAGTGGGAGGTCACGTCGTCGGCGCTGCTCGTTCGCCACCCGAAAGGCGACGTGCTCATCGACAGTGGCATTTCGCCCAACGCCGCGGCCGAAGCCGCCGAATTGAGCGCGTGGAAGCACTTCGTCTTCGGCCAGACCGCGGGCCGCAACGAACCGCGGGGGTCACTGACGTCGATGTTGGCGGCGTTGAAGGCCGAACCCACGGCGGTGATTCTTTCGCACGCCCACCCCGATCACGCCGGGGGCCTGGGCGCGTTGCCCGCGAACGTGGGCGTGTGGTTGGCGAAGCCCGAAGCCGACCTGGTGAACGGCGAATTGGCCGCCCCCCGCGGCGTCGTGGTGCCGTCCCAAGCCCGGGCGCTGCAGCGCCGCTTGCGCCCCATCGACTTCGCGGCTGTGCCTTACGCGGTCTACGAGGCGCAGTTCGACGTGTTCGGCGACGGCTCGGTCGTGGTCGTGCCGACGTTCGGCCACACGCCCGGCAGCGTGGCCACGTTCGTGAACCTGTCGGCGACCAAGCGGCTGTTGTACGCCGGAGACCTCATCAACGTGGGCGAGTCGCTCGAGCGGCGGGTCGGCAAGTCGTGGCTCATGCGCCGCCTCACCGACGAAGACGACGCCCAAACCGAGGCCCAGGTGCAGAGGCTCTTGCAGCTGCACGACCAAGACCCCGGGCTCACGATTTTGCCCGCGCACGACCGGCCGGCATACGTTGCGTTCTTCGGCGCAGACCCGCTGAAGACCGGCGCCCCACCATGCATCGGGGAGCCTTCGCTGGGCCAGCCAGTCACCGACCTCTCCGTCGCCCCGAAATGAGTCACCGAGTCGCGCGAGCGACGTCGTAGAACGTGCTCATGACGAGCACTTTCTTCGCTGTGTTGACTGCGACGGTTCTTTCGGCCGCGCCCCCGGCCCCGCGCGCCTCCAAAATCGAAGCGCAGGTCACGAAACAACACGCGGCCAACGTCGAGCGGCTGCGCAAATGGGTGGCGTTGCCCAGCATCGCCGCTGACAACCGCAACGTCGAAGAAGGCGTCAAACACATGATGCAGCTCGCGAAAGACGCGGGCTTTCAGCGGGTCGAGCGCCTGGCGACGCAGGGCAAGCCCGGCGTGTTCGCGACGCTCGACGCCGGCGCGCCCAAGACGCTGGGGCTCTACTTCATGTACGACGTGAAACAGTTCGACCCGCGCGAGTGGTCGTCGCCACCACTCGAGGGCCGGCTCGTCGAACGGGGCGGGTACGGCCGGGTCATGGTCGGCCGCGGCGCGGTCAACCAGAAGGGCCCCGAGTCTGCGTTCTTGGCCGCGCTTCACGCCATTCGCGGAGCGGGCGAGAAGGTGCCCGTCAACTTGGTGTTGGTCGCCGAGGGTGAAGAAGAAATCGGCTCGCCGCATTTTCTCGAAATCGTTCGCCACCCGCGGGTCGCCGAGGCTTTGTCGAAAACCATCGGCGTGATGATGCCGAGCGCCGAGCAGGGCCTGCAGGGAGAAGTCAGCATCGGCTTGGGGGCCAAGGGCGTCGTCGAATTGGAACTGGTGGCGAGCGGTGAAAAGTGGGGGCGCGGCCCGTCGCGCGACGTGCACTCCGGCAACCGCGCGCGGCTCGACAGCCCCGCCTTTCACCTGGTGCAAGCCCTCGCCACGCTCGTCGACGCCAACGGTGACCCCGCCATCGACGGGTTCAGCGCGAAAGCCAAGCCCTTGACCGCCGAAGAACTGGCCATGGTCGAAGTCAACGCCAAGCAGTCGAATGAAAACGACGAAAAGCGCTTGCTCGGAGCGAACGTCTGGGCGCACGACGCCGGGTGGGCAGCGGCGTGCGCCGACCTCGTGTCTCGCCCCACCGTGAACATCGAAGGCCTCGTCGCGGGCCATACCGGCCCCGGCGGCAAGACGTTGATACCCCACCGGGCGGTCGCGAAACTCGACCTGAGGCTCGTGCCCGACATGACGTTCGACGGCGCGGTCGCGGCGCTGCGGGCGCACCTGGCGAAACGCGGGTTCGGTGACATCGAAGTCAACGTGTCGGGTGGGTACGACCCGACGTCGACCCCGCTGTCGGCCCGCGTGGTTCAGGCCGCGCTCGAGGTCTATCGCGCGCGTTCGCTCGAACCGACGATGAGCCCACGAAATGCGGGCTCGTGGCCCGGGTATGTGTTCACCAACCCGCCGCTCTCGCTCGGCGCGGTGCACTTCGGCCTCGGGCTCGGCGAGGGCGCCCACGCACCTGACGAATTCTTTCTCATCGACAGCTCGAACCCGAAAGTCAGCGGCTACGACGACGCGGTCAAAGCGTTCGTCGACTACCTCGACGCCGCCGCGAAGTGACCTGCGTTTCGCGGCCGAGACACCTCACCGACCCCGAACTGGCCTCAGAGCGCCTTCGACTTCTTCGCCTTGAGCGCCTCGACGACCTTGCGCACGTCTTGGCTCTTGGCTTTGGGCAAGACGAGCACCCCGTCTTTCGTGTCGACGACCACGACGTCGGTCATGCCGACCACGGCGACGACGCGGCCCGCGTCTCCCAGCACGACGCACCCTTGAGAATCAATGACGAGGGTGTCTTGGCCACTGACGACGTTGCCGTGCGCGTCGGTCGGGCGCACCTCGGGCAACGCGTTGAAGCTGCCCACGTCAGACCAGCCACAATTCGACGGCACGACCACCATGTTCGCCGCTCGCTCAGCGACCCCGTAGTCGATGCTGGTGGCCGGCATCTTCGCGAATTCTCGTTTGAGCACGGCGGCGGCCTTGGCTTTGGGCGCGTCGCGCATGGCGACCAACGCCCGGTGCACTTCGGGCATGTGCGCTTCGAACGCCTGCCACATGACGTCGGCCCGAAAGACGAAGAGGCCCGCGTTCCACAAGTATTGGCCCGAGCGGAGGTAGTCTTCGGCGGTCGACAGGTTCGGCTTCTCGACGAACGCCGCGACGCGGTGGGCGGTGCCGTTGAGCGCGTCTCCGACCTTGATGTACCCGTAACCGGTTTCTGGCCGGGTCGGCGTAATGCCCAGGGTGACAATGCTGCCCTCGCGCGCGACGCGAATCGCTTCGTGCACCGAGGCCTGAAACGCGGGCACGTCGGCCACGTGTTGGTCTGAGGGCAGCACGAGCATCACGCCGCTCGGGTCGACGCGGCTGACCGCCAAGGTGGCCAACGCAATGGCCGGGGCGGTGTTGCGCGCCTGGGGTTCGACCACGACGTTCGCTTTCGGCAACGCGGGCAGCGCCTTGCGCACCGGCCCGGCATGCGCGGCGCCACACACCACGCGTACGTTCTTCGTGGGCGCGAGGCCCTGCAACCGCCGCAGGGTTTCGGTGATCAGCGGCCGCGCACTCGTCAACGGCAGAAACTGTTTGGGCTTCGCGGCACGAGAGAGCGGCCAGAACCGAGTGCCACTCCCGCCCGCCATAATGACTGGGAAAATGTCAGACATGTGGCGTGGAGTTGTACCTCGCCCCCGCCTGACGGCGAACAAAAGCTCAATGGCCGGGCGAGTCGTGCACGGTCTTCGCGCGGCGACCCAATGCGTCATACGAGGCGTATTTGTACGCTTCGGAGAGCGTCGGGTAGTTGAAGCACGCCTGAATGAAGAGGTCGGCGGTGGCCAGCAGCTTCATGTCGTCGCGGCGAAAGAGCAGCTTGAGCAGCCCCGACTCGCCGATCATCAAGCCGCGGGCGTTGTTGCCAAAACTGGCGGTACCGACGACGTAGTCGACCTTTTGGCCACGCAGCGCGGCCTCGGTTTCGCCCGCCATCGACACCTCGGGAATGGTGTAGATGCCGTAGGGAAACACGGGGGCGACCTTCGTTTTGTATTTGAGGTCGAAGAGGTGAACGACCGCGACCCGGGCCTGCTCCATCGACGTCGAAGCCAACGCGGGAAAACCGATGACGTCACCCACCGCGGCGATGTGGGGCACCGGCGTGCGAAACGTCACCGGGTCGACGTCGAGTTGCCCTCGTTTGCCGGCGACCAGGCCGGCCGCTTCGAGGTTGAGCGACGCGGTGTTCGCTTGGCGCCCCGCGCACACCAGCACCCCACCCGCTTCGAGCCGTTCGCCCGACGTCAACGTCAACACCACCGACTCGTCGTTCGGCTCACACGCCGCGACTTGCGGCATGAACCGAAAATGAATGTTGAGTCTCTTCATGCGCTCCATGAGCGCGGCCAAGATTTCTTCGTCGAGAAACGACATGAGCGAGTTCTTCGCTTCGAGCATGGTCACCTGCACGCCGAGCGCCGCGAACAGACACGCATATTCTGAACCGATGACGCCCCCACCGACGATGACGAGCGACGACGGTATCTCGGCCACCCTCACGATTTCGTCGGAGTCGTAGACGCGTTCGTGCGCGAACGGGAAAGGCGGGGGCCGGTTGGGGGCGCTGCCCGTCGCAATGAGCACGTGTTCGGCGCGAATCGTCTGTGGCCCGCCCGCTCCCGAAATCGACAGGGTGTGCGGGTCGACGAAGCTCGCCGACCCCTGAAAGCACGTCACGCCGTGGCGCTCGAGGTTGTGCCGCATGCGCTGGGTTTCGGCGTTGACGACGACGCCCAACCGGTGCAGCAAGTCGCCGACCGTGGCTTGGCGGGGCAACGTCAAGTCGACGCCGTACAGGCCGCGCTGTCGCAAGCCACTGAGGGCCAGCGCGGTTTCGCGCAGCGTTTTCGACGGCAGCGTGCCGGTGTTGACCATGGCTCCGCCGAGCAGCGGTTCTTTCTCGATGAGCGCGACCTTCTTGCCGAAATACGCTGCTTGGGCGGCTCCTTTTTCTCCGGCCGCACCACCACCGACGACGACGAGGTCGAACGCGTTCATGTGGGCGAAGAGCCTAACCAAACTTCAGTTGGCTTTTCGGCGTTTCGCTTTACCGAACTGGGCTCTGCCGCACGGCGTTCACGTGCTGAACGAGCTGGTCCATCATTCGGCCGGTAGCTCCCCAGACGACATGTTCTCCGTTGCCCCACACCCACACATCGCGGGGGGCCTCGTAAATCACGCGCTTTTCGTGTCTCAGGCGAAAGAGCGGAGCTTCGAGCACCGCTTCAATTTCATGGGGGCTCGGTCGCAGCGCGAGGCCCTCCGGTACGACGCCCACGAACGGCGTCACGAAGAACGACGTCACGGTCGGCATGGCCCCCAGCAGGCCCAGCACGTCGACCAGGTCAGGTTCAATGCCGAGTTCTTCATTCGTCTCGCGCAGGGCGGTGTGCAAGGGCGTGAGGTCGTTGGCGTCGCGGCTCCCACCGGGAAATGCGATTTGCCCGGGGTGCTTGCGCAGCGTCATGGGCCGTTTCGTGAGGTACACCCACGGCTCGCCGCCTCTCCAAAACACCGGAGCGAGCACGGCCGCTTCGCGCAACTTCAGGCCCGCCGCGTCGATGCCCGTTGACGGCACCTCGCGCAAATGCGCCCGTAACCGCTCGAAGAATTCGACCACCGGTGCACCTCGTTCGTTCGTACCGGTATCGCACGGTTGGCCGTACCCCAAGCGTGTCAATTTCGTTCGGGCTGGCGGGGCGGTCAGCGAGGGCGTTCGGGGGCGTTCACCTGGAGCGGGTGCACGGCCCTCACCGAACGGTGGCCTCGAGTCTCGCCGAGGGGGTCTTCGAGCCATTCGGTCACGGTGCCGGCGCAGGCGTCGACCCGAAGCACGGTGCCCGTCGACCCATTGCCCCACCATTCGTGGAGCCACGACGCCGGCTGGGCGTGGGGTGATGATTCGGTCGGGTCGGAGCGCCACGCGCCTTTGGTACCGAAGTCGATGAGCACGGCGAGGGTGTCGCTCGATTCGTTGGGAGCGATTTCGGGCACCGGGCCCGACGACGCGGTGAAGCACGCCAGCCAGTGCCGTCGGCATTTGGAGGCCGACGCCGGGTCGACCTCGAAACACCGCTTGGGCCAGGGCTTCGGGTCAGCGGGGTACGGCACCGGGGGCAACGCCGAAGGGAGCGACCGGGCGCAATCGCCCAACGGGGCGGCGTCGTCAGCGGCGAGGGTGGCGGCGCGGGCCTCGCTCAGCCGATCGCTGCTCACCCAGAACCCACAGACCCTGCGCCAGTCGGGTTCTTCGAAGGCGACCCGAGGGCGCCCCCCCGTCACCAAGAAAGCCAGCAGCCGCCCCGCGAGGTCGGGCTTCGGCCGGCTCGACGCCGAAAATCGAACCGACAGGCGCTTGGCCAAGGCATCGACCGAGGGCGACGGCTTTGACCCGAGCACCGCTTCGGCGAGCTGGGCCCAGGCGTCTTCTGCGGCGGCGGCCGCGGCCGGGTCTTGGGCGGCTTCGGCGAGCGAGCTGGCCTTCTCGAGCGCTTCGGCGGCAACCGACCACTGGCCCGCGGTCAGGCGGCACTGGCCGAGTTCTCGCCAGCGCGCTGGGTCGTTCGGCTGTTCGGCCACCGGTTGCTCGAAGCGTGAGCACGGCGCGGGCGTCGCCGCTGGGGCCAACGCCAGCACCATGAACCAGACCGTCGTCATGCTTCGGCTCGAGCAGGCGGGCGCACGTCGTTGGGGGTCATGGGGCGTCGGGGAGCGTCGCTCGCAGCCGCGATTCGGCCGCTTGCAACCGGGGGTCTTGGGGGGCCAGGGCGCGCGCTTTTTCAATTCGTTCGAGCGCCCGCTGGGGGTTGCCTCGGGCCAATTCGCAGCGAGCGTCGGCTTCGAGCACTTCGGGGTCTTCGCCGTCGTAGGTCACCGCGGCTTTCGCGGCTTCGCACGCCCGTTCGAGTTCACCCGCGGCGAGCCACGCCCGCGAGAGCAACACCCGGTTGTCGGCGTTCGACGGTTCGCCGCGCACGGCGGCGCTCAGGGCTTCGGCGGCAGGTACCGCGTCGCCCTGGTTGAGCAGCTCTTCACCCAGTCGGGCGAGCGCTCGGGGAGCATTGGGAAACACGAGCGCTTCGCCGCGGGCGATTCGCAACGCGCGGGTCTCGTCGAACTTCACCCCCGCCAACATTTGTTCGACGATTTGCCCATAGCGAGGAAACGCGGTGGGCCACAAAAACACCAATTGGTAGACCACGTTGCCTCGCGGCACGAAGTAGGCGACGAGCCGGCTGTTGCCCGAGGGGTCGTCGAGCACCGCCCGAACCCTGACCGCGTCGTGTTCACTCACGCGCGTGACTTCGGGCGCCTCGTGGCGCACTTGCAAGCCGAACGAGCGAGACAGCAGCCGGTCGTCGACGAAGCGGTTGGCCCAAGCCATGGCGTCGGCGCCTTCGGGCATTTCAACCGCCTCGGCGGCGAAACTGGCCCGGCCGAGCCCCGACAGGCCGTTGTACCAAGCGACCGAGCCCAGGGGGTTCGCACCCCGCACCCAGGCGCGCGGCACCGGCATCGACAGGCCGTAGGCGTCGTCGTGCTCGACGCGCATCACCGGCAGCACGTCGTGAAAGAGCGTCTGCCCCAAGAAGACGACGGCCAAGATGCCCAACGAGGGAGCGGCGCGAAGGGCGGGCTCCCACCACCAGCGGCGCGCGTCGGCCAACAGGCGCGGGCGCATGAATGCCCCGGTCACGATGCCGGCGAGCAAGCCGCCGATGTGGGCCCAGTTGTCGACGCCGTGCGAGGTGATGCCGATCATCAACAAGCCGAGCACGGTGGGTATGGCCGCGTCGCCCATGACGCTGCGGTACCGCGCGGGCAACAGGCTGCGGTACTTGAGCCCGAAGGCGACCACGCCGCCCAGGCAGCCGAACACCATGCCCGACGCGCCGATGGTGATCGACCCGTTGAGCAACAGCGACGTCGTCATGGTGGCGATGCCGGTGAACACCAACAGCCACAGGTAGTCGAGTGTGCGGTAGGTGTTTTCGAGCGCGCCCCCGACGTTGAAGAGCACGAACATGTTGAGCCCAATGTGCAGGGCGTCGTGGTGCAGAAAATTGGCGGTGAACAGGCGCCACAGCTCGCCGAGGTCGGTGATCAAGGGCCCGACCTTCGCGCCACAACGCACCATGTCATCGAGCTCCATTTCGCCGTTTCGAACGGTCAAAAAGAAGATCGACAGGTTCAGCAAGATGAGCCCCGAGGTGATGTAGGGAAAGCGGCTCACCGAAAAAGTACGCGAAAAGAACGCGCGTTTGGGCTCGTGCAACGCCTTGAACAGCTCCAATTCACAGGCGGGTACGAAGGTTGCCCCTGTTACGGCGGGCAGGCAGACGAGCGACTGCGGCGAGACTTCTCCTCGGCGCACGCGCGCCTCGAACTCGACAAGCTCGAGGTGCTCGTCTCCAGCATCGGTTCGGAGGGTCACCGGGGAGGCCACGCCCCTACTGTAACTCCGAGTTCACGCAAGGTTTCGTTTCTCAGCGGGTTTGCTGCTTTGATCTGTACAGTGATGCTAGAAAGTCAGGTGCGTGCTGAAGCTGATCATAGAAGACGACGAAGGCCGAAAGACGGTCGTCCCCTTCGTGAGGGACGAAATCACCATTGGCCGTCAAGAAGGCAACACCATTCGCCTGACCGAGCGAAACGTTTCGCGTCGGCATGCGCGGCTGTTGCGGCAAGCCGGGGCGATCAAGATCGAAGACCTCGGCAGCTCGAATGGCATTCGCGTCAACGGCGACCGCATTTCGGGCCAAGTGCAAGTCGGCGACGGCGACCTCATACAAATTGGTGACTACGACCTCGCGATTCAGCGCGAAGACGAGCAAGCGCGCGCGGCTCCGGCGACGACGCCGCTGCAACTGCCACAGCCCCGAAACGGCGGCCGGCCCGAGCGCGAGGCCGCGCCCACCATGCCGGGGCTGCCGGGCGTGCCCGAAGCCGACCCAGACGACGTGACCGACGACACGGTGCCCCGGGCGAAAGCCGTCGACGCGGGGCCGGCCGAAAGCGAAGCCGTGGGAGCCGCTCGGCACCAGTCGACCGCGGTCATTCGCATCGACCAGGTGCAGAACAACAACCGCCAAGTCGTCGAACTCGATTCGACCCAAGCGCCGCGGCTGGTGATTACCAACACCGAACTTGCGGGCCGAGAGTTTCTCATTACCCGAACCGAAACGCGCATTGGCCGGGTCGACGACAACGACATCGCCATCGACCACCGGTCGCTTTCGCGCACGCACTGCAAGCTCGTGCGAGAAGACAACGGCGAGTGGCGGGTCATCGACATGCAGTCGGCGAACGGGCTCATGGTGAACGGTGAGCCGTACGCGCAAGTCACCCTGCGCAGCGGAGACATCGTCGAGCTGGGGCACGTGAAGTTGCGCTTCATTGGCCCGGGAGACCACTACGACGCCCCCACCACGGCCATGACGGTCGACACCGGTGAATTCGAACAGGTCACCGGCCAGTCGAGCTCGAAGGTGCCGCTCATCGCCATTGTCGCGACGTTGCTCGTGCTGGTGCTGGGCGGCGGGGGCTACGCGGTGCTCAAGAGCCGCACGCCGATCGTCGCGCCACGGCCGACCGAACCAGTCGTGGCGGTGGGAGACTCCGACCCCAAGCCGGGCGTCGAACCGGCGCACCCGAACGACGTGCCGACCGAACCCGAAGAGCCCAAGAAGACCGAAGCGGCCCAGTTGGCCGACGCGCAAAAGGCGCTCGACGGGCTCGACTTCGCGACGGCCGAAGAGCGGCTCAAGGCCTGCCAAGTGGCGGGGCAGCCCTGCCGCGGGGCCGCGCCCATGTTGGCGACGGTCACCGCCGAGAAAGACTTCGCCAAGGCGCTCGACGACGCCCAAACCGCGCTCGACCGGCAAGACCCGGCCGAAGCCCGCAAAGCGCTCGACGGGGCCAAGCGCACCCAGTTTCAACTCAACCGGTTGACCGAGCTCGAAGCCCGCTACACGAAGCTCACCGCGAAGGTCGAAGTGAAGAAACCCGACCCGGTCGTGGCCGTGAAGAAAGACCCGGTGCCGGTGCCGGTGCCCGTGCCCACTCCGCCCAACACGGCCGCTCGCGAGAAAGTCGAGAAGTTGATCGCCGAGGCGCGCGACTACCGCAAAGAACATTCGTACACGGCGGCCGTGAACCGGCTCAACGACTGTCTGGGGCTCGACCCGAACAACTTGGTCTGCATCAAGCTCATCGCCACGACGTACGCGACCTTGGGCACGAACGAAGCGAGCCAGGCCTACACCGACAAAGCGCGCAACTATTACAAGATGTACCTCAAGCTCGCTCCGGCGAACGACCCGGCGGTGCCGGCCATCAAAGGCATTTTGGCGAGCGGTGGCGAATAGCTTCTTTTGAAAGTTACGAACGAAACGCGCCGTACTGACGCAGTTCGGGCAGCAGTGGTTTCAAGCGCCGTTTACGAGTGAGGCAACGTGCGAGGCTCCCAACAAATTCGAGTGCTGGTGGTAGACGACGAACCCGACAACGCCGAACTGTTCAAGGCGTTGCTGACCAAAGAGGGCTACGCCGTCACCACGCTCGACGACCCGACCCAAGTCGTGGGCTTGCTCAAGAAGACCGAGTTTCAGCTCGTCATTCTCGACATGATGATGCCGAAAATGAGCGGCACCGAAGTGCTCGAGCAAATTCGAACCTTCGACGACGACTTGGCGGTGATCGTCGCCACCGGGTTTCCCACCATTGAGACGGCGGTGGCGAGCCTCAAGTCGGCCGCGAGCGACTACATCAAGAAGCCGGTCGACCCTCCGGTGTTCTTGGAAACGGTCAAGCGCACCCTCGACAAGAAGGGCATCACCCGCGACCCCGAAGCCGAATTGCACCGCGCCATTGGGCGGTTCATTCGCGAGGGGCGCACCCGCCAGAACCTGACCTTGAAGCAACTGGCCCGGCGAACGGGGTTGTCGGTGTCGCTGCTCTCGCAGATCGAACGGGCCGAGAGCTCGGCGTCGATTTCGTCGCTCTATCGAATTGCGAGTGCCCTGCGGGTGCGCATGAGCGAGCTGTTCGCCGACGTGTGAAAGCCGGCGACGTTCGACTCATTCTTCGCGTTTGAGTTCGTCGATCATGGCCGCGGTGTGCTCGGTCAGCTGGGTCGTGCGCTCGAGCAAGGTGTCGAGTTCGTCGAAAATGGCGTCGACTTCAGACGACTTTCGCGGGGCCGGCACGTCGCCGGTGTCGCTGAGGCGTTCGACCAGGCCGACGACGCGCAGCAGGTGCTCGTGGGCGAGCAACAAGTCACGCCCGGCGCGAGTGCCGACCCGGGTGAAGAGCGTGCCGCTCGCATAGAGCCGGCCGATGGCGCGCTTGTTGGTGCGCAGCACCTTGTCGAGCTTCTCCCGGTAGGTACCGAGGCGCCGGGCGAGCCGCACTTCTGAAAAACTGATGATCTGCGCGGCGGGTTGGGCCGGCGCGGGGCTGGGGGGCTTCGCACGGGCGGCGGCGGTGGGCTTGCGGCGGGTCATCGACGTGGGGTTCTACCCGCCTTGCCGCAGAACGCCAACACGTGGTCATTGTTTGCCCCCGTGCCCAACGGTACGGTTCGCGCGCGCTCATGTTCACGAAAATTCTCATCGCCAACCGTGGCGAAATCGCTCGTCGCCTCAACACCGTCGCCCAGGCCATGGGCATCAAGACCGTCGCGGTTTACTCAGACGCCGACGTCGACTTGCCCTTCGTCAAAGAAGCGAACGAAGCCGTGCGCCTGGGGCCCGCCCCGGCCAAAGACAGCTACCTCCACATCGACGCGCTCTTGGCGGCGGCGAAGCAGACCGGCGCGCAAGCCGTGCACCCCGGCTACGGCTTTGTCTCAGAAAACGCCGAATTCGCTCGGGCCTGCAGCGCGGCGGGCATCGTCTTCGTGGGGCCTCCCCCCGAGGCGATGCTGCGCATGAAAGACAAGAGCGAAGCGCGCCGGCTCGTCGCCGAAGCGGGCGTGCCCATTGTGCCCGGCAGCAAAGACATCGTGCCAGACTTGGCGCAGGCCCAGGCCGAAGCCGAGCGCATCGGGTACCCGGTGTTGTGCAAAGCCGCGGGCGGAGGCGGCGGCATCGGCATGGCCGTGGCCAACAGCCCGGCTGAGCTCGACAAAGTGTTTCGCGCCTGCATGGACCGCGCCCGCGCCGCCTTCGGCCGCGACGGGGTGTACCTCGAGAAGTACTTCGCCGCGCCCCGCCACCTCGAAGTGCAAATTCTGGGAGACCTCCACGGCCACACCATTCACGTGCTCGACCGTGAATGTTCGATTCAGCGACGGCACCAAAAGGTCGTCGAAGAAGCGGGCTGCCCGCTGTTCTTGAATGGTGCGAATGCCGACGTGCAAGCCAAACTGTTCGACGCGGCCCTCAAGGCGTCGAAAGCGTTCGGCTACGCGAATGCCGGCACCGTTGAATTCTTGTATTCAGACGGTCAGGTCTACTTCATTGAAATGAACGCGCGCTTGCAGGTCGAGCACCCGGTGACCGAGCTCACCACCGGGGTCGACCTCATCGGCTGGCAGCTGCGCATCGCCGCCGGCGAAAAACTGACCTTGCAACAGAACCAGGTGCACCGAAAAGGGCATGCGCTCGAGTTTCGAATTTACGCCGAAGACCCCGTGAAGTTCTTTCCTTCTCCGGGGCCGCTCAAGGTGTTCTCGCCGCCGTCGGGGCCGTTCGTTCGGGTCGACGCCGGGTATGCCCAGGGCAACACGGTCACCCCGAACTACGACCCGATGATCGCCAAGCTGATTGTCACAGGCGCCAACCGCGCCGAAGCCATTGCCCATTCGGCCGAGGCGCTGTCGCACTTCGTGGTCGAAGGCATCAAAACGAACATCGCCTTGCACCAGCGCATTGTCGCGTCGCCGGCGTTCGCCGAAGCGCAGCTCAACACCCGGTTCTTAGAGCAGCACGCCAAACCCTAACCAAAGGTTCACACCCCATGGCAGACGTCACCGCCCACATCACGGGCACGGTATGGAAAATTGAGTGCAAGGTGGGTCAGCTCGTCAATGCGGGCGACACGCTCGTCATTCTCGAGTCGATGAAAATGGAGATGCCGGTCGAGGCGGCCGACGGCGGCACCGTGAAAGAAATTCGCTGCAAAGAAGCGCAGTCGGTGGCCGAAGGCGACGTGCTCGTGGTGCTCGGCTGAACGTGGTCACGCCCGCCGCGACGGGGGCCGTGCTCGTCACCGATGAAGCCGACGGCGTTCGAGTGCTGACGCTGTCAAACCCGAGCCGCAAAAACGCGCTCGACCCGGCCATGCTCGAGCAGCTGCGTGACGCGGTCGCCGCCCCGCCGCCCCACATTCGCTGCCTGCTCATTCGGGGCGCCGGAGACGGCATCTTCTGCGCCGGGTACGACCTGAACGTGCTCGCCGCCCGCGACGCCCGCGAACGGCTGCCCGACGACCACATCGCCGAGGTGTTCGATGTGCTGAGCCAGCACCGCTTGCCGTCGGTCGCGCTCATCACCGGGCCGGCGTACGGAGCCGGGTGCGAGCTCGCCATGGCATGCGACCTCCGCGTCGGCGACGGGCGCGCCCACTTTCGCATGCCGCCGTTGTCGTTGGGCTTGGTGTATGGGCTCAAGGGCCTCGCGCGCATCGCCTCGCGCGTCGGGGTGTCGGCGACCAGGTTTCTGTTTCTGAGCGGCCACACCGTCGAAGCCCCCCGCGCCCTTCAGCTGGGGTTGCTCGACCTGCTCGAGACCGACGCCGAACGCTCGGCCCGCGCGCTGGCGACCCAGCTGGCCCAGGTGCCCGAAGTCGCCGTCGAGGGCACGAAGCTCGGCCTGACACTGCTGGGCACGCCGCCCGCGGCCTCGTTCGAGCGCGAATACGAGCGCTTCGAGACCTTGCGGCGACGGTCGTTCGACCCCGAAGCCGTGCGGGCGCGCCTCGCCGAGCGCCGCCGACGCTGACCGCCCGCCGCTCAGCCCTTCGCGGCGTCGAGCAGCCCTTGAATGTTGAATTTCGTCATTTTCATCATGGCCTGAAACACCCGCCCCGCGCGCTTCGGGTCGTCGTCGTTGGTGAGCTGGCCGAAGATGGTCGGCACGATTTGCCAGGTCACCCCAAAACGGTCGGTCACCCAGCCGCACTGCATGGGGCGGCCTCCAGCCGACAACCGTTCCCACAGGTGGTCGATTTCTTCTTGGGTGTCACAGTCGATGAGAAACGACGTGGCGGGAGTCAATTGGTAGTGCGGCCCGCCGTTGAGCAGCACGAAGGTGAAGCCGCCGAGGCTGAAGGTGGCGGTCATGACCGTGCCCTTCGGCATGGGGGCTCCTTCGCCGTAGCGGCGCACGACGCCCGGCTTCGCGTTGCGAAACGTGGCCACGTAGTAATTCAT
>JBGAIY010000695.1:0-2494 GCA_044225205.1 Myxococcaceae bacterium | reverse complement strand
CGAAATGAAGAAGAGCCACTCGAGCGAGCTTTTGAAGTACTTCGTGCGGTCACCGCGGGCCAAGACCCGCGAGAACATGTCGAGCGACGAGTGGTACATGCCCAACTTGTAGAGCGACTTGGCGAGCCAATATTCGGCCTCGGCCGACAGGTTCTTGAGCTTCGGGTCTTGGCTCATGTCGAAAAACGACACGGCCGCCTGCTCGTAATTTTCGGCTTTGAACTGGGCGATGGCGCCGTCCATCTTTTGGCGGTCGCCGGTCTTGCCCGCGACGTCGACCGCGTCGAACGACATGGTCGGCGCGGCCTTCACCTCGGCCGGCTTCTTTTCGGCGGCCGGGGCCGGAGCCGAGCCACCCGAGCCTTGGGTCAAGTCGAGCCCGCCCGCCGGCAGCTCGACGCCGTCGCCGCCCGACGTGCCCTTGTCGTCGGGCTTCTTGTCTTCGGTCGGGGGCGGCTTTTTCGAAGACTTCTTTTTCGACGACGTCTTCTTCTTGTTGCCCAAGTCGAGCCCGTCGAAATTCATTTGGGCGAAGGCCGGCACCGAACACAACACGGCCAGCGCCGGCACCAGCCCCAGGGTCAACGCGCGAACGAGTTTCATCAGCGGGTCTCCTGGAACAAGGTGGGAAAGAACATGGAGAAGCCCAGGCCCACCATCAACTGGTTGCGCACCGAGGTGTTCGTCGTGGGGAACCCCTGCTCGAAGTAAATGAGGTCGCGCAGCTCGAGCCGAACCGCCAGCCATTTGTTGACCACGAAGCGAAACCCGAGGCCCACGTTGCCGCCCGCGGTGATGGTGCCGTTCGGGCCGTAGCTGAGCACCATGGGGCCACCCAGCACGTACATGTTGAAGTGCAGCACCTTCTCGGCGATCAGCGAAATTTTGCCGTAGATGGGCGCCCACTGAAAGTCGAGGCTGCTGACGAAGGTCATGAGGCCGTAGGCCTTGTTCTGCGAGACGCCTCCGTTCTTGGTCAGCTCGTCGTACGTCGGAGCCCGGCAAGCGCCGAGCGGCTCGCAAATTTGGGCGGCGCCCGAAATGATCGACAGCGTGTAGCCACCGCGCAGCGACACGCCGAGCGTCTCGGTGAAGTGGTAGGTGAACGACGCGCCGAACAGGTACTTCGTGAAGAACGCATCGCGCAGCGAAATGCCCAACTCGGGAGAAACTTCGAAGCGGCCGTCCATCAAGAAGACGTGGCCCGAGACCGGAGGGATGCGATCGCGCAGCGGGCCCGACGAGTCTTTGTCGACTTCAGAGACGTCGCCGGCTTCTTCTTCAGCCTTCGACTGCTGGGCCCACGCGGGCGCCGAAAGGCACGTCACCGAGACGGCCGCCAAAACGAGAAGCCACCGCATCACTCCGCCTCCCGGAAGGTCGACTTGAAGGGGAAGAAGATCGACACGCCCGCTTGCAACATCATGAGGTTTTGGGTCACCGCTTTCGACGAACCGGTCGGCACGTCGACGTAGGTCGTGTTCACCAGGGCGATGTTCACCGCCAAGAAGTCTTTCGCCACGAAGCGCATGCCGAGGCCCAAGTCGAACGCGGGTTTCACGCCCGTGCGGCTCGGGTCGGGCGTGCCGTCTTCATTTCGAGCGCCCGACGTCTCGGTGTAGACGACGCCGCCGCCGCCGACCACGTACGCGTCGAGGTGCAATATCGAATTGAGAAACGAGACCTTGCCGTAGAACGGGCTCCATTCGACGTCGGCCATGGTCGACCAATACGGCACCGAGTAGAAGATTTTCGCCTGCAGGTTCTTCTTCGCGACCCGAACGTCGTCGGTGGGCAGCGTCTGCATGAGGGTGAAACGCGCGGCGATGGCGAGGTTGTCGGCCAAGTGAAACGCGGCCCGCAAGGCGCCGCCGAACTTCGTGTAATACGGGTCGTTGACGTTGATGACGATCGACGGAGCGAGCTCGAAGCGGCCCCGCTTGACGTAGAGCTTGCGCTGCACGCTCTTCACCCGGTCGTCTTGGGTGACGTCGCGCTCGACCGCCGGGCCTTCGTCTTTCTTCGCGGTGACCGGCTTGCGCGGCTCTTCTTTGGGCGACGGCTTGGCGGGGGTTGAACTGTCTGAAGAAAAGTCGAGCCCGTCGGCTTCTTTGCCCTTCTTGTCTTTGTCGTCTTTCTTCTTGTCGTCTTTTTTGCCGTCGTCGGTCAGATCGAGGCCTTCGAAGCTGTTCTGCGCGAACGCAGGCCGAGCCACGAAGACCAACGCGACGACTGACGCCGCAACCAAATTCCGGGTCAACAAAGGTGCCATCTCCGAGTCGTCGTCGTCGGTTTCGGTTCAACTGATCAGCCGCCCAACACCTGGCGACTGCCCCGTTTCACAAAGCTTGGGCACTCTACCCAACGTGCCCTCAATGTGAAGCCTCGTTCTTCGTGTGGGCCCGCTGTCTCAAAAATTGACTTTTCTGTGCACGGTCGTTCTCAGGGGGCGCGCCACATCGCGTGGCTCGACCTGCGTCGGCGCTGTGCTACC
>JBGAIY010000694.1:0-2495 GCA_044225205.1 Myxococcaceae bacterium | reverse complement strand
CGTGGAGCCCCTGTTCGTCTTTCAAGAACGGCACCGCGCGCAGCTCGAGCGCCAGCTCGGCGGTGAAGGGGGCGGCGAGGTCTTTGTTCGGCTTTCGCAGCACCATGGCCGGAGCGGTGGGCAACCCGGTGGCCTTGCCCCAGGCGACCAGCAACTTGGTTTCTGGCAGCCCCTCGGCGAGCAAGTGCGAAATGAAGAAGCCGCCCTGGTCTTTGGTGGCGGTTTGCGCCCGCTCTGACTGCTCTTGGGTGATCGCGTTGGCTTGTTGGAGCGTGCGGAGCAGCGGCAGGCGCCAGGCGAAGTCGCCTGGGTGGTTCTTCGGTCTCGGCGCGGTCATGGGCCCCTCGTGATGCGTGAGCGCGAACATTGTACGTCGACCCACCCATCACCTCCCGTTTTCTGTCGGGCCCCGTGTCGCGCGATGTGCGCGGCCGGGGTCAAGATTTGATGCAACTGAAAGCGTGGCCCGCTATGCAGCGCGCATGTCGCTTTCGGCAGTACAGGGGCAGCCCCGCGCGGTTGACGCGCTCATTGGGGCGCTGGGTTCGCAGCACGTGGCCCACGCCTGGTTGTTTCAAGGGCCCGAGGGCGTCGGCAAAGAATTGGCGGCGGTCGGGCTGGCCCAGGCGCTGACCTGCCCCGACAAGCCGTTCGTGGGGTGCGGCGAGTGCAGCAGCTGCCAGCGCATCATCAAGCGCAACCACCCCGACGTGACCACGCTGATGCCCGAAGACGAAATGGTGCAGCGGGGCCTCGCGGGCCGGAGCGACTTTGACCACACCCCCTCGCGCGACATTCGAATCGAGCAGGTGCGAAAGCTGCAAGAACGGCTCGCCTTTCGGGCACTCGAATCGAAGTACAAAGTGGCGCTGATCATGACCGCGCACGCCATGAACCAGAACGCGCAAAACGCGCTGCTCAAGACGCTCGAAGAGCCGCCGAAAGACACGGTGTTGGTGCTGGTCAGTTCGGCGCCCGACAAGTTGTTGCCGACCATTCGCAGCCGGTGCGCGAAAGCGAACTTCGGGCCGTTGCCGGTCGCGCTCATCGCCGCCAAGGTCGTTGAACTCGGGGCGGGTTCGAAGAAGAAGAAGGTCGACGAGGCGCTCGCCGCTCAGGTGGCCGCCATGTCGGGGGGCAGCCTGTCTCGGGCGCTCAGCTTCGACGCCGACGCGCTCGCGTCACGCCGCGAAATCATTGAACGTTTCGAGAGCCTCGAGCGCAACGACGCGCGGGGCTGGCTGCAGCTGGCCGAGGTGTTGGGCGAAGACCGACCGACCGCCGAGGGCGCGCTCGAGGTGCTGCAGGGGTGGTGTCACGACGTGGCGCTCGCGCAGGTCGGCGCGACTGACCTGGTGAATGCCGACCTCGGGCCGTTGGCGCAGCGGGCGGCGGCCCGCGTGTCACCCGCGAACCTGCAGCGGCACGTGGGGCTCATCGACGAAGCCCGCAACGCCATCAGTCAGCGCAACGGGTCGGTGCGCTTGCAGCTCGAGCGAATGTTCATCGAAATGTTTGCCACCTGACGCATGACCGTTCGACGCATACCCGCGGCGTGGAAGTTGGGCCTGTTGTCGCTGCTGTACTTCGTGCAGGGCCTCCCGTTTGGTTTTCAGTCGAAAGGGCTCAAGCTGGCCTTGACCGCGCTCGGCCTGTCGATGGCGAAGGTCACGCTGACGGGGTTGTTGTCGTTGCCGTGGTCGCTCAAGCCGTTGTGGGGCCCCTTCGTCGACCGCCACGGCAGCGAGGCCTTCGGGCGCCGCAAGTCGTGGATCGTGCCGATGCAGCTGCTGCTGGCGTCGGCGTTCGTGGTCGCGGCGTTTTTGCCTCCCGACGAGAACCTGACCGCGCTGCTGGTCGCGGTGTTCTTCATGAACGTGTTCGCCGCCACGCAAGACGTGCCGGTCGACGGGCTCGCGGTCGACCTGCTCGACTCGCATGAACTGGGCGCCGGCAACGCGGTGCAGGTCGTCGGCTACAAGTTCGGCATGATCGTGGGGGGCAGCGTGCTCGTCTCGCAGCTGCCCCGCTTCGGTTGGCGCGGCCTGTTCTTCGCCATGGCGGCCATGTGCCTCGCGGTGACGACGGTGGTGTTTTTCGTCAACGAGCCCCGCCCGGTCAAAGACGCGTCGGCCGCGACCGCGCGGCTGAGTTGGCGAGAATTCGGGCAGCGGCTCAAGGGCATGGTCACCCGCCGGGGCGCGGTGTGGCTGTTGCTGTTCGTGGCGTTCTACAAAGCAGGCGAGAGCGTCGCCGAGGCCTTGTTCGAACCCTACGTTCAGCGGGTCGGCGGGTTCGCGCTCGACGAGGTCGCCACGTTCGGCGGCTGGGGCATGGTGGGTTCGCTCGCCGGCTCGGTCGTGGGCGGCTTCTTGGCCACCCGGTTGCCGCTCTTGCGCGCCGTGGGCTGGGCCGCGGTGTTTCGGGCGGTGCCCTTGGTCGGTATGTGGGCGCTCGTCGCGGGCCTCGTGCCGCTCACCGCGCCCGCCATCATC
>JBGAIY010000108.1:0-21045 GCA_044225205.1 Myxococcaceae bacterium | reverse complement strand
CGTTTCTCGTCGACGTGGGCCCCGAGGTACCGCCCGCGCTCCTGGTCGACCCGACCCGCTACAAGCAGGTCATCGTGAATTTGGTCGGCAACGCGGTCAAGTTCACCGCGCACGGCGAAGTGCGCCTGAGGTGCTCGTGGGCCAACGACCGCCTCACCACCGAAGTGCACGACACCGGCATCGGCATCGCTGCCAAGAACCGCGACGCGCTCTTTCAAGCCTTCAGCCAAGCCGACCCGTCGACGACTCGACGCTTCGGCGGCACGGGCTTGGGCCTCGTCATCGTGGCTCGGCTGTGCGAACTGATGGGCGGGCGGGTGACGGTCGAGAGTGAACTCGGGCGGGGCAGCACGTTCACCGCCGTCATCGACGCGCCTCGAACCGACCTCCCGGTGCCGAGCGAGGTGTCGGAGTATGACCAACTGCCGGCCATTGACCCTTCGACGAAAATCTTGCTGGCCGAAGACAACCCGGTGAACCAGAAGGTCGCGCTCAAGTTGCTCGAGCGCCTGGGGCTCAAGGCCGACATCGCCGAAAACGGCAAAGTCGCGTTCGACCGGTCGACGCTGAACGAATACGACGTCATTTTGATGGACCTGCAGATGCCCGAACTCGACGGGCTCGAGGCCATGCGGCTCATTCGCACCTTGACCCAGCGCCAGCCCGTCATCATCGCCTTGACCGCCAACGCCATGCTCGAAGACGAGCGCTCGTGTCGCAACGCCGGAGCCGACGAATTTCTCACCAAGCCCGTCAAACTCCATCAGCTCGCGCACGTCATCGCGCGACACGTGAACAAGAAGACCCCGACCAAGTCGACGTAGAGCCCGAAAAGGTGCGCCATGGAGCCATTCTTTGATTCGGTGAACCGCGCGTTCGAGCGCAACCGAGACGAGGGCGGCCCGCGGTTCATCGTCGGGGTGGCGCTGCTGCTGCTCGCGTTGTTGGGGTGGGTCGTGTGGAGCAACCGACGCGCCGCCCCGCGCACACGAAGCCGCCCTGCGTGATGCGTCGCAACGGGTGGGGGTTGGGGTGACGCCGACCTCGTGACGCTCCGTACGTGGTGCAGCGCCGCCGGCACCTTGGTCGAAGACGCCATGCGCAGTTTGGCCAGCTTCGAGCGGGTCACCGCCCAGGCTTTGAGCGAACGACCGTCGGCCGACGTCGCCGAACGCGTCTCGCGGTTTCGGGCGCACTTGGGGTTCGGGGCGCTGCCGCCGTGGGCGCCCTTGTTCACCACGCGTGAGCTCGCCACGTGGGGCTCGAGGTGACCTTGTTGCGCTCGCCGGAGTGCAGGGCGCGGGTGAGCGACGTCGCCGAGGCCAGTGGCGCCTGGTGGCGCCCCCGACTTCGCCGCGGGCCTGACCGACCAGTCGCCCTGAGTGTCACCCACGGAGACGAAGCCCATATAGAGCTTCGCTGCGCGGTGAAGCGAGTCGAGCCCGGCGAACCTCGTCACGCTCGGCCATGACGAGGCGCCCGTTCCAGTGCAGTTGCGCGCGTTCGCCCAGGTCGACTCGTTCATGTCGCTCGCACCGGTGACCGGCCCGATTCGGCGCCGATTCAGGCCAACCTCCGCGACGTGAGCGCGGGGTGCGCTCGTGCGCGCCCCCGCGGCGTTGCCCGTGGGGCAGTTCGTCGAGACCACGTTCGAGCTCGGTCGAGAACGCTTCGTCATGGTCGGGGCGGTGGTCGTGAAGATGGCGCGAGAATCTCCGAGGGAGTTGTACGAAGTACACCTCGAGTTTTGCGGCGTTGACGACCCGTTGCGTGACCGCTTGGTGGCCGCCGTGACCCGTTGGCCGCCGCCGCCAAGAACGCGGCGTGAAATGAGGTGGCGGAGCACCCGCGCGCTCCGTCTGATGACGTCAGTCAACCGTTGCTGCTCGACGGTCGACGCGTGGCTGCGCTATCGGCCCAGACCATGACTGGCAAAAAGGCGCAGACGACACCCAAGGCCGACCCAAACTAAGAAGCTCATCGTCGCCATCAAGAAGAGGTCGCTCGCTGACGTGAACAAAGCCCTGGCCGCCGGCGCCGACTCCACTGGCCGCACCCCGACGACGACTGGGAACCCTTGCACTTCGCCGTCATCGCCAACCAGTTCGAAGTCGCCAAGCTGTTGCTCGAGCGCGGCGCGAGGGTGAATTCGGTCGCCCGAGGTTTTCAGCCGCTCCACCTCGCCGGCAAGTACGGCGACGCCCGACTCGTGCAATTGCTGGTGAAGGCCGGCGCCGACCTCGAAGGCACCCAGAAAAACGCGCTCGGTGGTGAAACGCCCCTCGGTGGGGCCATTGGCGACGGCAACGAAGACGCCGCCGCGGCGCTCATCGCCGCCGGTGCGAGCCTCAAGGCCCGCGACAACTTCAACCGCACGTTGTTGCATGAAGCCGCCGGTGAAAACCTGGTTTCTCTGGTCATTCGGCTGGCGAAGAAACTCGACGTCAACGCCACCACCGACAGCGGTGAAACCCCCTTGCACTACGCCGCCTCCGGCAACCACGTCGAGGCCATTGATGCGCTGCTCAAGCTCAAAGCCAAACGAGACGCGTTGGCCAAGAGCAGCAGCGGCGGCCTGGGCGGTGCACCCCTGCACACCGCCGCAGACCAAGGCCACGTCGAGGCGATCGACCGGCTTCTCAAAGCCGGCACTCCGGTTGACCTGCTGACGTCTCGAAAGCGAACCGCGCTGTACGTGGCCGCCCAACAAGGGCATCTGAACGCGGTGAAGGCCCTGGTGAATGCCGGAGCGAACGTCAACGCGCGTGAGCCCAAGTATGGCCTCACGCCGCTGCTCGTCGCCGCGCAGAACGGCAAGACCGACGTCGTGAAGTTCTTGATTTCGAAGGGGGCCGACGTTCACGCCCGAACGAAAGCGTCGGTCTACGTCGACGACCCGAAAGGGGCGATGAAGGGCGCTCCGGCTGGCAGCGGCGGGGCGGTCTTCGCCGACATTCAGAAGAACGCGCAGCTCAAGAAGCTGTTCGCGAACACCTGACCGGTGTCGGCCCGGCGCCAGGCCCCTTTCAGTTCTGCTTTTCGCCGCGCCGTCGGGCCGCCGTCAGCTCTTTCTTCTCGCGCTGCTTTTCGAGAAACCCTTTTTTCTTCTGCACTTCGACGAACTTGGGGCTCACCGCGACTTCGGGTTTCGGGCGGTCGGTGCCCCGGTTCGCACGACTGGGGGCCGGCGGGCGGCCAGGCTTGTTCGCTTTGGCACCCCGGGCTGACGGGCGCGGCCGGGGGGCCGACGTCGACACCGACACGTCGTCATCGTCGTCTTCGTCGTCGAAGGCTTCGTCACCGGCTCCGTCGTCGCGGCCGGTGTTCTGCACCACCGTCTCGGGCGGCTTCGCGCGGCGCTCGCCTTCGAAGTCGCTCTCTTTTTTGAACGAGAAGTGAAACAGCCGCTTCACCACGAGCGTGGCGTAGCTGCCCGGAGGCAACGTGAAGGCGATGTTCACCTTGTAAAACCCCTCGTTCAAATCGTCGAAGCGGGGCTTGCCGACGACCAGCTTCGCCGGAGTGACCAGCACCGGGCGCTCTTCGTGCTTGAAGAACAGCAACTTCGGCGACTCTGTGATGCGCAAGGCCTCGAGCGTCATCTTTTCGCGGCCCAGCACCCACTTCACCGCTTCTTCGACTTTCGGGTCTTTGAAGGTCGAGTTCGGCGCCAGCAACGGAAAGGTCAACTGCCGAAGGTAGCCGATGAGCTCGTGGGGAGCGTCGCGGTGGTGCAGCAGCGTGCCCGCCTGGTACGGCATGGGAAAGAGGTGCTCCCGCGGCATGATCAGCTGCAACAGCCGCCGCACGCCCTCGTTCCACAAGAACGACTGGTAGGTGAAGAGCAACAGCGCGCGGTAGGCCGAGTCGATTTGCAGAAACGCGTTCACGAAGTCGTGCGGTTCGTCGCGCAGCGATTTCAGAATGCGAAAGTACTTTCGGTTCGCGGGGTAGGGGCACTTCGCGGTCCAGTCTCCCCAGTTTTCAGCCCAGAACTGCTTCACTTTCGCGTCTTCGGTTTGGTCGAGCGGAGAAGGGCGCGCCAGGTGGTTTTTCAGCGCCGCCTCGAAGTCTCCCCGAATGAGGTCTTTCGCGATGAACCCTTGCCCGTGCTTGAGCGAGCCGAAGCGCTGTGAGTCGAAGTAGTTCACGACGCCCAAGCGCTGCACTTCGGCGGTCGCCATGTTCACTTGCGACAATTCGTCTTCGCGCACCTGCCGCACGGTCACGGCGAAACGGTTCGACGTGGTGTTGGCGGCGCTGAGCGGCTTGTCGGTGCGGCCCAGGTACTTGAGCCGCAAGTGGTCTTCTTGCATGTCGACGTCGGCCCCGTCGACGGCGATGAGCTGCTCGGTGCGGCCCTGTTTGTCTTTGAGCCCGCAGTACGAAATGGCGCCCGGCCGCAGGCCGAACAATTGCGTGATTCGCGCAATCGCGTCGAACGTCGAGAGCTTCTGCTTGTCCATCAAATAGACGCGGTGCTTGCCCGTGGGCACATCGTCGAAACGAAACGATTCTTTGACGGAAAAATCTTCGGGCCTTTGCTTGAGCCGCATGTACCGCCCCTATACAGCAAGGCTCGCCCACACCGATATGGCCTCGCCGCCCGGGGCGTCGCTTTTCAGGGAGGGGCGTGGGCCGGGGGGGCGCCCGCCTCGCGCACCTCGACCGAGAAGTCGGGCAGGCTTTCCCACGCATAGACGCCCGGCGCCGCTTTGAGCTGCGCCCGCCACTGCCGCGCCCCCGACTGGTTCAATTTGATGACGAGGCCCGTCGCCGACCGTTCGACCGATGGCGCGTCGGCCGGTACCACTTCGACGGTCGCCTGGTTCGACGTGACCGAGAAAGGCCGCAAATGGCCGATGCGCCCCTTGAGCAGCGCCAAGAGGGTTTCAACCGCGTCGGCAGGCACCGACCAGCGCAGGGGCTTCGCCGAGACCGTGCTCTGTTCGACCCAGAGCACCCCCAGCGACGAGCCCTCGGCCTCGACCCGCTGCTCGATGATGCCGCGCGTTCTGGGGCTGACGAGGGTCGATGCTCGCTCGAGGTCGGTCACCAACTGGGGGTCGACCTTCGCGAGCAGTTCGAACATTGCCCGGGGGCTCCACTCCCGCACGAGCCGCTCCTCGTCTCGGGTCAGCCCGACCGCCACCTGCACCAACGGGCTGCCCACCAACGGGTCAACGCCCAACACCACCGCCTGCATGTCGGTGGCGATTTCGGCCAGCCCTGCACCAAATTTCTGAGCGAAATTCACGACTTGCCCCTCGCGTACCCCTTCAGACGGGGCCCGCTCGATGAGCGACGCCAGCATGCCGGTGACCCAGGTCGGCGGGGCCAGTTCTTCTTTCGGGCGCAGCACCCGAAATGACAGTTCGAACCCGACCGGCAGCAGCCCGTGGGTGACGAAGAGCCAGTGCGGTCGTGCCCCCGCCACCGCCGCGCAGCGTACGTCGACTCCGGCGACTCTGAGCGTTTGGGGCGTCGGTACGCCAACCGTCGTGAACACTTTGGCGAGCGCGGCCTCGACTTGCGCACTGCGCGCCTGTGCGAGTTGGGCCGCCGCCGCTGCGCTCTTGGCTTCTTTGGCTTCACCCGCGGGTGTCGAGGCCGGTGCCGGGGCCTTTTTCGAAGAATTGCGAGATGTTGCGCGTCGGGCCGACTTGCCGGCACCGGTCGTTTTGGTCGGGCGAGCCATGAGAACGCCGAGTTTGTACCGGTGCCGGCAATGAGACCAGAAATACCAGGCCCGGCGGCTTTGAGCGGCGCGCGCGCTTTGCTGTGGAAACCCGTTTTTTCCTGCTAGCTTTTCAGCCGTTTTGGCCAACCAACCGATTCCTCTGACCGATGTCGCGGCGACAGGGCACGCCCCGAAGCTCGGCCAAGTGTACGCGCCCGGGCAACTGAAAGGGCCGCGACTCGCGGGCCGCTTCGCCGACGGCAAAGTGGGCGAGTTCCCCCTGGGCGAGCGAACGACGCTCGGTCGACACCCCAACAATTCATTGCGGTTGGTCGACCGCGAAGTGTCGAAAGAGCACTGTGTCATCGAGCGGGTCGGCGCGACGTATCTGCTGCGCGACTTGAACTCGTCGAACGGCACCTTCGTCAACGGCCGCAAGATTCGCGAACTGCGGCTGCGCGAAGGCGACGAAATTGCCTTGGGCAACAGCCGGCTGCTCTTTCACTTGGGCGGCGACCACGGCGCTCAAGCGACACCGACCACCAGTGCCGGCGTCACCGTCGTCTGAGCGACCTCGATACGCTGCGCCAAGACTACGAGAAACTGCGCATTGCCAACGAGTTTCACCGCTTCGTCGGCATGGAGCGTGACCTCAAGAGCCTGCTCGACAAGATTTTGAAGGTCAGCTTTCAGCTCTTGGCGGCCGACAACGCGGTCATTTTCTTGTGTGACGACGACGGCAACTTGGTGCCGCAAGCGGTGCACCACCGCAAAGGCGAGCAGGTCGAAGTCGTGGTTTCTGACACCGTGCTCAAGCGCGTCATCGAAACGCGCAGCGCGGTGCTGACCGCCGACGCCATTCTCGACTCTCGCTTCTCGTCGTCAGAGTCGATTGTCGCCCAAGGCATTCGTTCGGCCATGGCCGTGCCGCTGCTGTCGAAAGGCGTGCTCAAAGGCGTGCTGTTCTGTGACACCCGCGAGCGCACCAATGCGTTCAGCGAAAAAGACCTCAAGGTCTTGTCGGGCATCGCCTCGCAGGCGGCCATTGCACTCGAAAACGCCGACCTCGCCTCGAAAATCGAACGCGAAGCGGTGACCCGCGCCGAACTCTCTCGCTTCTTGGCGCCCGCGGTCGCCGAAGCGGTGGTGTCGGGCAAGGTCGAATTGCTGCGGGTGGGGCGGCTGGCCGAGGTCAGCGTCATCTTTGCCGACATTCGCGGCTTCACGTCGATGGCCGAGGCCGACAGCCCGCAAGAAACCGTCGGCATGTTGAACGAGTTCTTCACCGCCATGTCGGCCGTCATCTTCAAGTACGAGGGCAACCTCGATAAGTTCATCGGCGACTGCGTGATGGCGACCTGGGGCCCTCCCATCACCCACCCCGACGACGCCGCTCGCGCGCTGAGCTGTGCGCTCGAAATGCTGAACGAAATCAACGACATGAACGACCGTCGCGTCGAGGCGGGCAAGAAGCCCATCGAGGTCGGCATTGGGGTGAACACCGGGCCGGCGGTCGTGGGCTACATCGGCTCGACCGAACGCCACGAGTTCACCGCCATTGGTGACTCGGTCAACACGTCGTCGCGCTTGTGTGGCTTGGCGAAAGGCGGCGAAGTGTTGGCCAGTGAAAGCACCGTGCGGCGCGCGGGCAATGGCTTTCGGGTCGAGCCCGTTTCGGTGCTCCAGGTCAAAGGCAAAGAAAAAGGCGTGCCGACCTTTCGGGTGTTGGGCTTCAAAGACTAGACCTCCCGTCTCATGCGGCCGGCGCGACCCACCGTTACCCAGTCGTGCCCGAACTGCGGCAAAGAACACGACACGTCTGTGTACGTGTCGGGGCAGACGGTGACCTGCAGCTGTGGCATTCGGTTCGAGGTGCGCCGAACCGACGTGCGGGCCAGCCAAGTGACGCGGGTCGACCGCGAGCCCGCATCGCCGCCGGTCGCAGCGGCTTCTTTGGCACCGGTGGTCGACCCGTCGTCGTCGGGCGTCGAATTCGAGCCCACGCTTTCGTCGTCGCAAAAACAGGAGGCCGAGGCGAGGGCGGCGACCCAGGCCCGCCCGGCGGCTCCGCACGTGCCGGGCTACGAGTTGACGGCGTTGCTCGGGCGCGGCGGCATGGGCGAGGTGTGGCGGGCGACGCAGCTGTCGTTGCGGCGCTCGGTCGCGGTGAAACTGCTGCCAGACAAGTTCGCCAAAGACCCCGAATTCGTCAGTCGGTTCGAAAAAGAGGCGACCGCGCTGGCGGCGCTGAGCCACCCGAACATCGTTCAAATCATCGACCGCGGTCAGACCGGCGCCCACTACTTCTTCGTGATGGAACTCGTGCAGGGCGTCACCTTGCGCGAAATGATGAACGGCGAACGGCTGTCGGCGCGCGACGCTCTGCGCATTGGGGTGCAAATCGCCCGCGCCATCGACTCCGCCCACGAAGCGAAAATCGTTCACCGCGACTTGAAGCCCGAGAACATCTTGGTCGACGCCCGGGGGCACGTGAAAATCGCCGACTTCGGGCTCGCCGGCATGCAGGGCAACGAGCGCAACATTGCCCTCACCGCCACGTCGGTGGCCATGGGCACGGTGAACTACATGGCGCCCGAGCAACGGCGTGACGCCAAGCACGTCGACCACCGGGCCGACCTGTATTCGCTGGGCGTGCTGTTGTACGAAATGCTCACGAACGAGCTGCCCATTGGGCGGTTTCGACTGCCGTCAGAAAAACAGCCCGACCTCGACCCCAGCATCGATTCGATTTTGGAGCGCCTGCTCGACCCCGACCCGGCCCACCGCCCGTCGCGGGCGCTCGAAGTGGTTTCGGTGCTCGAGCCGCTCATACCCACGAACGGCTCGTCGTCTCCTTCGGCGACCAAGGTCGGCAAACCCAAGTCGTCGCCGTCGGGGGTCGAGCGTCTGAGCTCGATTGTCACCGCGCCGGTCGCCGGGTGGAAAGTGGGGCTCTTGGTGCTCGGCGTGCTGGTGGCGTTCGCCGTCGTGCTGAAGCTCACGCCGAGCAGCACGGGCACGTTCGCCCAGTCGGCTCCTTCGTGGTACGCCGACAGCGAAGAAGACGAACTGTATTCGCAGTTCACCGAAACGGGGTCTGAGCTCAAGCTCCATTTCGAGCCCGCCGCTGAAGACGGCGGCCAACCGCTCAACCTCCACGCCGGCATGTGGTCGCTCGAAGACGACCGGCTCAAGGCGGTGCAGTTCGGCGACCCCACCGACATGGCCGAGCACACGTCGATCGTGCCCCGGGCGTACGTCGGCATGCGGTACTTCTCGGCCGACGACGTTGAAATCTCGGTCGACATGGAACTGAGCGAGCTCGGCCCCGAATTTCCCTCGTTGCCGCCTGAGTGGCAGCGCTTCGCCGAAGTCGCCTTTCGCATCAAAGACCTCCAGGTGAGCGTGTTCGCCATACCGCAACGGCAGGTGCGCGAAGGCAGCGAGGTGCGCACGACGCCCAGCGAAATGCGGTTGCTCTGGCGCTACTTCGGCCCCGACGGCCGCGAGGTGAATGGCAATTCGGCGCACGACCTGGCCGAGTTCACCGAAGACGAAATTCGGGTGCCCAAGGGCCGGTTTCAGGTGGTGTTGAAGCTCAAAAAACAGAAGAACGGCGAAGTGCTGGTCGAAGCCAACGCGGGCGGCGTGCGCTTCGCTCGCAAAGTGCTGCCCGGGCTTTCGGGCAAAGTCGCCAAAGTCGCCCTCGGCTGCCGCAACATGGTCTGCCGGTTCGACGACTTGGTCGTCAAAGGCCGTGAAATGCCCCGGCCGCTTCGCGCCTCCGCGCAGTGAACCGCCGCGCCTCTCGCCTCGAGGCAACAACGGCGGCCCGCTGCTGAGAAAAAAACGCGCTCCCGCCGCCAGAACCGGTGGAACCTTCGAACGACCGACGAATGCGCCCCGGGCCTCTTCTGGGCGCGGCCCGCAGCTCGTCTCGTCAGTCGGGCTCGGTTCGGCGTTTCTCAGCCACCGGCTCGTCGTCGGTTTCGGGCGCGGTGTCGCTGTCGGCGTCGCCCACGCCGAACTCCGCGCAACTTGCGCATGAGCGTGTTGCGCCCAATGCCAGCCACTTGGCCGTCAGCGACTTGTTGCCGCTCGCCCGGCCCAGCACCCCCAAATGTGCCGCCGCTCGGCTTCGGCCAGCGTCATGACCGGCGCCATGATGGTCTCGAGCGGGCCGCGGGTGGTCGCCGCGTCGGGGCTCGCGGCGCGTGGCAACGCCAAGTGTTCGGGCAGCACCACGCCGTCGCACAACACCACCGCGCTCTCGATGCAGTTCTCGAGTTCGCGCACGTTGCCCGGCCAGCGCCAGCCCTGCAGCCGCTCGAGCGCGTTGGGCGAGAGTTGCGGCACGTGCGCCAAGTGGTGCCGCCGCGCGGCCGAGGCCATGAAGTGCCGGGCCAGCCGCTCGAGGTCTTCGGGGCCGCGTTCGCGCAAAGGGGGCAACACCAATTCGACGACTTTGATTCGGTAATACAGGTCTTCGCGAAACGTGCCCTGCTTCACCATTGACGACAGGTCGCGGTGGGTCGCCGCCACGATGCGCACGTTCACCGGCACCGTGGTGGTGCCACCCACGCGTTCGAATTCGCGGTCTTGCAGCACGCGCAAGAGCTTGCCCTGCACCGACAGCGGCAGCTCGCCCAACTCGTCGATGAACACCGTGCCGCCGTCGGCGACTTCGAACTTGCCGCTCTGGCGGGCCTCGGCGCCGGTGAAGGCCCCTTTTTCGTGCCCGAAGAGCTCATTTTCAATGAGCGCGCCCGGCAGCGCCGCGCAGTCGACTTTCACGAACGGCTTGGTCTTGCGAGGTGAATTGACGTGCACCGCGCGCGCGAAGAGCTCTTTGCCGGTGCCCGATTCGCCGCGCAGCAGCACGGTCGCGTCGGTCTGGGCTGCCTTTTGTACCGTGCGGTAGAGCGCCTGCATCGGCGCCGATTCGCCGATGACGTTGTTGAAGAAGTAGGCGACCGGCTGCGCCGGGCGCTCTTTGGCGCGCTTGAGCTCGGTGTAGAGCGACGTGGCTTGCAGCGCTTGGCTCAGCTGCGAAGCGAGCGCCTTGAGCTTCGCTTCGTCGTCGGCGTCGAACCGGCCCCCGCGCTTGTTGAGCATTTGCAGCACGCCAAAAGTGGCCTGGCCCGAGTCGATGAGCGGCACGGCCAGCAGCGAGGTTGTCGTGTAGCCCGTCAACTTGTCGATGTCGGGGTGAAAGCGCTGCTCGTCTTTCACCGACGGTATGTTGATGGGCGCTCCCGACTGGGCGACCATGCCGGCGATGCCCTGACCCAGCTTGAGCCGAATTTGTTTGAGCTCGGGCAGGTACGCCGCCCGGCTGAACAGCTCTTGGCGAATGGGGTCGACCAAGTAGAGCGTGCCGCGGTCGGCCTGCATCGACACGGCGAGTCGGTCGACCAGGGCGTGCAGAAATTCGTCGAGGTTGACCTCGTGGCCGATGAGCCCGTCGACGGGCAGCAACACCGAGGGTGGTTCGTCGGGCTTGGGAGGCGAGGGCATGGGCACCAGAAAATCGAACACGAATTCACCAAAGGGCAAGTCGACCTGGCAAGCAGTTACCGCGCTGAAAACCGCAACCCCTCGCGGGCCGGCTCGGTCAAGGCAAACACGCGCTTGGCCGCTTCGGCCATGGCTTCGACCTGCTCGTCGGTTCGCGAAGGGTCGTGGTGAAACAGAAACAGCCGTTTGGCGTCGACCGACTTGGCGACTTGGGCGGCGTCGATCATCGTCGAGTGGCCCCAGCCTTTTTTCGGTGGCCCCTGCACGCCCGCGTATTCGTCGGGCGTGTACTGCGCGTCGAGCACCAGGGCGTCGACCCCCTCGAGTGCGCGGCCCAGCTCGGGCGACAACGACGCCGAGGTCAATTCAACGTCGGTACAGTACGCGAAGCGCTGCCCGTCAGCCTCGATGACGTACCCCACGCAGCCCTGCGGGTGCGGCAAGTCGACCGGCGTCACCCGAAACGGGCCGATCTCGATGACCCGGCCCGGCACCGCCGAGCGAAACGCCATTTTCGAGCGCATGGTCGACAGCGGCACGGGGAAATTCGGCGCTTCCATTTGTTGGGCCAGCACCGAGCGCAGCTGCTGTGCCCCGTCGGGCCCGGGCCCGTAGAGCGTCAGGTCGCTGCTCGCCAAGTACGCCGGCGTGAAGAACGGGAAGCCCTGCACGTGGTCCCAGTGGAGGTGTGAAAAGAGCAGGGTCGCGTTCGCGGGCGGTGTCTTGAGCAGCGACTCGCCCAACCCCCGAATGCCGGTACCCGCGTCAAGAATGAGCCGGTGGCCTTGGCTGGTGACCTCGAGACACGACGTGTTGCCTCCCATGCGGGCGACGTGGGCTCCCGACGACGCGATGCTTCCTCGAACTCCCCAGAACCGAATGTCCACGGTGACTCCTTGTGGAGCCGAGCAAGAGCAACTGGGGCGCCACCCGCAACACCCCGAAATTCTGTTGTCGGAGCCCGGCCCTGAGCCACTTCGGCGCGCCCGGGGTGCTTCAAACTGGCGCACGCGGTACAAAGCGGCCCGGGCCACAACGGGTGAGAGAGACACACATGCGCTTCTTGGTGCTGAGCTGGTCACTTTTGGCGGTGTTGGTGGTCGAAAGTGGGTGCAACTGCGTCGACACGGTGGTCGCGGGCTGCACTTCAGGCACGGGGTGCACGGCCGACGGCTCGGTCAAGGGCGACGGCGGAGCGATGGGCGCCGGCGGCTCGCGCGGCGACGCGGGCGCCCGCGACGGGGGTTCGGCGGGCCTGCCGACCGACGTGGTGGCGGTCGAAGTGACGCCAGCGGTCGTGACGCTCTCTCCGTCGGTGGGGCAGCGCATGACGCAGCCGTTCACCGCGCAACTGGTGCAGCGTGACGGCAACAAGCGCGCGTCGACGCTCTTGGCTTGGTCGCAAGACACGTTGGTGGCCGGCGACATTGACCCCGGCACCGGGGTGTTCACCACCAACGGCTTGACGGGTTCGCAGGTCACCGTCACCGCCTCGGTCGTGGTCGACGGAGTCACCATTTCGGGCACGGCCGCCCTGACGGTGCAGGTGCAAGCGGTGCTCTTCGGCACCAACACCCCGAATGACGTGGGCAGCAAGTTCACGGCATTCAGCCGATGAACACGTCGTCGGCCAACATTGTCTACCCGCTCGACAATGTCGTGATGCCGCAAAACGTGTTCCCCGCTGACATTCAATGGGCGAACGGCGCGGCGGGAGACGTGTTTCGGGTGACGCTGCGCAAGTCACTCATCACCGTGACCGCGCTCGTGTTGCACACCGGCGCCGGCTTCAAGAACGACTGGCTCGTCGACCAAGCCGCCTGGCGAGCGCTCGCCCAGACCAACCCCGACGAGTCGGCCACCTTGACCGTCGACCGCTGGGTCGCGGCTTCGTCGTTGGCGGTCGCCTCGGCGCCGGTTCACCTCAAGTTCGCGCGCGCCGCGGTGAGCGGCACGGTCTATTACTGGTCGGTCAGCGAAGCGCGCGTTTTCAAGGTCAACGACGGTACCAACACCCGCGTCAACTTCATGCCGAACCCTCCGGTGGTCAATGGCCCGGGCGGCAGCGACATTTGCGTGGGCTGCCACACCATTTCGCCGAGTGGGCGTTACCTGGTCGCGCGGTTCGCGGGCGGGCAAAATTTCGGGTCGGTGTACGACCTGACCACCGACCTCACGGCGAACCCGCCCGCGGGCCTGTTTTCGACCGACAAGACGATGTTCTGGTTCTCGACGTGGAACCCGTCGGAGACGCGCCTGGTGGTGACGCAGGGGCCCAACCCCACGGGGCTGTCGCTGATGAACCCGATGACCGGAGACATTTTGCCGGCCGGCGGCAATGGCCTGCCCGCGACCGACGCGACGCACCCGTCGTGGTCGCCCGACGGCACGACGCTCGCGTACGTGAGCAACGCCGGAGACTGGGGCGTCGACATGAAGACCGGCGACTTGTCGCTCATACCGGTGTTGGCGTCTGACCAATTCGGGGCGCCGTCGACCATTGTCACCGGCGCGAGCGTGCCGAACGCGCCGGCCGGTCAACAAGCCGTCAGCTACCCGGTGTGGGCGCCCGACTCGAAGCGCCTCGTGTTCGCGCTCGGAGAAACGGCTCGATCGGCGGCGTCACGCACCCAGCTGTACATCGTCAACAAAGACGGGTCGGGGCTGGTCGCGCTCACCAAGGCCAACAACGGCAACGAGCGACTGTCGTACGAACCGCGGTTCTCGCCATTCGACAGCGGCGGGTACTACTGGCTCGCGTACCTGTCGCGGCGGCCGTACGGCAACGCCTTGGCGGGTTCGGCCGGGTCGCCGCACGAACAAGTGTGGGTCACCGCGATCAAGAAGAACGCTCAACCGGGCGAAGACCCCAGCGAAGTGGGTTACTGGTTGCCGGGGCAGTTGCCGACCTCGCGCAGCATTTCAGCGTATTGGGCGCCGCGCGCATGCCGGGCGACCGGGGCTGGCTGCGCGGTCGACACCGAGTGCTGCTCGGGAGACTGCCGCCCGCCGGTTTCGGGAGGCGCGACCGTCTGCTCTCCGCCGCCCCCTGAACGGTGCCGCAACGAAGGCGAAACGTGTGGCGGTTCGGGAGAGTGCTGCAACGGGCTCAAGTGCGACAACGCCGTGTGCCAAGTTCAGATCAACTGATCAGTCTTTCCACAGCATTTTCCACGGGTGCTTGCGCAGGTCGGCCAAGAGCGACTTGAGGTCGTCGTAGGCCTCTTTGTCTTTCATGAGGGCACCCAAGGTGCCGTCGCCCGCTTCGATTTTCGAGAGCAGCTTGTCGGCGCGGCCGGCAATGACGTCGAGCTTGTCACCGGCGGCTTGGTACTTGGCGATCATCGCCTTGAGGCGCTGGCCGTCTTCTTCGGTGAGCGGCCCCGACACGGCGGCGAGCCCACCCAGTGCGACCGACGCCTTCTTCGACAGGTCGGGCAAGTCGGTGCGGGCCAGCTTGGCGGTGAAGGCGGCGTCGTCGAGCAGGGCATTGGCTTTGCCGCCCGGTTCGAGCTGCGAGCGGGCCAACGACGACAGCGTGCGCAGGTCTTTCGCCGCCGCGGCGAGTTCTTGGGCCAGGTCGTGCACCTCTTGGCGGTTCTCGGTGAGCATGCCGTCGAGGGTGACGCTGAGGCCGCCGACGCCGGTGAGCAACTTGCCAATGGCCTGAGGGTCGTTGTCGAGGGTCTTGCTCGCGGTGTCGAGAAACTTGGCGAGCCGGTTCGAGACGATGTCGATTCGGGGCGGGTCGAGCCCGCGCAGCGCTTGCCGCTCGTCATGCGGCGCGGTGGCCGACCCTGGCCACAGCTCGAGGTAGGGCTCGCCGAGCGGCCCTTGCGACGACACGGTGACCGCGGCGTCGGCGCGCAACGACGCCGCGGCGTCGCTCGAAATGCCGAGCGTCATTTTCACCGGCAGCGGCTCATTGTGGTCGTCGCGACGGCTCGCCAGCAGCTCGATGCCTTCGATGCGGCCGACCGGCACGCCCCCCAGCTTGACCGGCGCGCCTTTCACCACGTTGCCGGTATGGGCGAAGTCGACGGTGACGTGGTGGCCAGAACCCAAATGCAGTTCGCCCATCAAGTAGAGCAGGGCGAGCCCGCCCGCGACCGACGCCGCCAGCAAAGCGCCGACTTTGAGCTCTAACCGCGATTCTTCGTTGCTCATGGGGGCCCCTGGGGCGAGGCCCGCTTATACCCCGCCGGGGCGGGGTTGCTACTGTTGGGGCCCCTTCACGGGCACCCGCACCATTTCGCCGCGAGCGCTTTGAGGCCCAACCCCGCGCTCGCCGGCTGATACACGAGCGCGGTGTCTGGGGCGAGGTAGTGGCACAACGGCTCGAGTGCCGGGTCGTAGCTGCCGGGGGCGCCCACGCGCAGGTGACGGGCGGCGAATTCGGCGCACGCCGCGCAGGCCGTCGCGTGGCCCTCGGCGTCGAGCGTGCCGTCGGCCGCATGTGCTTTCAGGGCCTCCACGTCGTCGGCGGCGCACCAGTCGGCCGCGTGGGCGAGGTGAAAGACGCGCGCCACCGCCGCCGCCCGCGCATCGGCCGCGCCCCAAGGCAGAGCGGGTTCGTCGAAGGGCGCGGGCCCGGGGTAGTGACCGTTGGGTTCGACTCCCAGAAAATCTCCGAGCCCGCCCGAAGCCAACTCGGTGCCTTGGGGGGCGTCTTTGGCTTGAAGCCGAGCCATGGTCACGACCCGCTGAAGCGAATGCCGAAACTCGTTGCGCAGCTTGCGGTCGACCGGCGTCTTGCCGGCGGCCCGCGCCACCTGCGGTATGAGCCAAGACGAAAAGCGAGCGTCGAGCGGCACGGTCTGCTGGAGCCCCAGCACTCTGAGCTGAATCGCCATGCCCTCGATCATCGCTTCGTTCGTTGCTCGCTGGGTGAAGCACGTGGGGCCGGTGGGGTCGACGGTGGTCAGCCCGGCAGCCGGGGGCGTCGTCGCGCCGTGGGCTTGCGCCGTCTGCCCGTACACTTCGAGCAACCCGCTCGTCGCGCAGCTCAGCAACTGGGTTTGCTGGGTGGTGAAGGCCGTCGGCCCCTGCGGAGGAAAGAGGAGCTTCGCGTAGTCGTCGCCGACGCCCTGCTGCAGCACGCCGGGCGACGAACTGAAACGCACCGTCGGCCACGGAGCGCACATGGCGTCGTTGACGTCGTACGTCTTCCACTCCGGGAGTGCTTGGAGTACCCCCCGCGCGCCGTGAACGAAGCCCGACACGAGGGCGACCAACACCGCGCGGTCTCGCTTCTCGACCGCCGTCACCCCGGGAAAATCGGCGAGCGCGGTCGAACCCCAGCGCTCCCACATGTGGCCCATGCTCCACGCGTCTTGCAAAAAGTGCTGACCGATGGCCTCGAGCGTCAACGCCTCGCGCTCGCACGCCAGCACCACCTCGACGAATCGGCCGCCGCTGGGTCGCAGCGCTTCGGAGAGCGCTCGACAGTCGCGGGCACGAGCCAGCGCCAGCGCGTGGTACCCGGCGTACGCCCGGCCCGCCTGCGGCATGAAGTGGTTCGAATTCACCGGGCCCATGTGGCTTGCAAAGTCGTGACAGAGGGTCGGGTCGGTGCCGTCGGCGAGGGGGCAGGTCTCGTGACCGAGCGCCCAGTCCCACAGGCTGAACGAAAAGTCGGGCAACTGCGCGAATTCACCCACGGTTTTGACGCGGGCATGGCGGCGCGTGGCGAGTGAGAACCCGGCCGGCTGGTAGGTCGTCACCGGGTGGTTGTTGAGGGTGATGTTCGCCTACCCGGTGAACACCTCGAGGGTGAAAGTGTCAGACAGCCCGGCCGGCAACCCCGCCGCGGCGCGACTGAGCTCGAAGAGTTGCCGGTGCTCGTCGAGCGGGCCCACCCAGCGGTTTCTCGCCGTGTTGGGGCCGGCCGACGGTGCACACGACTGGCCGTTCGCATCGAAGCAGACCGATTCCCACCCGAGGGCGTGGAGCGGCCACAACGCGAGCAACACGAGCGCTCTCATGGCGCCTCCAAGGCCGCGCGCACCCCGGGAAAGCAGTCGGGCTCGCGAAAGAGCACCCTCTCGAGAGCCGCCCGTTCGCTCGCGCCGCCGTCGACCTGAGCGGCAAATGCCTCCACGCACGTCGGCGGGCAGCAGGGCGCCTCTTTCCACGGTTCGGTGGTGGTGCAGGCACGCGTCGACCTCAAACACTGGCCGATGCTTCGTTCGTTCGGGGCGTAACAATACGACACCGCGTCGGCGCACGCGCCCAAGGCCGTGAGCGCGTCTGACGTCGTCGGGTCGACCTCGAGCCGGGCGTTGCTGGTCTCGGTGAGCAGCTTCGTCGACAAGGTGCCGACCGAGGTGGCGAACACGGTCAGGTCAATGGGCGGTGGCTTGCTCGACACCGAGCCGCCTCCGCCCGTACCTCCCGTGACGCCCAGGCCGCCATCGGCCCAGGGCACAAGCGAGGTGGAACACCCCAACCCCAGACACAGCAACAGCGCGGGCAGACGCGGCATGACCCGAAGTATTGCCTGGGTTGAGTGGCCTTGGGCCCACCGTTCGTTGGCCAACGTTGTTGTCGACCGTGTGTGATGCTCCCACGTTGTGCGACGTTTCGCGAAAGGAGCGCTGGGTGGTGCTCACGTTGGGGCCGGTGGCCACCCGAGTGATGCGCTCACCTGCTCGATGAACCGCAGACAGCGCGCCTGCTCGCCTTTCGTCTGTGAACTATGCATCGCACAAGAAATGCGGTTGCAGCGGCCGGGCTGGGGGCTGTCGCCGTCGTAGCCCAGCTCGACCTCCATGCCGTGAAACAGAAAGCTCCGGCCAGACGACCCGTTGGGGGTGAGCTGCGGGTAGTCTTCTCGCAAGACCTCGATAAGCAGCTTGCCGTCGACGGCGACCCGCGGGGGCGCCCGAAGGAGAACATCGATGCTCACGGCGAGGCTCCTTTGGTTGACCGCGCTGCCACCACCGCCAGAAATCCGGCCGCGTCACCTTCGTAGCCAGTGCGGCCTTCACTGACCTCGATGACGTGGTCGGCGAGCGAATCGAGCGCGCGGTAGTCGTGCGAGACGAGCGCCGCCCCGAGGCCCTGGTCACGCAACGCCCGCAAGGTGTCATTGACCTGGCCGGCGGCTTCTCGGTCGAGCCCGGTCGTGGGTTCGTCGAGCAACAAGAAGGTCGGCTCGAGCACCAGCGCACGCGCAATGGCGGCGCGTTTTCGAACGCCCGGGCCGACCGCCGGGGGCAACCGCGTCACGAATTCGGCAAGACCGACGCGCTCGAGCGCCTGCTTGGCGCGACCGTCGACTTTCGAGTTCGCCGCGGCGAGCGCGACGTTGTCTTCGAGGGTGAGCCAGTCGAGCAGGGCGGGCCCCTGCACCAGGTATGGCACTTGTGCCCGAACCTTTTGCAGCTCACGTTCGGGCAGCGAGTCGACCCTTCGACCCAACACGGTCACTTCGCCCCGCGTCGGTTTGAGCAGCCCCACCGCGAGCCGGCACAACACCGACTTGCCGCTGCCCGATTTGCCGACGTCGATGGTGATGCCCTTGGTCGAAATGCGGGTCGTGAGCCCGTCGAGCACCGTCACGCCGTCGAACGACTTGGCGACGTCGGTGAAGGTGATGGCGTCGCTCATAGCCCCAGCACCAAAAAGCCCGTGGCCACGACGAAGTCGATGACGAGGCAGCCCATGCAGGCGCCGACGACGCCTCGGGTCACGGCGTCTCCGACGGCGGCCGCGCCACCCCGGGCTGCCAACCCGCGCACCGAAGCCAACAGCGGTATGAACGCGCCGCAGAGCACCGTCTTGACCGACGCGCACCACAGATCGCCCGGGCGCAAGAAACGCGGGTCGAGAAAAGCCCAACCGTCGGCCCCGAAAATGTAGGAGACGCTCAGGGCCGCGCTGATGCACGCGGTGGCAATGCCCACCATGGTCAATGCCGGCAGCGAAATGAGCGACGCGACCAAGCGGGGCGCCACCAATTCGGCGAGCGGGTCGGCGGCCGACAATTCGAGCGCCTCGACTTGTTCGTTGACCGACATGGCGCCCAGTTCGGCCGACGTGGCCGCGGCCCCGCGCGAAGCGGCCAGCAACGCCGTCATCATGGGCGCGAATTCGCGAACGATGAGCTCGAAGTACGCTGGGCCCACCACCGCGACGTTGCCGACGTATTTGCGGGCCTGCGCGTACGCGATGCTGGTCATGACGATGCCGAAGAACGTCATGCCCATGGTCACGAGAAAGGTCGACGCGGCTCCCAAGGCATAGGTCTGTACCAGCGTCTCGCGAAACGAGAGCCCTTCGCGGCGAATGCTCTTCAGGGTGCGCACGAGCAGCAGCACCGTCGCTCCCAAGGTGCGGGCCGCTTCGTTCATGTGCCCAGCACCCGGGTCAAGAACGGCGTCATCACGAAGTCGAGCCCGAAAATGGCACCCGCGCAGAACACGACCGACGTCGCGGCCGCTTGCCCGACGCCGCGAGCGCCCCCGCTGGCCCGCAGGCCCGCCGCGGTCGACACGAGGGCAATGGCCGTGCCGAACGTGAGCGACTTCAGCATGCCGCCGAAGAGGTCTCCCACGCCGAGCAGTTCTGAAAACGAGCCGAAGAAGACCCGAATCGGCAATTGGAGCGTCACCACCGCGGCCACGCTTTCCCACACGATGGCGGTCAAAAACGTGAGCGTCGACAACGCGGTGACCGCCAGCGCGCTCGCCAGCACCCGCGGCACGATGAGAATGCGAAACGGGTCGAGCGAAATGCCGCGGAGCCCTTCGATTTGGCCGTTGATCGACAAGAGGGCCAGCTCGGCCGCGTTGCGGGCGCCGATGCGGGCGGCCAGCATCAACCCCAGCAACAGGGGCCCGAATTCCCACACCAGCGCGTAGCCGGCGGCCCACCCGGTGTATTGCCGCGTGCCGAATTTGTCGGCGTAGATGCCGGCCTGCAACACGACCGTCGAACCGATGACCGCGCCGGTACCGAGCGCGAGCGGCAACGAATGAACGCCGAACAGGTGCAGCGCCCGACCGAATTCGCGGCGGTCGAGCTTGCGCAGGTGCAGCACGGTGCGCGCGAAGACGAGCGCCAACGCCCCCGACCACCGCAACAATTCGAGCACGAATCGGCCGAGCGTTTTCACCCGAAGCGGCCCTCGACCAACCGCAGGGCCCGGTCGGCAGGCAAGGTGTCGACCGGGTCGGGCAGGGCGGCGATCAGCGTTCGGCCCTGTGACACCTCGAGCAGCAGTTCGGCGATCGACGCTTCGGTCGCGGGGTCGAGCCCGGCGAACGGGTCGTCGGCGAGCAACACCGACGGCCGAGAAACGATGGCCCGCGCCACCCCGCAGCGCTTTTTCATGCCTCCCGAGAGCGCCTCGGGGTGCTTCGAGGCCGCCGCGAACAGGCCCACCCGGTGGAGCGCTTCGTTCGCCCGCTCGCGTGCTTCGGCCGCAGGTACGCCGCGCTTCTCGAGTGGCAACAACACGTTGCCCAACACCGTCATCGAATCGAACAGGGCGTCAGACTGAAACACCATGCCGAATTCGGCTTGGCGTTCGCGGCGCTGCGCGGCGGTCAACCCGCTGATGTCGCGCTCGCCCCATTCGACGTGGCCCGACGACGGCCGGTGGAGCCCGGCGAGCGCCTTGAGCAGGGTGGTCTTGCCGCTGCCGGCCGGGCCCCAAATCACGACTTTGGTGCCGGGGGCGACCTCGAGTGAAACGCCGTCGAGCGCGAGCAGCTGGTCGTACCGAACCGTGAGCGACGAGGCGGCGACGCGCATGTCATCGCTCCCGGTGGTCGCTCGGCTTCGCCTTGAAGAAGCGCTTGATGCTGACCTTGCGAAAGCCCCGCCACAGCTGCCGAACGACT
>JBGAIY010000107.1:0-20298 GCA_044225205.1 Myxococcaceae bacterium | reverse complement strand
GGCAGCGCGTACCTGCCGAGCCCGTTGGCGGTGCCGACCTGGGTGCCCCCACTGCCCCGCCAGTCACTGCCGTCGAATGCGCGAACGACCGATCAGACCATCGATGTCGGTGCGTACGAGTTCTAAATTCGAGAATCAGCGAGCGGGCGCGGGCGTGAAGGCGTCGACACACGCGCGTGAACGCTGACACCGTTCTTTGTTGAGCGGAGTCATGGCCCAGCTCGTCGGCGCTCGGTGTGCTTCGACGATGGGCTGGTTGGGCCCCAATCGGCCGACCACGCCGCGCTCGCCAACCGGCAGCGACACGAAACCAGCGGGAGGCGACTGCAACACCACCAGCGTCGACCACGGCTGCTTGGTGCGTTCGAGCATGGCGACGTCGGCATCAGAGAATTCGGCGATGCCGCTGGGGTGAACGTGCGCGAGCATGACATCGCCTGCTCGCATCTTGTTGTAGGGCGGCTGGAGCTGAACGCTCGACCGCTCGCCCACCGTCAAGACGTATTCGTCTCGCTGGTGGTGAAAGGTGAACGCGAACTCGCGATTTCTGAACGAGCGAGACAGTGCCGCCATGAGCGCGGGGGTGACCGAGGCGACGTCTTCTCGCGGCACCACGAACGACGTGCCGGGCTCGGTGTCGTCAAAGGCGCTCATGGCCTGGCAAAACAGCGCGCGCTCGCCTTCGGTCGCGAACAGCGGCTCGCGGGCCTTGACCACGTCTCGCAAGCGGCTCTGCTCGAAGCGACAGGCGCGCACGTCGGCCAGAGTGGGCATGCCGCTGTTTTCGGCCAAACGCCGCCCCAGTTGCTTCAAAAACAAGCGGTATTCTCAGTGCTTGCGCAAAGGCGCGGTTTTCGAGGCCCTGCGAGGGGTGGCCTCACCACGCCACCTCCAGAGCGCCGCACCGGTCGGTCAGGGAGCCCTGACCTTGGTCACCGTGAATTCGACCCGCCGGTTGGTCGCGCGGTCGGCTTCGGTTTTCTCGTCAATGACGAGCAGTTTCGACGCACCGTACCCATGGGGCTCGAGGCGGCCGGCGTCAATGCCATGGTCGACCAACCACTGCACCACGCGCTTCGAACGCCGCTCGGAGAGCGCCTGGTTGTCAGCCAGCTTGCCCTGCGCGTCGGTGTGGCCGTCAATCGACACCCGCTCGATGTGCGGCATGGCTTTGAGCGCACTCGCCACCGCTTCGAGCACCTTGATGCTCGACGGCAACAAGGTGTCTTGGCCGGGCGCGAACTTCACCGGTTCGACGATTCGCAGGTGGTCGTCTTCGAGGCGCACCAAGCCAGGGCACCCCGACTTTTCTGACTCGCTTGGAGCGCCAGCCGTGCTCGGGCAGGCGTCACGCTCGTCGGGCACCCCGTCGTGGTCGGCGTCGGCCCACGGGCAGCCGGGCCGTTTGGGGTCGGCGAGAGAACCGCTCGCGGCGCCCGGGCATGCATCGACCGAGTCGAGTACGCCGTCGTGGTCTTCGTCTCCGTCGGGGCACCCCGGCTTCGCGGCGTTGGGCGTTGGGCCCGCGGCACGCAGGGGGCAGCCGTCTTGCTCGTCGGCGACACCGTCACCGTCTTGGTCGGGAGGCAGTGGGCACCCCGGCCGCTTGGGGTCGGCGGAACTCGCGGTGAAGCCTTCGCCGGGGCACAGGTCGGCCGAGTCGGGCACGCCGTCGTGGTCTGTGTCGAGCGGCGCAGGGCAGCCCCGCTCGGTGCGAAGGCCACGCACGTTCGGGCACGCGTCGCTCGCGTCGGGTACGCCGTCAAAGTCAGCGTCGGCAGGCGCTGGTGGCACGAACGCCGGCGACCAGTCGACCGCCGCCAACAGGCGAACGTCGGGCACTCCGACCGAACGCACGAGGCCAGTGCCCACCCCGAGGCCGACGCGCCAGTCGGGGGTCACCGCAAAGTGCCCGCCGATGTTGCCTTCGAGCCCGAACGGTCGCGCCCCGCTGGCCGCTCCGAGCGGAGCGATGGCGTACAACTCGGGGCCGATCAACAACTGGTCGCCCAGCAACTTCACTCCCGCGCTCGCGGCAAACCGCAATTCGTGGCTGAAGTCGACGCTGCCAATCGACGCTCCGCGAAAGTTCACGGCGAGCTGGCCCGCGTACGAAAACCAACCGGCCTGGCCCGCGGCCAACACTTTGGGCATGACGCTCGCGGTGCCATCTCCGAGCAGGTTCACCCTCGAGCCGCTGGGCGCGGTCAGACCCACGCCTGCGGCCAACGTGAATGGGTCGCGGTACTGGCCGAACAACCGCACGTCGACACCGAATGCGAGGTCACCGAAGCCACCCGCCGCATGCGGTTGCACTTCGACCCCGCCCAGGTTCGCCGCGAAGCCGTTCTGGTAGGGCGAAATCGGCACGTTGAGTGACACGCGCACCCGGTCGAACAACGTGACCGCGGCCCCCAGGTTCACAAACCACTGGTTCTGGAGCGCGGTCGCCCGCTTGGTGCCGTCGCCGTTGTCGACGACGACCGGGTTGTGCGCCCAATCGATGAGCAGGCGGGCCGCGGGCCGCACCTGACCGCGCAGGTCGAGCGAGTCGACACCGAACCAGTCACTGCCCGCCGGGGCCGAGCGAAAGGTGTTGACCGCCGCACCCGACGCCGTCGCCGCGCTCGTCTGCGCGTGCGCCACGCCGGGGGCCACCCCCGCCACCACGACCACCACCGTCGCCACCCGTACCGCCGCGCGGCGCGAACGGGTCAGCGCCAGCAGCGCGAGCACCAGCAGCGTGGCGACCGACCACCCTTGTGACCCACCTGAGCTGCAGCCGCCGCCACCGGTCAACTTGCCATGGTCAGATGCCGCGCACCGGCCTTCGACACAGCCGTTTCGGCACTGGCTGTCGTTCGTGCACTGCGCCCCGTCAACCAGGCCGCACCGGCCGTCGGCCGAGCACACGTTGCTCGCGCACTCAGACGCGGCTTGGCAAGTCTGCGTGTTGCTCGAGCCACACGTATTCGTGGTCGCATTGCACGAACCCGACGCACACAACGTCGCCGCGTTCGCGTCGGTACACAGACCGTCGTGGAGCCCGTCGCTCGGCACCGAACCACCCGAAATCACCAGGGCTTTGCAGCTGCTCGTGCTGCGGTCACAGTACGTGCCCGTCGCACAGTCGGCGTCGACCCAACAGCCGTTGCTCGGCATGCAGGTGCCCGACACGCTGCACGTGGCCGACTGGCACCGACTCATGGTGCTCGCGCTGCAGCCCTCCTGGCCGTTGGCGAGCCCGCATTTGCCGTTGTTGCCGCACACGTCGATGACACATTGCGCGGCGATGGTGCAGGTCGAACCCGTGGGCAACGCGCACGTGTTCTTCGCGGGGTTGCATTCGCCGCTGCTGCATTCGGCTTGGGCGTTGCTGGCGCTGCACTCCGCGGTGTGCAGCGTGTCGGCGACGAGCGCGGCGCCGGCGCCAAAGTCGCTCACGCAGGCCAGCGAGTCGCGCTTGCAGTGCTCGGTGGGCATACAGTCGACGTCGACCCAGCAGCTCGCCGAGCCTTGCGGTATGCAGACACCGTCGCTCGAACAGGTACCCGACTGGCAGCCGGTCGCGTTGCTCGGCGTACAGCCCGCTTGGCCGTCGGCGTACCCACAGTGGCCATTGGAGCCGCACACGTTGCCCACGCATTGGCCCGGGTTCGCGCAGTCGGCCCCACGGTCACCCGCGCAGGTGTCGGTGGTCGGGTTGCATTCGCCGCTCGCGCAAACCACCGCGTTCGACGAGTCACACTGGCCGTTGTGCAGCCCGTCGTTCGGTATCGACACACCCGAGGCCAACCGCCCCGTGCACGTCAACGTCGAACGGTCGCAGTACTGGCCGGTCGCGCAATCGGAGTCGACGAAGCACCCGCCGCCCGGAGCGCAGACGCCCGACGCCGTGCACGCACCCGACTGGCAGAGCGTGCCGCCGTTGCTCACCGTGCAGCCCGGCTGGCCGTCGGCCAAGCCGCATTCGCCATTCGAACCGCAGGTGTTGGTGACGCACTGGTTGTCAGCAGTGCACCCATGGTTGTTGTCTTCGGCGCAGGTGTTGGTGACCGGGTTACACAGGCCGGTGCTGCACTGCGAGCTGATGCCGCTCGGCGGGCAAGCCGAATGCAACCCGTCGTCAGGCAGGGGTTGGCCCGCGCCCAACCGGGCGGTACAGGTGAAGCTGTCGCGCGAACAGTATTCGGTCGCGGCGCAATCGCGGTCGACCCAGCAACCGGTCGACGACGGCACGCAGGCGCTCGCACTGCCGTCAGCCTGAGGGTTGCAGTGACCCGATTGGCAGACCACCGGGCCCGTGGCCACGGTGCAGGGGCTCTCGCCGTTCGCTCGGCCACACAGGCCGTTGCCTCCGCACACATTGGTGACGCACTGGCTGGCCGCCGTGCATGCCGCACCGTTGGCCACCGCGCAGGTATTCGTCGCCGGGTTGCACGCCGCCGTCGCGCACGCCGCTTGGGCCAGCTCGTCGGTGCACACGCCCTGGTGCAACACGCCGTCGTTCGGCAACGCGTCACCCGCGATGCCCTTGGCCGCGCACCGGTAATGCGCACGGTCGCAGAATTCGGCACCCGAGCAGTCGCTGTCGATGAAGCATGAACCGCTGACGTTGGGTACGCAGGTACCCGACGGGCTGCACGCGCCCGACTGACAGAGGTACGCGCTGCCTTGCGTACACCCCGACTCGCCGTCGGCCAACCCACACCGGCCGTGCGAGCACGTACCGTACTGGCACTGGTCGTTCGCGGTGCAGGTGCTGCCGGTCGCGTCGGCGCAAGTGTTGGTCGCCACGTTGCACAACCCGTGTTCACACGTGGGAGCCACCGTGCTCACGACACACCGGCCGTCGTGCAAACCGTCAGACGGTATGGCGGTGCCCGCCGGCAACTTCGCCGTGCAGGTATACGCCGCGCGGTCGCAGTATTGCGCGCCGCCGCAGTCGGCGTCGGCCCAGCAGCTGGCCGACGTCGCGGGCACACAGTAGCCGCTCGGAGTACACACGTTGCTGGTGCACTGCGCCGCGCCCGTGCAGCTCGCGCCGGTGTCGGCCGCGCAGGTGTTCGTCACCACGTTGCACGACCCCGTCGAACAGGCCGGGCTCGCGCCCGAAGCCGGGCAGGTGCCGTCGTGCAGGCCGTCGTTCGGCAGGGCCGTACCCGCCGACAACGTCGGCACGCAGGCGAGCGTCGCGCGGTCACAGTAGGTCGAACCCGTGCAGTCGCTGTCGGCCCAGCAGCTGCCCGACGTGGCGGGCACACAGTGGCCGCTCGGAGCGCACTGGTTGCTGGTGCATTGCGCGCCCGACGAGCAGCCTGCGCCCATGCCGTCGGCGCAGGTGTTGGTCGTCACGTTGCACACGCCCGACGCACACGTCGCCGAAGCGCCGCCGGTGCAGACGCCGTCGTGCAGCCCGTCAGACGGTATGGGCGTGCCCGCGGGCAACTTCATCACGCAGGTCAACAGGGCGTGGTCGCAGTAGAGCGCGCCCAAGCCACAGTCTTGGTCAGCCCAGCAACTGCCAGGCGCCGACGGTATGCACACGCCGCTCGGCGCGCACACGTTGCTCGTGCATTGCGAGGGGCCGGTGCACGAAGCGCCGGTGCCCGCCGAGCAGGTGTTCGCCCAGACGTTGCACCGCTGCTCGCGCACACGGGCGTCAGGCCGCCCGCCGGGCAAGTGCCGTCGTGCAGGCCGTCAGACGGCAGAGCGACGCCGGTGGCCAGCGACGGCTGGCAGCTGTTGCTCGCGCGGTCGCAGTACGACCCCGCCGAGCAGTCTCCGTCGACGTAGCAACCGCCCGGAGTCGACGGCATGCACGCGCCACCCACGCTGCACACGCCGCTCTGGCAGAGGGCCGACGAGCCGGGCGTGCAGGGGCCTTCGTTCACGCCGTAGCCGCACGTACCCGCGCTGCTGCACACGCCCGACGCACAGTCGGTGGCCGCGTTGCCGCTGTCGCACGGGCCGCTCGCGTTCAGCAGCGGCAAGACGGTCTGGCCGCCGCTCAAATCACCGCTGGCGGCGAGGTCTTCGGTGTCTCCGTCGTAGCTGACCGAGACGGTGTGATGGCCCAACGTGAGCCCGGCGGGCAAGGTGACGCTCGCCACGCCATTCACCAGCGTCACCGGGCTGCCGACGTCGCCCCCGTCGATGCTGAACTGCACGGTGCCGCTCGCGGTCGAAGGCGTCAGCGTGGCCGTGAAGGTGATGGGCTCGTGCAACCGCGCGCCCGGGTTCGAGCTCGACACCACAGCGCTCGTCGCCGCGCGCACCTGCAACAGCTTGTCGGCGCTCAGCACCAACACCGGGTCGCTCGGCATGCCGCCGTATTCGACCAGGTACCCCGCGAGCGTCGTGCCGTTGCAGGGCAAGTCGTTCCACCGGCCGGCATTCGCGAAGTAAATTTGCGAACAGCCCTCGCCGGCGCCGTAGCTGTTCGGTTCTCCGCCTGCCCAGTTGCTGAACGCGCCCGAAATCGACGTGCAGCTGCCCGGTGACGGGTTCGAGCAAATCGCCGTGCCCGTCTCAGGGCCCGTGACCCAGTACCAGGTGCGGGGAAAGCTGATCTCCGGCGTCGCTTGCGCGCCGAACCAGCCGTCGCTCGTCAGCTTGCCGCGCACGAAGGCGTTCTCGGCCGCACTCGTGAGCGTCGCCAAGTACCCGTGCAGGCCGAGGTAACTGCGCACGACGGCGGCGTTTTTCGCCGCGGTCCACGTGCCGGTCGACGAGACGAATTCATAGAAGTGGCCGTTGCTTGAGTTCGCCACCGCGTTGCCCAACCCGAAGGTCATGGTGCGCAGCGCCGTCGAAGGCGTGGCCCCGCCGGTGTTGCGGTACAGCACCGAGCGCAGCGCGTCTTGGTAGGTCGCCGTGCTCGCCGTGCCGCTCAACGTCAACACGCCGGTCGAGGCATTGTACGAACCGGTGATGCCGTTGCCGTCGGTGAAGAGCAGCTGGTCTTGCGACGCCGAAAACCCGGTGCCGATGGTGACCGTCGCCCCGTCAATGGGGTTCGCCCCCACGACCAACAGGTCGGCGTCGATGACCACGTCGCGTTGCAGCGCGTTGTAGTCGGTCGTGCCGGGGCTCGCGGTAATGCCCGGAGCCACCTCGCACGCCTGCGATGAATTGCACTGCATGCCGGTCGCGCAGTCAGCGGTCACCGCGCAGCCACCGAACGGCATGCAGGTGTGGTTGTTCGGGCTGCACGCGTTGGTCGTGCAGTCGGCCGCCGTTGAACACCCCGCCCCATTCGCCACCGCGCACGTATTCGTCGACGTGTTGCACGTGCCGCTCGCGCACACCGGGCTCGTGCCCGTGCTGCAGGTACCGTCGTGCAAACCGTCATTCGGTATCGACACGCCTGACCCCAGTTTGGGGGTACAAGCAAAGGTCGACCGGTTGCAGTAGTTGCTCGCGCCGCAGTCGGCGTCGACGTAACAACCGCCCGCCGGCATGCAGGCGCCGCCCGCGCTGCACGAGCCGCTCTGGCACACCGCCGCCGTCGACGGCGTGCACGGCCCTTCACCCGAAGCGTACCCACAGGTGCTGGTGCTGGGGCTGCAAACGCCCGACGCGCAGTCGGTGGCCGCGTTGCTCGACGTGCACGGCCCGACGCCGTTGCCAAGCGGGTTCACGGTTTGGCCGCCGGCGAGCGTGCCGGTGGCGCTCTGGTCTCGCGTGTCTCCGGCATAGGTCACCGAAACGGTGTGCGCCCCCAGCGTCAAGGCCGAGGTCGACAACGTGGCGACACCCCCCGAAATGGTCACCGGGCCGCCGAACGGGGTGCCGTCGATCACGAATTGCGCGGTACCCGTGGCCGACGACGGGGTGAAGGTCGCGGTGAATGTGACCGACTCATGCAGCGCCGAGCTCGCCTTTGACGAACCCAGGGCGATGCTGGTCGCCGCGCGCACCTGCAGCAGCTTGTCGGCGCTCAACACCAACACCGGGTCGTTCGACGACCCGCCGTACTCGACCAGGTACCCCGCGAGCGTCGTGCTGTTGCAGGGCAGGTCGTTCCACCGGCCCACATTGGCAAAGTAGATTTGCGAGCAGCCCTCGCCGCCCGCGTTGTTCGGCTCGCCGCCCGCCCAGTTGCTGAACGCCCCCGAAATCGACGTGCAGCTGCCCGAAGACGGGTTCGAACAAATCGCCGTGCCCGTTTCAGGGCCGGTCACCCAGTACCAGGTGCGAGGAAAGCTGGTCTCCGGCGTCGCTTGCGCGCCGAACCAGCCGTCGCTCGTCAACTTGCCACGCACAAAGTCGTTCTCGGCCGCGCTCGTGAGCGTCGCCAAGTACCCGTGCAGGCCGAGGTAGGTGCGCGCCGCCGCGGCGTTCTTCGCCGTGGTCCACGTGCCGCTCGACGAGACAAATTCATAGAAGTGGCCGTTGCTCGAGTTCGCGACCGCCGCGCCCATGCCGAAGGTGATGGTTCGCAGCGCGGTCGACGGGGTCGCCCCGCCAATGTTGGCGTACAAGACCGAGCGAAGCGCGTCTTGGTAGGTCGCCGTGCTCGCCGTGCCGCTCAACGTCAACACGCCCGTGCTGGTGTTGTACGAGCCGGTGATGCCGTTCGCATTGGTGAAGACGAGTCGGTCTTGGGCCGCCGAGAACCCGGTGCCAATGGTGACCGTCGCCCCAGTAATCGAGTTCGCACCGACGACGGTGAGGTTCGAGTCGACCGCGACGTTGCTCAGCAGCGCGTCGTACACCGTCGTGCCCGAGCTGGTCGTCAGACTCGGCGCCACTTCGCACAGCAGCGAGCCGTTGCACTGATGGCCGGGCGAGCAGTCGGCGTTCACCGCGCACCCCCCGACGGGCATGCAGGTGTTGTTGTTCGGGCTGCAGGTGCCCGTCTGGCATTGCGCCGCGGTCGCGACGGTACAGGCGCCTCCGTTCGGCACGCCGCAAATGTTGTTGAGCCCGCACACATTCAGCGCGCACTGGTTCGCCGCGGTGCAGGCCGACCCGTTGGGCGCACCGCACGTGCTGGTGGTCGTATTGCACAGCCCCGAAGCGCAAACCGTCGCTTGGTTGCCCGCGGTGCACGGGCCCTGGCCAGCCGCCAAGGTCGTTACCGTTTGCGTGAAGCTGCCGCTCGCCGTCAACCGCTGCGAGTCACCTGAGTAGTTCGCCGTGATGGCGTGCGAGCCGATGCTGAGCGACGACGTCGACACCGACGCCACGCCGCTGCTCAACGTCGGGGTGCCCAAGCTCGTGCCGTCGGCAAAAAATTGCACCGTGCCGGTCGACGCCGTGGGGTTCATGGTCGCGGTCAAGGTGACCGAGCTGCCGTACGGCGCCGACGCGTTCGAAGAGCTCAACGTCAACGTCGGCTGCGCCATGACCTGCAGCGCCCGGTTGCCGCTGACGCTGGTCGCGGTGAAGCGCACGTTGCGCGCCGCCGTCGTGGGCAGGGGAGAAACCGTGTTTCGGTAGGTCACGGTGCGAAACGCCGTTTGGTAGTCGGCCGTGGTGCCGGTGCCCGACAACGTCAACACGCCGGTCGCCGAGTTGTACGACGCGCTGATGGCGCCGCTCGTGGCCATGGCCAGCACGTCTTGGGCCGAAACGAAGCCCGACGTGATGCTCACGGTCGCGCTCGTGATGGTGCTCGTGCCGGTCACGGTGACCCCCGGGTCGACCGCGGTCGCCGCGTCACCGGCGTTGTACGTCAGCGTCGTGCCCGTCGTGGTGACCTGGGTCGCCGTGTAGCTGACGACGACGCTCTTCGTGCCGGTAATGACGAGCACCGGGTCTCCCGCCATGCCGCCGTATTCAACCAGGTACCCCGCGAGCGTCGTGCTGTTGCAGGGCAGGTCGTTCCACCGGCCCAAGTTGGCGAAGGCGAATTTGCGCGCACCCCTCGCCGCTGCGCGCTGTTCGGCTCGCCGCCCGCCCAGTTGCTGAACGCCCCGAAATCGACGTGCAGCTGCCCGACGACGGGTTCGAACAAATCGCCGTGCCCGTTTCGGGGCCGGTCACCCAGTACCAGTTGCGAGGAAAGCTGGTCTCAGGCGTTGCTTGCGCGCCGAACCAGCCGTCGCTCGTCAGCTTCGCGCGAACGAAGTCGTTCTCGGTCGAAGCCGACAAGGTCGCGAGGTAGCCCTGCAGGCCCAGGTAGCTGCGCGTGGCGGCGGCGGTTCGCGCCTGCGTCCACGTGCCGCTCGCAGAAACGAATTCGTAGAAGTGGCCGTTGCTCGTGTTCGCCACGGCCGTGCCGAGCGAAATGGTCACCGCGCGGGTGCCCGCCGTCGGCGTGCTCGAGGTGTTGCTGTAGGTCACCGACCGCAGCGCCGTCTCGTACTCGGCCAACGTGCCGGCACCGCTCAAGGTCAACACGCCCGTCGACGTGTTGTACGAGCCGGTGATGGTGCCAATGGTGGCGAAGTTGAGCCGGTCTTGGGCCGAAACGAAGCCCGTGTCGAAGCTCATGGTCGCGCCGGTGATGGTCGCGCTCCCGGTGACGGTGAGGGCGGCGTCGACCACGACCGGCGGAGGTGACCCACCCCCCACGTACGCCGTTGAACCCGAGCTCACCGTGAGCACCACCGAGCCGGCCGCTTGTTTGGCCACACCGACCGAGCCCGCGAATTCGTCGCTCGAAGTCTTTTGAGCACACCCGCTGATCAGCGCGATGGTCACCACCGCCGCCACGTATTGCCCTGTTCGCCTCGCCATACGGTCTTTCCCTCGTGCCTTGAATTGAAGTGGGTGGCCAGACACCCCAGAGGGCAGCAACGACCTCGCTCGCGCAGCTGGGTGGGCCATGTGGAGGCCGACCAGTGCAACGAACACTCCAAGGCTGGGTCAGAACTTTGGCGCACCGCCGCCGAGGGGGAGGCGGCTGATCAGCGCGGGGCGGTCAGGGGTGCTTGTACAGGTACACGTTGCCCCCGTTTTGCGACGGCTGGGTAATGACCATCACCACGCCGTAGTCGGGTATCGACGAGACGATGACCGCGACGGGGTTGGTCGGGCCGGGTATGCCCACCGCCGCCGGTGGCGTGCTCGAACCGCCGAGCTGCGACCACTGGCCGTCGCCTGTGGGGTCGAGTTCCCACAGCTCTCCGGCGCTGAGCAGCAAGAAGTGGCCCGTCACCGGCTCGTCGACGAGCAGACCGCCCTGAATGCCCACCGCCTTGCCGGTGGGCACGTCGGGCATGGTGACGAACGACCCGTCTTCGTTCAGCCGCCACAGCTTGCGCGGCGCGACGTTGCCGCCGCCGTAGACCGCGACGTTCAGCTTCTCGCTGTATTCGATGACGCTGTGGTACGTGTACCCCGACCCGTAGAACGGGGCCTTGCCGGCTTCGTTGTAGAACCACTTGTCGGTGAGCGGGTCGAACGCGGCGATGACCCCGTCGCTTGCGCCCCCGGTCGAATTGCCGCTGTTGAACAACATGAACGCGCCTTGGGCCCCGGCACCGACGAAGTGACCTGACCACCAACACGCACCAATGGCGACTTGGTCGGTGGTTGTGAGGTCGGGCAAGTCGGTGAACGCATCGGCCCCGAGCACCTTGCGGCGACTTGAAATGTGACCGCTGAAGCCGCTGTAGACCCGGTGGTACAGGTCTCCGGTGTACGGGTTGACGGCGTTGTGGTCGTAGCCGTGCGCCGCGCCGAGCCCCGCGTTGTCGGCCACCAGCACGAAGCGGTTCGTGGCTTCGACGTACCGAACGTGCCGCAGCGACGGGTAGCCGTGGTCCATGCCGATGATTTCGACCACGTGGGTCGCCCGGTTCCACGGCAGGTGGTTCGAGTAGTGAAGCATGGTGCCCGAGACACCACCGACGCCCAGCACCTCGTTCTGGCCTTCGACGGGCAGCGGCGCCCAGGTACCCGGCGCCATCGACGCCGCCAGTTGCGAAAGCTCGGTGACGCCTCCGTCGAAGCGAGTCACTACCCCCGCATCGGTGCGCGGTCGACCCGCGTCGACCACTGGCGAGCCCGCATCGCGCACGACCCCGGAGTCGACGGGCGCTCCCGCGTCGACCACCGAGACGCCCGAGTCAGGTGCGACGCCCGAGTCCAACACCGCTCCGGCGTCGGCCAACGCCACGGCCGCGTCTTCGAGGCCAGCACCACCACCGTCGACCAACTCGACCTGGGCGTCGCCGTGCGCAGAGCCAGCGTCGGCCACGGGCAGGCCTCCATCACCACGCCCCGCATCGGCCGACGCGTCATCGCCCTCGGCCGTTTCGAGGCACCCGCCGGTCAGAAATACCATCGCAATAACAGGCAGTTGCCAAATTCGGGGCATGCGTACTCCCTTGGTCGGCGTAGAGACAGGGCCCCGTCGATCAAGTCGCGCGCGCTATTTGCCGATGCAGAAGCGCTGAAAAATCGCGTCGAGCAGGTCGGCCGAGACGTCGCGGCCGGTCACATCTCCGAGGGCGGTGAGGGCCACCGCGACTTCACCCGCCACGACCTCGAGGGTCGACACCGTCAGCGCGGTGCGGGCGCGCGTCAACGCCTCGGTGGCGGTGGTGAGGCACGCGAGGTGGCGCTCGCTGGTCACCGAAACGGCGGTCGCTTCACCGGGTGCCAACTTCTGCATGACGGCGCTGCGCAATTCGTCGACGCCCAGGCCCGTGTGGCCCGAAACCGCGAGGCCTTGGCCCTGGTTCGGCCGAGCCACGTCGGCTTTGCCGTCGACGTCGATTCTTCGCGCCGGGTCGGCTTCTCGCTGCCAGGCGGCCCTCTCGGCGGCGCTCGCATTGGGAGGCATGACGAGCACGGCCACGTCGCATGCGGCGAGCGCGCTCCGCGTGCGTTCGATGCCAATGGCTTCGATGCGGCCGGGGGCTTCGCGCAGCCCCGCGGTGTCGGTCAGCGTCACCGACAACCCATTCAATTCGAGCCGGGCCTCGAGCGCGTCGCGGGTGGTGCCGGGCTCGGAGTCGACGATGGCGCGCGCTTCGCCGACCAAGCGGTTGAACAGCGTCGACTTGCCGGCGTTCACCGGCCCGTAGAGCACGACCTTCGCGCCACGGCGAATGACGGCGCCCGAAGCCCCCTCGTCGCGCAACGCCCGAACCGCGCGAACGCACTCGTCGAGGCGTTCGGCGAACGACACCTCGGCGTCTTCGGCTTCGTCGGGAAAGTCGAGCGACGCTTCGAGGTCGGCCTGCAGCTCGACCAACGGCGCGCGGAGCCGCTCGATGCGCTCGAACAGACCGCCCGCGAGCTGGCGGGCCGCGGCGAGCACCGCCCGCTCCGACGACGCGGCGATGAGGTCGGCCACCGCCTCGGCGCGCGTCAAGTCGATGCGACCGTTGAGAAACGCACGCCGGGTGAATTCTCCGGGCTCGGCCAGTCGCACGCGGTCGACCTGCAAGGCCGACGTCAGCAGCAATTGCAGAAGCCGGGGTGAGCCGTGCAGCTGAAACTCGACGACGTCTTCTCCGGTGTACGAATTCGGCCCGGGGAAATAGAGCACCAGCCCCTCGTCGAGCACGGCGTCGTGGGCGTCGACGAATGACGTGAAGACCGCCTGCCGGGCGGGCAACGTCGCCGGCGCCGACGGGCAGACCTTTCGAGCGACCGCGAGGCTCTGGCTGCCAGAAACGCGAACGATGCCAATGCCTCCCGCGGCGGGGCCGGTGGCAATGGCCGCGATGGTGGGCGACGCAGGCATGGCCGGCCCTATAGCACCTGGCGCGCCCAGCACTTCTGGCGAGACGGGCAGGGCTCTGGGGCGCGGCGAAGTGTGACAACATGGGCGAAGGTTCTGTGAAGCCCACGACTCTGCGATTTTTCAACGAAGTCGACGCCGACGCGCTCGACGGCGTTTTCACCCCCACGGTCGTGGCGCAGCTCGCCTCGCTGGGCGCGGGAGTCACCATGGGCCTGCGCGAGCGCAGCGGTCGACGCGCCGACGTCATTCGCCGGCTGCAAGACGCCGGTGTGCCGGTGGGTGCCTGGCTCTTGTTGCCCGTCGACGACGGCTATTTCGCAACCCACACCAACGTCGACCGGGTCAACGCCCTGATTGACGCGACGCTGTCGTGGGCCGACGCCGAGGGCCTTCGCTTCGAAGCGCTGGGGCTCGACTTCGAGCCGCACCTGCGCGAGCTGCAGCGCTTTTTCGCCCAGCCCGTGCGCATGGCGTTGTCGTGGGCGTGGCGGGCGCGAGACCAGCGGCCACTGCGCGCGGCCCTGGCGGCGTACGGCCAGACGGTGGCACGGGTGCGCGCCACGGGCCTGCGGGCCGAGTCGTACCAGTTTCCCCTGTTGTTGGCTGACCGCGACGCGAGCGGCTCCTTGTGGCAGCGGGTGGCCGGCGGGCTCGACGTGTCGACCGACCGCGAAGTGGTGATGCTGTACTCGAGCTTGTTGGGCCCGGTCGGCGCGGGGCTGCTCTCGCAGTTGGCCGGCCGCTGCCGGGCGCTGGGCGTGGGCAGCACGGGCGGTGGCATCGACCCGTTGCCCAAGCTGACGTGGCCCCAATTCGAGCGCGACTTGCTCTTGGCCGCCGAACACTGCACCGACGTCTCGGTGTTCAGCCTCGAGGGCTGCGTGGCCCACGGCTTTCTGGAGCGGCTGCTGGACTTCGACTGGCCGCGCCGGGCTTCGGCGCCTGTGCGTCACGGTGGGCCAGTGCGGCGGCGGTTCGGGGCTTGCACCGCGCTGACGGCGCTCACCGAACCCTGAGCCAGACCCACTTCAAAGAGCCCTAAAAAATGCAAAAACCCCGCGGCAACGCCACGGGGTCTGCATTGAGCAAGCGCGCGTTGATCAACAGGCCTTGGTCACACGGTCACAGCAGGAGAGCCCGCCGGCAACCTGCGTGGTTTGGGGCACCGTCAGCACTTTGAGTTTCTCGGTCTTCAGTTTTGGCAGCTTCATGGGGTTCTCCTCAGGGGCAGTCAGCACATCAAGGCCTAGCAATCGATGAGCCTACGCTATCTTGTTGATTTAAATGAGACGCACGCCGCTGAGGCCGCTCGTCAAGATTCTTTGAGTGCACATCAAGTAATGTTCCCGACGCGAACCGACACTCTCGGGTTTTGCTGGTCACCGAGCGGTGTTCGATCATAATTCGGCCGCCGTTCAACGGCGCCAATATGAGCGGGTACGAGGGCCGAACGGTTGGCGACTTTTGCGTTCGAGAGCGGCTCGGCTCAGGTGGGGTTGGCGAGGTCTACCTTGCTGATCAATTGACCCTCGGCCGCCAAGCGGTCATCAAATTTCTTGCCCGACCCACGAACATTTCCTCCGAGGCGGCGGCGAGGTTTTTGCGCGAAGCGCGGCTCGCGAGCCGACTCGACCACCCTTTTGCGGCGCACGTCTATGCGTTCGGCATCGAGCCCGACGGCACCTTGTGGATTGCGATGGAGCTGGTGCGGGGCACACCCCTCGACAAGCTCGTCGCCACCCAGGGGCCGTTGCCTCTGGCTCGGTTCGTGCCGTTCTTCGAGCGGCTCTGCGAGGTGCTGAGCGCGGCCCACGACCAAGACATCATTCACCGCGACATCAAGCCCGCCAACGTGATGGTGATTCAACGCGCGGGCAAAATGCTGCCGAAGTTGCTCGACTTGGGCATCGCTCGCGCAGGCGCCCCGGTTCCCTCCGCACCCGACCCCGTTGACCTGACCGAGTTGCTCGACGCCAACACCGAAGGCGACGCCTTGAGCGAGAGCATGGTGGGCCGGCTGACGCGGAGCGAGTCGATGCAGTTGACTCAGGTCGGTTCGCTGGTTGGCACACCGTACTACATGGCTCCCGAGCAGTGGCTCGACGCTTCGCAGGTCGGTGCGCGCGCCGACATCTACAGTTTGGCAATTCTGGCCTACCAGTGCCTCACGGGCGCACTGCCGTTTCAGAGCAAGAACCTCAGGGGCATGGCTCGGGCGCATGCCACATCGCCGCTGCCCGCCTTGCCCGACTCGCTGCCGAGCGGCTTGTACGAAGTGTTGGCGAAAGGGGCAGCCAAGAAGCCTGACGAACGCTTCGAAACACCCTTGTCATTCGCGGTCGCTCTGCGCGCGGCTTCTGGCATCGGCACCGACCCGCCCGCGCTGCCGCACTTCGAAACTGGCCTGTATGACAACCTCATCAATGAGGCGCCGCAGCCGCTGGCCGAAGCCGTCGCCTTGTTCGACTCCGCCCGGGGCCCGCGGCAAGCAACGGCGAGCCTGGCCACGGTGGTCAAAATCATCTGCCGAACCCTCGCCATGTACGCGCTCGCCGGCCGAGTTCGGGTGGGGCCCGGTGGGCAAGAATCAGAAGTCACCAAGAGGTTACTGCAGCAGCTTCACGAGAAGGGCTTGGCTGACACCGACTGGCTCGATCTCACCCGGGCGCTGGTCTTGCCGTTTTCTACGAAGCCTGACGCGCACCCGCTGCCTGAATTGGTGCGATACGTAGCCAGCGAAGGGTTCGCGGTACTGCAGGCGGTGGCGCAAGGCGCACCCGACGCGACGGCGAACGACGAACAGCTGATTCAGCAGCTCCATGCGACCGTCGGTCGACTCACGGCCGCGCTCCGGCCGCTTCAATTTCTGTTCGAGTACGCGGTCGTCGTACCAAGCGAAAGCGGCCCGGAACGGTGGATGGGGTCTCGCCGCGTGGTTCGCCCAACGCAGCGCGTGGTTGAACCCGCCGAACCCGGTTCGGTGTTGCTGGTCGACTCGGTGGGCTCGGTGGTCTTGACGCTGTCACCGCTCGTTCAATGCGCCAGCCCGAGCGTGGGCCGCCCCGAAGAACTCTTCATGCTCGAAGGGCCCGGCCGCCGGGGAGCGCGGTCGATCGCTTGGCCGTCGTCATTCGAAACACAAGACGAAGCGCTGTGGGGGTGGCTCTCGCAGCATGGGCTCCTCACCCATTCGCTGCAGTCGTCGGCGCAAACAGAGCGGCCCCCCTACAAGGGTCTGTCGACTTTCGGAGTCGCCGACGCCGACAACTACTTCGGCCGTGAAAAAGAGGCCCAAGCCTTTGCCAATCGCCTCCGCGATGAGTCGTTCTTGGCCGTCGTCGGCCCTTCGGGCACGGGCAAATCGTCATTCGTGTTGGCCGGGGTGCTGCCATTGTTGTCTTCTGGGTGGCGGCCGCTCGTCGTGAGGCCAGGCGCCAACCCGTTTGCGGCGCTCCACGCGCGCCTCGAGTCGGCGGGGTTGCCCGACCTGACCAAGGGCCTCGACCCGTTGCTCGAAGCCTTGCAAGGCGGGTCGCTGCTCTTGGTGGTCGACCAATTTGAAGAACTCGTCACACTCTGTGCCGACGCCCAGCTTCGCAATCGGTTCGCCGAACAGGTGCTGGCGGCGGCGCGGCACCCCTCTGGGCGTGTTCGCGTCGTGGTGACGCTTCGCGACGACTTCTTGATCAAGGTCCAGCAGCTCCCGGCGTTTCGAGACGTTCTGTCGAGTGCGCTCCAGCTGTTGGGCACCCCCGGCCCCGACGACTTGGTTCGAGTGGTCAGTGAGCCCGCGCGCCGGGTGGGCTATTCGTTCGACGACCCTTCGCTGCCCCGGCGAATGGTCGACGCCGTGTCTGAATACCCGGGGGCGCTCGCGCTGTTGTCATTTACCGCGTCTCAACTGTGGGAACTGCGCGACCGGCAGCTTCGGTTGATGCGGGCCAAGACCTACGAGGTGCTTGGCGGCGTCGGGGGCGCTCTTGCCAATCACGCCGAAACCACCATGGCGTCGCTCTCGGCCGACGAACAACGATTGGTTCGCGAAGCGTTTCGACATTTGGTCACGGGCCAGGGCACCCGAACCGTGCTTTCGAAACAAGAGGCGCTCGAGGTGCTGGGAGGCACTTCGGCCGCCCAGAGCGTCATCAACCGACTGATCGACGCCCGGCTGTTGGTCTCTTCGGAGACCGCCGACGGGCATGACTCCGTCGAGATCATTCATGAGGCCTTGATCACGGCATGGCCGCGGTTGGTCGGGTGGCAGCGAGAAGACGCCGAATCGGCCCGAATGCGTGATGCGCTGCGCGCTTCGGCCCGCCAGTGGGAAGAACGGGGTCGCGCGTCGGGCCTCTTGTGGCGAAACGAAGTGCTCGCCGAATATCGACTCTGGCGCGCTCGCTTTCCTGGGGGGGTGACTTCGGTTGAACAAGCTTTCGCCGACGCCAGTTTGCGTGACGAGCGGCGCGCACAGCGCATTCGCCGCTCAGCGCTCGTGGGGGTCTTCGCGCTGTTGGCCGCCGGCCTCGTGGTGCTCTTTCAAGCATGGCGCGACTCCGAGGCCCAAATGGTACGGCTTCGCGAAGAACAAGCCCGGCTGGCCCTGTTGAATGAACGGCCCTTCGCCGCGCTCGCGTACTTGGGAGCGATTGAGAGCACGGCCTCGAACCCCGCCCGTGAACATCTCAAAGCGACTGCGCAGTGGCAAACGCCCCCGGCCGCGGGCGACTGGTCGGTCGAACCGTCGATGACACGGCTGGCTTCGAATGAACGCGCGCAGACGTTTCTGGCCTTCGACCGAGAGCACCCGGCGAGCTGGTTTGACCTGACGACCGACCGGCGGTTGACGCTTGGCGAACCGGCCGCCGCCTTCGTCGGCGACGAAGTGTGGGCCACAAACAACACGACCAAGGTTCAGGTCTACACGCCCGACGGGGGCTCACATTCGGTCGAGGCCCCGGTGGCCATTTGGTCGCTGCAGCCGGCGGGCGCGAACGTCGGCACCATGATCGCCGAGGCCGGCGAAACTGGCGCCGTGTTTGCCGACGGCCGTTGGGTCGCGGTGCCGCTCGGTCAGCCCTCGCCACACACCATGTGTGAGTGCAGCGCACAAAGCACGCGCTGTGCGTGCTTCGCGGGTCGCATGCAGTCGGCCCAAGCGCTGCTGAAAGGCGTCGTGACCTTCGAAAGCGGCCAGTTCACGACCCGCGAACGTGAAAGCGTCATCAAGGTGGCGACCTACGTGGGCGACCGGCTGCTGGTCGGCACGAGCGATGGCAAGATCTGGTCTCCCGACGACCCGTCGTGGAAAATCGACATTGGCGAGCAACCCCTTTTTCCCCGGTCGAAGAGCTCGACGATTTTGGCGGCGGTGGCCCTCAACAAGGTCTTCTTCATCGACACGACAAAAGGCGCCTTTCTGCCGGCGAAGTTCGAGTCGCCCCAGTACGTGGCCGATGCCCAATGGCGCAACGACCACGAACTCATCATCGCCACCGACGACGGTCGCATTCGCACATTCGACCTCGTCCGGGGTCAGGTCGTGGGGGCGTTTTGGGCCCACCCGTCAGCCATTTCGACCATCGCCCCGCTCGGAGACGGGGTGCTGTCGGTCGATTCACTCGGACACGTGAAGCGCTGGCCACAGTTGCACCGCTTTGCAGAAGAACTCGAAACAGGCGTGCTCGGCCTGTGGGAAGACCCGACTTCAAGAACCGCTTTGACGGCCACCGAGCGAGGCTGGTCGCAGCTGAGTGCGCATGGCCAAGCCGCTCCGCTCGGGCCGGTCTCGGCGGGGGCGAGGGTGGTGGGCGCCCCGTCGGGGTCAGTGAACGTGTTCGCGTCGAACCGCACGCTCGTCATCGAGGCATCACTTTCTGACCAGCGCGAGGTTGCACTGCCCGACGACGTCGAACGACTCTCGGTGTCGAGCGACCGCCGACTGGCAGCGCTCTTCTTCACCAACACCCAAGTCGCCTGGCTGCGGCTCGACGAGGGGGCGCTGAACCCCATCGACGCCAAGGTTCTCGGGGCACCGGGCATTGACGGCCTGTTCACCAGCGACGGCGCCTCGCTGTTGATCACGCTCGAGACCGGTGAAATCGCCAAGTACCGATTGCGCGAGGGGGTGGTCGAGAAGCGAATCGCGGCGCATCAAAAGGCCGCCTGGTTTTTGCGCCTCGCCAGCTCGGCGGAGTTTGCCACGGCCAGCTATGACGGGCGTCTGATTCTGTGGAACGAGAGTGCGCTCGTGCGAATCGCCGAATGTGACGACTTCGTCGGGGCCGGCAAGCTCTTGATCAAGGCCGATTGGCGCGCCCCCCTGGTGAGCGTGGTTGATCAAACCGGGCAATGGCTCGTGGTCAACACGAGCCGCAACGAGGTCATTTCGTCGGTGAAGCTGCCGTTCGAGGTCACCGGTGCGTTTCAGCCTGAACGCGGCGAGCGCATACAGCTGTCGACCGATTCGCACCTTCGGGTCGAAACCTGGCTGTGGCCGCCAGCGGCCAAACCGCGGGTCGAAGCCATGTCACTGGTCGACGAGAAGATTGTGGCGGCTGGCGCGCCCCGGTGAGGTCGGCAAGCTCATGCCGAAAAAGAGGTCCCACCGGCGGGAGCGACCGGCTTCGGGGGCCGCGAGGGCCAAGAGC